>JBDRFA010000195.1:0-3770 GCA_043819235.1 Candidatus Omnitrophota bacterium | reverse complement strand
CTCATGGAAGACAGAAAAAAGTTGGAGACACAAGTTATGGGGAAAAGGCCTTGAAGATTTCAGGGCATACTATTCATTTTGATGGTCCGGAAGACCAGGGGAGGGATCGTGAAGTAACGAAATATTTGGTTCCTCAGAACGAAACACTCAGTGATGCGCTTAATCAAATGGAACGCGAAGAAGGGCTCAAAGAGGTTAAAGGACTAATACGAGGGTCTATGAAAGGTCGAATGATGATAGTGCGCTTTATTACACTCGGACCAAACAATTCCGCATTCAGTATCCCATGTGTTGAGTGTACTGATTCATTTTACGTGTCGCACAGTTTGAATCTTTTGTATCGTTTGGGATATGAAGAATTCAAGAGACTGGGAGCAAGGGCACAATTCTTCGCTACATTACATTCTTGCGGCAAAGTGGATGAGCGTATGGTTAGTGTTGAAGTGGATAAAAAACGTATCTACATAGATTACACCAAAGATGCTGTTTATAGCGTTAATACACAGTATGCCGGCAATACAGTAGGGCTAAAAAAATTGGCTTTGCGATTAACTATTAGTAAAGCTGACCGCGAAGGATGGTTGGCAGAGCATATGTTTCTCATGGGGGTTAAGGGCAAGGGAGGGCGCAAGACATATTTAGCAGGGGCTTTTCCTAGCGCCTGCGGGAAAACATCAACAGCAATGCTGCCGGGAGAAACAATACTTGGAGACGATATAGCGTATTTTCGCGCAGAAAATGGGCGTTGTATGGCTGCTAATGCGGAGTCAGGCATATTTGGAATTATTCAGAATGTGAACGACAAAGATGATCCATCCATTTGGGAAGTTATCAACAACCCCGGAGAAGTGATCTTCTCAAATATTCTTGTGAATGAGGGAAAACCATATTGGCTGGGGATGGGGCGTGACGTTCCGGATAAAGGTGAGAACTACTCCGGTGAATGGTATAAAGGCAAAAAGGATCCAAAAGGCGCAGATGTACCTTGCGCTCACAAGAACGCGCGTTATGCGGTAACTTTGAAGGCGCTTTCAAATTGTGATCCGGAATTGAACGATCCTGAAGGAGTTGAACTTTCGGGAATAATATATGGCGGGCGTGATGCCAAGGCATATGTGCCCGTTCAGCAGAGTTATAGCTGGGAACACGGTATCGTTGCCTACGGCGCCGCGTTGGAAACCGAGACAACTTTCGCGATTATCGGTAAAGAAGGTGTTCCGGAGATCAACTTGATGAGTATACAGGATTTTATATCCATCCCTTTTGGAAAGTATATAAAGAACAATCTGGAGTTCGGCAAAAAACTCAAGAAGGCTCCATTGGTTTTTGGAGTGAACTACTTTTTGCGCGATGCGGACGGGAAGTTCGTTAATGGAGTGCAGGATAAACATGTTTGGATCAAGTGGATGGAATTGAGGGTGAATGGGGAAGCCGGTTGTCTGGAGACACCAACGGGATATATCCCTTGCTATAAAGACTTAAAGAGATTGTTTATGGAAGTATCAGGCAAGGAGTATACAAGGGAAGAATATGCCAGTCAGTTTACTATACGGATCGAAGAAAATTTAGCTAAATTAGACAGGGCGGAGGCATTTTTTAAAAAAAATATTATTGATGCTCCCGCGGAACTGTACCAAGTTATTTCTTCACAGAGGGAACGGCTTCGGAAGGCTAAGGCTCAGCATGGCAGCATGATTTTGCCGGGGGAAGCGCTCCGTTGAAGTAAGTATGGCTCTATGGTAAAAGAAATTTTACGGGAAGTAGGGCTTCCTCAAAGTTATACTACCCAAAGCAGGGCGGAGATAACCGGTGAAAACAGGCTTGTCACAGGAAATATATCTGACATTATTGACAACAAATGCGTAGTTTAGTAACATATCGTTGAATTGATTGAGATATAGGTGACATTAAAATGAAACGTATAAATTTTCAAAACCGATCATTAATCGTTATTTCATTTATAATCTGCGTGGGTTTTTACTTGTTCCTTTCCGTGGGAAACCATCTCCTGCATAACCATCATGAGGAAAATGAACATCACCATGATTGTCCCGCCTGTGAATTTTTGAGTGTAGCATCTTTATTCGATATGCCAGACATAGAACCTATTCTTGTTTTTTTATGTCAGGTGCAACATGCGATCATTCCGGATGATCAACGTTTTCCCCGAGATACTCACGGGCAATCATTTCTTAGCCGCGCGCCGCCAATTCTCCCCATTTCTTAAAGTTTGTTTCTTCTCAAAGAAAAAGTTGTTTTCCGAATACAGCTCATGCTTTTGCGTATGAAATCGCTATTTGTAAGAGCATCTGTCGATAAGTATTTCTTTAAGAAGCTATCTGAACAGGCTTGTACGGAATATATCAATATTAATGTCTTACAGCCAGGAGGAAAAATGAAATTTTATAAATTAATTCTTTTAGTGTTATTTTTCTTCACAGGGATCGTCCTTTCAGCTATGGCTCGGGATATGGTGATCATAGATGATGTCTATGTTACAGCAGATGAAGAAAAGGGAGATTCTACCGAAAGAAATATCGGCAGAGAAGTACTCAGAACGCATAAAGTCGTTGATGTAGCCGAAGTTCTTTCTGATGAGATCATCGAGGCGACTATGATAAGAAAGGGAGCCTACGGGAACGAAGTAGCTATCAGGGGTTTTTCTCAATCCAACCTGAGGGTCTTTGAGGATGGAACAATACTCGAAGGCGCCTGTGGGAGCAGGAAAGATCCGTCGTTATCACATGTTTCCCTGCTAACGGTAGATAAAATAGAGGTAAAGGAGGGCCCTTTTGATGTCACTAAACCGGGGATGCTGGGAGGATGTATCAATGTGATAACCAAAAAGCCCCGTAAAGGATTTCATGGTGAGATCCTGGGAAAGATAGGAAGTTTTGATTACTGGAGTACCGGAGGCTATGTGACAGGCGGTAACGATATCGTCCAGGCCATGGGCGGGTATAACTATTCCGAATCCGGGCAATATGAAGATGGGTCAGGCAACAAGCTCAGCAGTTTTAAGCCTTCTTATAGTCAGGAAGGCCGGGATATGAAAGCTTTTAAGAAGCAGGACGCGTGGGGAAAAATACAATACGATCTTGCGGAAGACCAGTCTCTTCTTTTGTCTTATACTTTCGGGGAAGGACGGGATATTATGGCGCCCAGAGTAGGTATGGATATGGAGAGAGAAACAACGGACCTTGTCAGGGCTGAATATGTTATTGAGGACCTTTGCGGTTTTTCGGACAAGTTGAGCCTTTCAGGGTACTTTAACAGGGTAAAACATGAACCATCCGATAAATTCAGGACCGCTTCGATCAATAACGGTTTTGTGACCGCTAACGAAGTGCAGTCAATAATAACGGGCGGAAAAATAGAGAACATGCAGATCACGGATCTCGGGGTATTCAAATACGGTGTGGATATGTATTATCGCAATTGGGACGGTTTCGTTAAAAGGCAGGATACGGGCCGGCAGCTTAATCCTGATCTTTTCCCGGATATAAATATTTTTGACGCAGGCGGATATCTGCAGGTTGACAAGGATATCGATAAATGGGCATTGGGCGCGGGCGTACGCTGTGACTGGTTCTACACAGAGGCTGGCAGGGAACCGGATGGCCGGCTCAGGTTCAGCAGTGCTATGACTGACAACAATAGTAAATCCGATGTTTTCCCCTCAGGATTTCTTTTTGCCAAGTATTATCTTACGGAAGAAATAAACCTTTTCGGCGGGGTAGGCCACAGCGTTAGAACACCTACAGGTGTTG
>JBDRFA010000194.1:0-17791 GCA_043819235.1 Candidatus Omnitrophota bacterium | reverse complement strand
CTCGTTAAATCCTTCGACCGTTATCTTTGTCTTCCCGATGGTGGCAAGAACGGCTTCACCCTTCCCCGCTTTCCCACATCCCGGAGAAACAAGGGCGATAAAGATAGCTAATAGTGTTATGAAGATATTCATAGTTAAACTAATTCAACAGACCGTGGACAATTGGAATATTTTCCGTAATATGGCAACACATATAATACCAAAATCGCCCTCGCGCTTCAAGGAGTTTCTAAAATTAAACGCTTCGCGTAAGTCGGAAAACTATGCGTTTAGCTTTAAGCTGTAATTATGTTTTAATTTAACTCGCGTTGCAATAATATGACACAAAACGAAAACATTCTGTTATGATGGAAACGTTCACTATGCTCCGTACAGGGAGGATCCACACCGGGCGGAGGGGCCCTGGTAGGAGCATAGTGAACGGTTCCATTCGTGCATCAAACTTAAAATAACAATACTACAAAAGTTTAAATGGTATAAGTTTTAAGTGTGAACTACCCGCCCTCAGGAGCAAAACCATTCGCCGCCACTTTCAGTTTCCTGATCTCTTCCCTGAGAAGGCGGCAGTAAAGGTCGAACCCTACCTGGTCAATGAACCCGCTCTGCTCTACTCCCAATATGTTCCCCGCCCCTCTCATCTCGAGATCACGCATCGCTATTTTGAACCCCGAGCCCAGTTCCTGGTATTTTTTGATGGCCTTAAGCCGCGCCTGCACCTCATGGGTGAGGGTGGAAAAATCCCGGACCATCAAATACGCGTACGCCTTACGGTCAAATCTGCCTATCCGGCCCCTCAATTGATAGAGGTCCGCCAACCCGAACCTGTCCGCGTTCTCAATGATCATGGTATTAGCGTTCGGGATGTCTATCCCGGAAGCGATAATAGTGGTGCAGACCAGGATATCCACTTCACCCCTTATGAACTTCAGCATCGTGCTTTCAAGCTCTTTCGGGCTCATCTGCCCATGCCCCACCGCGATACGCGCGGAAGGCAGGAGCCTTACCAGATCATTCGCGGCGCCGGCGATCGTTTCTACCCTGTTATGGACATAATACACCTGCCCTTTACGGGCCATTTCTTCCTCTATCGCGTTCTTAACGCGCGTTCTGTCATTCTCCATTATCTCCGTATGTATGGGCAGCCTCTCCAGCGGGGGCGTCTCTATCACCGATATGTCTTTCCCTCCCCCCATAAGAGCCAGATAAAGAGTACGGGGTATAGGCGTCGCGGTAAGCGTTAAAATGTCGACGTTCACACGCATATCCTTTATTATGTCCTTGTGCCTGACGCCGAAACGCTGTTCTTCATCGATGATGAGAAGCCCAAGGTCCTTAAATAAAACGTCTCTTGAAAGCAGACGGTGGGTCCCTATAACGATATCCACCCTTCCCTCCCGAAGGTCCTCAAGTATCCGTTCCTGTTCGGACTGGGTCCGGAAACGGTTAAGCATCTGTATGTTGACCGGGAAATCCTTCATCCTGTTTGTGAAAGTATTAATGTGCTGCTCGGAGAGGATGGTCGTAGGAACAAGGAACGCGACCTGTCTGCCGTTCATAACGGCTTTGAACGCCGCCCTTAAGGCCACTTCGGTCTTACCGTATCCCACATCCCCGCATAAAAGCCGGTCCATCGGCCTCGTGCTTTCCATGTCCCTTTTTACCTCAGATGTGGTCTTCAACTGGTCCGGGGTCTCTTTATACGGAAAGGCTTCCTCCAGCTCTCTCTGCCAATCCGTATCCGCGCCGAAAGCGAAGCCGGGAGTACTGTCTCTTTTGGCCTGCAGGCTCAGAAACTCCTTCGCTACGCGGGCGGCCCCCCGGAGCGCGTTCTTCTTGCTGCCCTCCCACTTTTTCCCGCGGAAACTGTTGAGTTCCGGAGGTTTTCTGTGAAAAGATATATACCTCTGCAGTTTGTGAAGGTCCCTGTCCTTTACGTAAAGTTTATCCCCGCCCTTATACTCGATGACAAAATGGTCTTCCGCCGAGCCCCTGTGGGATATTATCTGTCTCCCGAGATATTTCCCTATGCCGTAATCTATGTGCACGACGAAATCCCCGGGCTCGATATCCACAAAGGAATCTATGGGCTGTTCCCCGGCCTCGACAGGGAGTTTTTTGAGCCCGGCACGCCTTAATACGCCGGTCCTGAGGATAATGACGCCGTTGTGGTCGCCTATACTTTTGAAAGACCCGACATCGATGCTTTTTATGGACCGGACTCTCCCGTCATGGATATCGACGCGCACCGGATACTCAAATGTGACTGGATAGATGATAAGGGTTTCCCCTGTTAAGGAATAGTCGCCGCATATGGAAACCTTACGGCATCTTGAATATCCGTACTTATCGAGGGTCTCGATCACCTTCGGAGTATCCACGGATTCATTGAGATAGAATTTCAGAAAATCGAACATCACATTTTTTCTGGCAGGGTAATATTCAAAAGCCCTAAGCCGTTTGCCAGGACGATACGCACGCATTCCACCAGGAACAGCCTGGCTTTTGAAAGAGATACATCGTCCGTGACCACACGGCATTCGGTATAGAACGAATGAAAACATCTGGCCAGTTCGTTAAGATAGGCAACCAGACGGTTCGGCTCCAGCGCTTCCGCGCCGGCGGCAGCGGCGAAAGGAAATTCGCTTAATTTCCGCATAAGCTCTTTTTCCTCTTTGGTCCCCAGGAGAGCCAGATCCGTTTTCCGGAACAAAAGACGCGGCCATATCTTACGGCTGAACTTTTTTATACTGCAGATACGCGCGTGGGCGTACTGCATATAGTAAACCGGGTTATCCGACGACTCCTTCTTCGCCAGTTCGATATCAAAATCCAGATGGCTGTCAAGGCGCCTGGAAAGAAAAAAGAAACGCGTAACATCCTTACCTATCTCGTCCATTATTTCGCGCAGGCTGATGAACTCTCCCTTGCGCGTCGACATCGACACGGTCTGGCCGCCTCTGAGAAGCGTGACCAGCTGCACTATCATTATGTCCAGTGACGCCGGGTCCCGCCCCAGGGCCTGAACGGCGGCTTTCATCCTTGATATGTACCCGTGATGGTCGGGCCCCAGAAGGTCGATAAGCCTCGAATACCCTCGGCTATATTTATCCCGATGATACGCGATGTCCGGGGCCAGATACGTGTAAGAACCGTCGCTTTTCACGACGACCCTGTCCTTATCGTCCCCGAAACGGGTGGAAGCGAACCATTTGGCCCCCTCGTGATCGAATAGATGCCCCTCTTTTTCCATTAATTCCAGGACTTTTTCCACCGCTTTCTTCTTTTCTATCACGGACTGGGGGGTCCATGTGTCGAACGATACCCCGAAATCCTTGAGGTCTTTGTTGATAAGCCCCATCATATATTTTACCGCGTAATCCCGGAAAAAAACATCGACTGACGGGCCGTCATTCAGCAGGCTGTCCCCTTTCTTCGCCTTTATCTCTTTCGCGATATCCACGATATAATCGCCCATATACCCGTCTTCCGGCATGGGATCTTCCCTGCCGAAAAGAGCAAGATAACGGATCCTGACGGATCTCCCCAGAAGATCGATCTGCCTTCCCATATCGTTAAGGTAATATTCATTGGTGACCTTATATCCGTTAAAACGCAGGATACGTGAAAGCGCGTCGCCTATAGCCGCCTGACGGCCGTGCGCTATGGTAAGCGGGCCCGTGGGATTAGCGCTGACAAATTCAAGATTGATGTGTTCTCCGCCACCCGTCGCGGACCTGCCGAAACTCTTATTTCGCCTTTTTATGTCCAACAGTATTTCACGGTAATATTCCCGGGTGAACCGGAAATTTATGAACCCCCCTTTCAGTTCGACCTTGTCTATGACGGAAAGGAGGCCGGCAGGCTCGATAAGCCCAAGAAAAGAATCCGCGATGCCCCTGCCCAGGACGAGCGGAGAACAATGCGCAAGCGACGCCAGCCGCATGGCGATGTTCGTGGTCAGGTCGCCGTGCAGACTGTCGCGTGTCACCTGCAACGCGATCTCTATGTTTTCCGGTAATTTCGCATCAGGAAGGTTTTCCAGGAAATACTTTTTGCAGGCTTTACTGAGAGTTCCCTCTATTATTTTCGCGATGTCTTTATCACACATTCGTCGTTGAACCGTTTTCTCGGCGCATCCGCCCATAAGCGTTCAAGCCCGTAAAAATCGCGGGTCTCCTTAGTGAAAACATGGACAATTACGTCCTCATAATCCAGCAGGACCCAATAGAGGTTATGCCTGCCTTCAACATGCAGCGGACGTATCTGCGTTTTTGCCAGCTCTTTCTGGATATTTTTGGATATAGCATTGATCTGCCGGGAGGAGCCGACGCTGACCAGGACGAACCAGTCAGCCACCGCCGAAACCTTACGCATATCCATCAAAACAATATCTTCGCCCTTCTTATCCGACGCAAAATATGCTATTGAATTTGCCTTCTCAGATGCCGTTATTTTTTTCACTGATGACTTGAACTCATTCCCGTCTTACGTTGAGACTCACCCAAATTCCGGGATTAAAACAAATATACTCCGCGCTTAATGAAACTGAACTGATATCATGGCCGGGATACTTTTTGAGCGCTTACTTGCCCATTATCCTGTACATCCCCGTACCGCAATCCGGACAGCAGCCTTTCATTGCCTTTCTCCCGTTCTTCATCGTGACTTCCTTGGCATCCTTCATCTCTTTCTTGGATTTGCATTTTACGCAATAACCTTCAGCCATAAGTCCCTCCTTCGTAATATTTCTACTCTTATTAACAAACTTCGCTTAAGTTTATCATACAGATATCAAATGTCAAGGCTAAATAAGTCGAATAGAAGTAGCAGGGGTCAAGGGTGAACTTAGATCCCTCGACTCCGCCCCTCCGATCAGATCCCGGTATACAATCCCTTATTCCTTATATAACGGACGACAGCCTGGGGCAGAAGATAATCGACAGGGCTTTTACCGCGTATCCTTTCCCTGATATCGCTCGAAGAAATGTCTATTACCGGTATCTCGAGACGCTTGAGGCGCCGCTCATAAACGCTGTCCTGGCTCCACCCCGGGCGCGTCGCGATGACAAAAACCGCAAGGTCCAGGATATCGTCGATATTTTTCCAGGCGGAAAGGCCCTCGGCGGAATCCGCCCCTGTGAGAAAAAATATCCCGGCATCCATACCATACTTTTCCCTGAAATGCCTTATCGTCTCTATCGAATAGGAAATGCCGCCTTTGTCGATATCATAAGTCGATATCTCGAACCGATTATCGCCTTCAAGGGCGAGACGGAGCATATTCAGCCTGTCCGCGGGAGAAACCCCGCTTTGGATCTCTTTGTGAGGGGGTATATGAGCGGGGACGAATATAACTTTATCCAGCATCAGCTGATGCCAGCATTCCTGCGCCAGTATAAGATGCCCCGTGTGTACCGGGTCAAATGTGCCTCCCAGTAGACCTATGTTCATACTAACTCCGCACCTGGCCGTTGCCGTAAATAACGTATTTATACGTCGTGAGTTCCGCAAGCCCCATCGGGCCGCGGGCGTGTATCTTATCGGTCGAAATACCTATTTCCGCGCCTTTACCGAACTCGCCGCCGTCCGTGAACCGTGTTGACGCGTTTACATATACCGCCGCCGAATCAACTTTCTTCGTGAACTCAATGCCTTTTGAACGGTTCGATGTCACTATAGAATCGGAATGTTTTGACCCGTATTTCGCGATATGTTCCAGAGCCTCTTCAAGCGAACCCACGACACGTATATTAAGGACCAGGTCCAGCCATTCCGTCGAGTATTCTTTGTCCCCGGCCTCACCGGCGCCGCCGCCGAGTATCTTTCTTGTCTCCGGGCATCCTTTGAGCTCTACCCCGCTTGCCTCCATTTTGAGGGCGATACGGGGAAGGAAGACACGCGCGATATCCCTGTGTACAAGCATGGTTTCCATGGAATTACATACCCCGGGCCTCTGGACCTTCGCGTTAAGGCATATCCTCTCCGCCATGTCCAGGTCAGCTTCGCTGTCGACATACACATGGCATATGCCTTTATAATGCTTGATGACCGGCACGCGGGATTTTCTTACGACTTCACGGATCAAAGACTCGCCGCCGCGGGGCATGATAAGGTCTATCCCGTCCGAAGCGTAGAGCATCGCGTCGACCAGTTCCCTCGACGTATCCTCGATCAATATAAACGATCCGTCGGCGAGCCCCGATCTTTTCCCTGCGTCCGACATCGCCTCATATATCGCTTTATTGGTATTTATAGCGTCCGAACCGCCGCGTAAAATTACGGCATTGCCGGATTTCAGGCACAATGCCACACAGTCCGCCGTCACGTTGGGCCTAGCTTCATAGATTATGCCGATAACCCCTATGGGGACACGCACTTTCTCTATCACAAGGCCGTTAGGGCGTGACGTTCTCTCAATGACCTCCCCTACGGGATCCTTGAGCGCCGCTACTTCACGCATCATGGCCCGCATGCCGTCGATCCTTTTATCATCCAGTTTTAAACGGTCGAGGAACGCCTTGTTCTTTAAGCCCTTTTTCGCCTCTATGAGATCCCTGTTATTCGCCTCTTTGATGCGTCCTGAGAACTTTCCCAGTCCTTCCGCCATCGCAAGAAGAACGCGGTCCTTATCCTCCGTCGTCATGCAGCTTAAAACGGCGGCGGCTTTCTTCGCCCTGTCGGTGATCTTCTTCATCTCCAGGCTGTGATCCATTTCCTTACGTGCCCTCCACTATAACCAGATTATCCTTATGTATCACTTCATCGTAATCCTTGTACCCGAGTTCGGCCTCTATCCTGTCCGACCGCTTCCCCATTATTTTAGCGACCTCTTCCGAGGAATAATTGGAAAGCCCCCTCGCGATCACCTCAAGGCCGGAGTTCCTGATCTCCACGACGTCCCCGGCGGAAAATTTTCCACGAACCCCGACGATGCCGCCCGGGAGCAGGCTTTTGTTCTTTCCGACCAGGGCTTTCTCCGCCCCGGCATCCACGATAACGGCGCCTTTCGCTTTTATCCCGAACGCTATCCACCGCTTCCTGGCCCTGAGCGTACGCGCGGGCACGGCGAAGTCCGTACCCACCCGCGCTCCGGAAACGATATCCAGGATCACGTTTTTTCTCCTGCCTCTGGCGATAACACACCTGATCCCTGCCTGAGTGGCGTTCTTGACCGCATTCAGCTTAGTTCTCATCCCGCCCGTGCTCTCTTCGGAGCCTTTACCCGCGCAAAAAGACTTCACGCTTCCCGTAACGGCTTCGACATGCTCTATGACCCGGCCGTCACCGTCATACAGGCCGTCGACGTCGCTTAAGATGATAAGCATGTCCGAATCGGACAGGTCCGCGACAAGGCTGGATAGCCTGTCATTATCTCCGCACTTTATCTCTTCCGTGGACACCGGATCATTTTCGTTTATCACCGGAATAGCCTTATATTCCAACAGGGCGTTCAGGGTATATCTGATGTTCAAAAAACGCTCCCGGTCGTTGAAATCCTCCTGTGTCAGGAGGACCTGCCCCGCGATATATCCCCTTTCGTTAAAATATTCGTTATAAATATCCATGAGGCGGGTCTGCCCGACACTTGCCGCGGCCTGCAGCCGGGCAAGCGACAGGCCTTTTTTTCTGAGGGACAGAAGCCCCAACCCCGCCCCGACCGCGCCGGAAGACACCACGATGACCTCTATCTTCCTTTCCACGAGGTCAAGTATCTGGCCCGCCAGGCGCCTGATCACTTCCCGGTCGATCCTGTTCTGTTCGTCGGTAAGGACTTTAGTCCCTATCTTTATCGTTATCCTCTTCAGTTTTTTCCCTGGCATATTTTATCTTCCAGTAAATGGCGGTGATCAGCCCGTCCAGGCCTTCGCCGTTCAACGCGGAGATCGGATAGACGTCCCCTCCGACCGCGATCCGGAATTTCTCGAGATTTTCCGCGGAATCGGGCATATCCATTTTACTCGCAACGACGATCCGCTGCTTTAAATTCACACTCTCACCGTACAGCTCAAGTTCTTTTTCGAGTTTAAAATAATTATCAACGGGGTCGGTCCCGTCCACAGGCGACATATCCACGACATGCACGAGCACAACGGTCCTTTCGATATGGCGGAGGAACCGGTCTCCCAGCCCCCGGCCCGCATGAGCGCCTTCTATCAGCCCCGGCATATCCGCCGCCGTAAAAGTCTCATCATGGAACTTTACCACACCCAGTTTCGGCTCACGCGTAGTGAATGGATAAGGCGCTATCTTGGAATGGCTTTTTGATATGCGTGAGATCAAGGTAGACTTGCCGGCATTCGGGAACCCTATGATGCCGGCGTCAGCTACAAGTTTCAGTTCCAGGATGATCGTTCTGGCTACCCCTGTTTCCCCGGGGGTGGCTATACGCAGTTTGGCGCTGCCTTTCCCTCCGGCTCCGCCCGAGGCCACTATCACACGTTCTCCCGGAAAAGCAAGGTCCCGGATAATAAGATCCGTATCAGCATCCTTGAGGATAGTTCCGACTGGGACTTGCAAGACCAGGTCCTTCCCCCCTCTGCCGTACTTTTTATTGGAACCACCGTGCTTGCCGTTACCCGCCCGGTGGTGCTGGTTATACTTAAAGTCCAGAAGGGTGTGAAAATTCGGAGAACTCTCAACGACCACGTCGCCTCCCGAGCCTCCGTCGCCGCCGTCCGGAATGCCTTTCCGGTGGAACACATCCCTGTAAACGCTCTGGCACCCCTTACCCCCGTTCCCGCCGGCAACATAAATCTTCGCGTGATCTATAAGCATCTTATCTCGGGATAACGCTTACGACACGCACGCCGGAAAACTCAACAACGCCCGAACATGTGGCAAAAAGCGTATCGTCTTTTCCTTTCTGCACGTTCACGCCGGGTTTATAATGGCTCCCTCTCTGCCTGATAAGTATGCTCCCAGAGCTGACCTCCTGGCCGCCATACCTTTTTACCCCAAGCCTCTGCGAATTGGAATCGCGCCCGTTTCGTGACGACCCCTGTCCCTTTTTATGTGCCATGACTCCACCTCGTTATAAATTAAGCAGGGGCGGGCCTTGTACCCGCCCTATTATCGTTTTTGACACCTTTCCCATTGTTCAGGGCGCCCACAAGGGGCGCCCCTACGCCCGCGTTTCCAATATCACCCAAAAACTATATCCGTGACCTTAAGCTCTGTCAGGTCCTGGCGGTGCCCTTTTTTCGACTGAGAACTCTTCCTGTCCCGGTATTTGAAAGCGATAACCTTTTTTGCGCGCGGGTTATCCACTATCTCGCACTCGACATACGCGCCCTTCACATAGGGATCCCCTACAAAATGCGACGGGCCCTTCTGAGCGAACAGGACCTTCTCGACCTTGAGCGTCTTTGACGACTGGTCCTTAATCCGGTTGACCTTGAATTTACAGTCCTTTTCCACTTTCACCTGACTGCCGTTCAGTTCGATTATCGCGTACATATTCTCTCCCTGCTTTTTTTCAATAATGTCATCCCCGTCCCCGCTTCCGCGGGGATAAACTACAGCGGGCCCCCGCGTACCGTCATCCCCGCGAAAGCGGGGATCAAATAAAAAGATTATTAATGTTATCAAAAGGCGTTTTCGTTGTCAAGACTTATTGCTTTTCAATCGTGCGGCATTCTCCGTCTGTTTCGCCAAGTCACCATTCACCATTCACGATTCACTATCCACTACTTATTCCAGCTCACCAGACCCGTTACCGGATTTCCATCTTCGTCTATACCCTGCATCCCTGTGGGGTAAGTCAATTTGTAGATATAGGTTATATCTGACTGGACATCCTTGGCGAGGATATCCCTCTCGGCCGTCAAAATACCCGTAATCTCAAGTTCGGCAAACTTATGCCTGACCGTTATGTCCCTCTTCGCGTAGACAAGCGCTTCCTCCGCGATAAGTTTTCCATGTATTTCAATATCCCCCGCTTTCGCGATAACAATATTCCTGTCGCCGCTTTTCACCTGCCTCAGGGTCCCTTCGATATTTATCGTGTCGCCGACTATACCGCCTGCGACGGTGCAATTCCCTTCTATCGTCACTACTCCGTCCACATAAACGATCCCGCTCGCGGGAGAAAGATCCGCTCCGTTAAACGTGGTATCTCCTGAATAATAACTGCCGGAATCAATGGCTTCCGCCTTGAACGTCTCAAAATCGAAAACCGGGAAAGTTATCCTGGGAGCGCCTTCGGTAACCGTCCCCTGGTCGTTATTAACCCCGTTGATATAGACCGTTTTATCCTGGCCGTCGCTCGCGTTATACTTAACACCTTCCATTACCATATTGGTGGCGGATACAGTTCCTGTCACCTTGATGCTGGGCTGCACTCCGCTGGACTGCAGGATAATATCGTTATTCGCGTGGATATCCCCGGTCAAAGCCATTTGCGACTGGCCTATCGCGCGTAAATTAACGTTATTCGCCGCGCCGAAGATCTTAGTTAAAGCGGACGGAAAAAAATCCTTGACCTCCGCCGTCACGGTCCTTGAAACGGGACCTACCGTACCCACGGAAGACACCAGTATCCTCCCTCCCTCCTCCGAATAGGTAACGGCGTAACTACCGGTATCCATACTGCCTGAAAAATCCGACCTGATGAAAGCTATCCCTTCATCCCTTATCTTGGCCAGCGCGTAGTTGATCCCGGCCTCCGCCACGTTCCGCGCCTGCTCACTGTATTTCGCGTGTTCGATCAGTTCCATGCTCTGTTTGAGTATGGACGCGAAGAACACCGTGCTTGATGTGACAAGAAGCGTCATCGCCATTACAAGGACCAGCACAATGCCCTTTTTGCTCCCCAGTCCGATCATCCCCGTTTCCTGATCTCTCTTCCGCGTCCTCATTTTCCACTTCCTTTACCGTCCGGTATTCCGCGGCTCTATTTCCAAAATGTTCGCTTCTTCCAGTACCCTGCCATGAAAATCCACCGCCGCCCTGATATCGACTTTAAGGACTTTGATGAGCTCTACTCCGTCAATAGTGACCGTAACCTGTCCATAATCGTTCTTTTTCGCTATATCCCCCTTTATAACACATATCCGCGTGTCCCCCTGCCAGTCGATCTCCACATCGTCGATCCATCCGGAGCTATAGACCCCGGTCACCATATATTCTCCGGAACTTACCGGGAAACTGTACGCCGCCGCGGCAACCTGGGCATCGACATAATCCGCATAACTGAGAGTATTACCGGACGCCTGCCAGTACAGATCACTCGATAGTTCCGCTTTATACTGGACATATTTCCCTGCCCCGATACCCAGAGACTGCGGGTTAGCGCCGGAACCCGTTATATTATCCCAATCCGCCGCTCCGGCCATAGCTTCACTGTCCGAAGAACGCGCTTTAAACCCCATATTCGCGCCGACAGGCTTGCTTGCGGACCATTTCAGATCGTTATAAGACGGCGACGATGTCTGTGTATTGAATATTTTTGATTCTACCGTACCGCTTTTTCTCCATCCGTCGATCTCCGCGGAAACATATACATTGCTATCAGACTGAACGGTGGTATATACGCTGCTCCACACCGGAGTCCCGGCGGCGGGAAGCAATACCGCCGCATAATCACCTTCCGTGATGTAGTACGTATGTGTCGAGAGCCCCTCCCAATCCTTACAGTTATCCGACATCGGGTCAAAACCGTCCCATCCGGACGGGAACGGAACGGTTTCAAGATCAGGTACGCAGAAAGTTATCAGATAATGGTATAGGGTGCCATCATCATCCGACAGCGCCAGCGGAAAAGCGGTCCATTCGCTCCATGCTTCGGAATCCGGCGGTATATAAAGATATTCCACGATATCCGTAACGCTTCCGTCGGCGTCCATGTCATGTGTATCTTTAAAGAACAACTGCTGGTGCCGGTGATACTCGCTGATCAATAACCCGCCGGTAGACTGATTACCCTCACCGTTCATCCCCGACGACCTCCTGGTTATATACGCCGCGCTCATCATGAACGGATTGGATGAAGATGACTTGAATTTGACCCTCACGACATCCGACCTCACGGGATCGGCGGAAGTAACTCCTTCCGTATCTATATTCGCGTTAGATACGACTGTCCTGACCGTAATAGGATAGCCCGGCAACTCGGCGTCCCTGCCCTCCACTACGCTGTCATCCGCTTCCGAAAAAGCTTGCCATACGATATCGTCCTTACCCATCTCCTCCCTGTCCTCCAGCGTCTCTACTCTTAAGTAACTCTGCTGTCCTCCTAACCGCGTATTGTTCTTGCTGGCGCTCTCAAAAACCGAATCACGCCACAAGTCATAACCGTCGGTGATCTCCAGGAACGACCCTTCTCCCGAGGCGGCATACTCGAGATAATTCTGGTTCCTCCATATGCTGTCATTGTAAATGTTTATGGAGTTTCCGCTCGTCGTAAGCGCTCCTCCCGGCGCGAACGACGAGTCGTAATATTCCGCGTCCCTGTAACTGCCGCAGGGGTCGATGCTTATACTGTCTATACCGAACGCGTACCCGCCGGATGATTGATTTTTGCCCATCACCGTAAACTCTATGGTATGGCTTCCCGGGCTAAGCTCGGCATATCCGAACACCACGTTCCGGCTCTTTACGGGCTCTGCGGAATCGGTATAAAACTCTATAAGGGGCGCGGACGGTTCGATCTCGAAACGGTCCAGATAACTTTTCATAAGGTATTTATACGAATCGCCCGTATCGTCCCCCGAGACCACATCCTCAAGCAGGTTATATCGCCCGTCCTGGTCCAGATCGTCGTCCCATGAATCTATTACCGTCCGGCAAAGGTGTTTTTCATCGCCATCGGTCACGATATGATATATGATCGTTTTGTCCCAGGCTATTTTCCCCTCCGAATCCATCGTAAAAAAACCATCCCGGTCGCATTCGGCCTGAGGCATGCTCATCGCGGTATACACGCCGCTCGTCATAGGATAGAATGACATATACGACGTACTGGAGAGACGCAGGTCACTTTTGATAGTTTCCATGCTTTTCAGCATATCCACACGCAGGAACGTCTGATATCTTTCCCCCGACCAGGTTTTCTGTGTAAATATCCATGCCGACAATATCGTACTCACAACCATGACCGTTATTATCGCCACGAATAATACTTCAATGAGAGTAAAACCCTTCTTACTCAATAACCTTGGTTCCATAAGACTCCTCTTCCCCTGCTTCCTCCCCCGTTACTATGACAGATCCACAAACAACGTTTCTATAATTACGGGATTCCCCGATTTTATCCCGCCAACCAGCCTGTCAACGGAAACCTTGACTTTAATGAGATAACTATAATCGTCAAAATCCACTTCCACTTCCGTCGTGCGCGCGTAATCGTTATCGCCATCCCCGTCCTCGTCAATAAGAGTATCCGTTTCCGGTGCTGCGTTCAAAATATCCGAAAACGAGAATTTCTTAAGGACATCTATTCTCCTCTGGGCCAGGATCGAAGACGTATAAACTTCATCGGCCTGTCTTGAAATAACAAGGCTCTGCGTAATAGTCGCCAG
Source organism: Candidatus Omnitrophota bacterium (assembly GCA_043819235.1). Lineage (GTDB taxonomy): Bacteria > Omnitrophota > Gorgyraeia > Tantalellales > Tantalellaceae > JBDRFA01. Next base: position 4,274 of record JBDRFA010000194.1, on the reverse strand, counting down.
CAAAGCTACCGACACTATCGCGACAATGGCGATACTGATCACCACTTCCACTAATGTAACACCCCTTTTCCCTTGTAACAACCTGTTCATGCCATACTCCCTGGACATCGGGGATAGACATACCGATGCCCGCATCTATTTTTTTATTTCACCTCAACCCACAGGTAGAGTGTACACTGCGTTTGTTAAGATTATGTTAATTAATAAAATGTCAGTTTTTGCCGGTGCTCATCTCATCAATGAGGATATTTTCGATATGCAAAGACTTGTCTTCCTTAAGGTCGATCTTGCACCTGTATTTCCGCTGGATATCGTGCAGCATCCGGGCTTCATCTGATACAAGGACCATACTTACATCGGGGTGAGTAGTTACGGATATATGTGTGTGTGTTTTCGTACTTGTAGCCAGCAAATTATCTATTTTACGGGCCGTTTCGATCGCGATCGTTTCGGGGCTTTTGATCATGCCTTTACCGCCGCATAAAGGGCATTCGACATGCGAAGACCCTTCTATACTTTTCCTCATCCTCTGCCTGGTCATCTCAACAATACCGAATTGAGAAATAGCGCGCAGGCTGATCTTCGCTTTATCCTTCTGCAATTTCTGCTGTAATACCTGATATATCCTGTCCCTGTGGTTCTTATCTTCCATATCGATAAAATCTATAATGATGATACCGCCTATATCCCTCATCATCAGCTGCCTGGGTATCTCCTCCGCGGCTTCGATGTTAGTCCTGTAAGCTGTTTCCTCCAGGCTTCTCTTCCCGACAAAACTGCCGGTATTGACATCTATGACCACGACCCCCTCTGTCTGCTCTATCACAAGATATCCCCCGCTTTTCAGCGCCACCTTTCTTTCAAATATCTCATCGATCTTTTTGTCCAGGTTGTATTTCCGGAACAGAGGTGTGCGTCTGGAATACAGCTTTACCTTTTTGCGGAGTGACGGCATGAACGCGTTGAGGAACTTGAGTATCCTGTCAAGTTCCTCTTTCGAATCCACTGTCAGCTGTATAACGTCTTCCGTAAAAACATCCCTTATCATGCGCAGAACAACCCCGTATTCTTCATATACGACCACGGGAGCAGCCTGCCTCTCCGACCGTATTTTTATCTTTTCCCACAGATTGAGCAGATATCTCAGCTCCCCGCTCAATTCCTCCTCTGTACGCTTTTCGGCCACGGTCCGTACGATACAACCGACCTTGTCCAGGAAATTCATCTTGTTCAATATATCCCGTATCCTCCTGCGTTCATCCCTGTCCACTATCCGCTTGGATATGCCTATACCCTTATCGTGCGGCGTAAGCACAAGGTACCTGCCGGGTATGCTTATATATGTCGTCAAACGCGGCCCTTTGGTCCCCATAGCCTCTTTGACCACCTGGACCATGATCTCCTCACCCGATTTTAAAATATCCGTTATCTTCGGGGCCTTGGTCTTTTCCCTTGCCTTCATGAGCGCGGGCTTATCCTCATCCGGAAGCATATAGTCAAGGATCGAATTTTTATCCAGTACATCGCTCACATGGAGAAAACCGTTCTTTCCAAGGCCTATGTCCACGAAAGCCGCCTCTATTCCGGGAAGGATAGAGGTAACCCTGCCTTTATACACGCTTCCGGCATGGTGCCCTTCACTCTCCCTTTCCATAAAATAATCGGCCAGCTCGCCGTTCTCCACAACGGCGATACGCTTCTCGACCGGCCCCACATTTATCAATATTTCCTTTCCCACGCTTACGCTCTCAGTTTCTTTGTTCGTATGACCCTTTCTCATCGATATCATCCTTTCTTTAAAATTATTTACCGCATTTATTGACTTTGGTTATCCTGATCCCTTCGGGCAAGCGCCGGTTGATGACCTCTGCCAGATCGGCGGCGGGCAACTCCTCCTCAAGCCAGAAAGACATCTCCTCGCTGTCGCTGGCGCGCCCGAGCTTTAAGGCCTTGGGAATACTCAGCCTGAGGCGCGGAGTAAATCCCTGAGATAGCGAAAAAGGGAGTTCCGTCCTGCGTATAGCCCTGGTGAGGAGCATCATCAGATCAAGATGCGAGATGTACACCATATCGCCTTTTTTTGCGAAGATCGCGTCGTATTTCACATTCACACAAGAACCGTAGGGGCGGGCCTTGTGCCCGCCCTGTTATCGTTTTTGACTCCCGCGCCTTTGTTCAGGGCGCCCAATTGTCAAAAACTATTATTTTTTCTTCCTGAAATCCAGGAACGGTTTGCCTCTTTTCTTGCCGGCCGACGGATCCGAAAGCTTGACGGGGACTTCTACCTGTTCCGTCTTGCCGCTGAGCTTCCCCGTCATTATGACCGCACCGGGTCCTTCAGTTCCAGTCCCAGTTCCAGTTCCTTCTTCCGGGGCCTCTTCCGGCTGGCAATATTTTAAGTAGGCCGGCATGCTCCTGGTAGTCCTGATAGAATCCTTCCCATCTTTCACCAGATGAACCGTCACGAAAAAGACCAGTTCCGTCCTCACTACCAGCTCAGCCTCATATCTGAAAAGGCCGCCGATACCGGGTATACCCCCGAATAGATCGCCCAGAATGGGCAGTTTATTATCGGTCTTGGTCACGTTTTTCCGAATGAGCCCTCCGAGAAATATCGTTTCCCCATCGTTAACCCTGACTATCGTGTTGGCTTCCCTGGAACTGAACGTAAGGGAGATCGTCGCGGTCTGGGCCGTCCCCACGGAAAGCAGGTTAAATCCGCTGTTAGTCGATACTTCCGGAAGCAGGTTCACCGAGATCTCGTTATTCTCGTTGACATGCGGGATCACGGTAAGTATCACGCCTACTTCCCTGGCGTCCGATTCCTTCTCGAATTCGACAGTGATTATGCCGGCGGTCTGCGTCGTCTCCTGCGTCTTCTGCAGCATTATCTTATCGACAACTTTTATGTGGGCCTTCTGGTTATTCAGCGTCGTTATGCGCGGACTTGAAATAACTTCCGTATCCCCCCGGTTCTTCAGCAAGCTTAACGTGGCGGTGAAAGTGCTGAAATCAAGGCTGCCGAAGGTAAAAAGGTCCGTCACAGCGGGGATAGTCCCCAGGGCGTTAATGGTCCCATTGACGATAAAAGGAAAATCGGGGTCGCCGCCCAAAGCCGTTGACGAAGCGTAATATTTTTGCTGCTCGGCGCTCGGAAGGAGCTGGAGGGTACCGTCGGTCTGGAACGGGAACGTTGTCGGTCTTTTCGCCCCCGCGGCGGTGATTATGGCGTTCCAATTTACCCCGAATCGCTCATCCTTATTGAGAGTGATCTCGATCACTTTGACATCAAGTATGACCTGCGGAGTTTTTCTGTCGAGCAACCCCAGCATTTTCTTCACCTCGCCTATCCTGCCGGGGATAGCGGTCACCACTATCGAGTTAACGCTCGCTACGAACGTGGCCTTTTCTCCCCTCTTAGTGTCCAGGAGAGAATTGATCGCGGACATTAACTGGGAAATGCTTTCTTCTTTTTCCTGGACGGCTATCTCCTCGCTTTTCTCGGTCTTTGTCAGTTCGATCTCGCGTATTATATTGTTCAGGCGAAGGACTTCCGTTATCGGTTCTTCCGCGGACAACTGCCCTTTAGGTATCACCCTTATGATGTCGCCTTCCTGCGAATACACGAACCCGTAATTCCTCGTCACGATATCGAGCGCCACCTGCCAGGGTTTATTCCTCAGCCTCATGGTGACCATGGCGTCAACTCCGGGAGACGGGATGATATCGACCCCGCTCACCTCGGACAGGTAATGCAGCACCGTTTTAATCTCAACACCCTTGAAATTCACGGTTACGTTCCCCGAAGTCGTAAGCCCGCCGTCCGCCTCTTCCACGGGCGGTTTGATACCGGACCCCCCGACCGACGCCATGCCCGCCATCTGGGCCGGCAGATCGTACGCCGGTAACAGGCTCATGGCAACAGCCACTATAAGCCCTGCCGGAACTTTCAACATTTTCGCCGACCTGCTGATCATATTGAACATAAGTTCTCCTTTTAATAGATCCTTCCCGCAGCTTAAGGATACAACTTTAATACAAACCTGTCTTCATCGATCTTGATCGTCACTTCATTATCACTTACAGCCTCGACCGTCAGCCTTTCTTTCTTTTCCCCGGCTTTCATGATCTCGCCGTTTATGACGGCACATTTCTCCCCATCCGCCCCTTGCACTACACCCTGCAGTACGACATCCCCGACCGCCAGTATGCTTCCCACCCCTCCGGCCGGACCTTCTTTCGGAACCCCGACAAGCGGCACGAAAGGATCCCTG
>JBDRFA010000193.1:0-10285 GCA_043819235.1 Candidatus Omnitrophota bacterium | reverse complement strand
CTGCGCTTCCTTGACCTTACTTATATCCCTGGCGATATGCACCGACTCGGCTTTTTTGCGGACTTCAGTTTCCTTTTTCAGGGATATATACGCGGCATAGGTCTTATCCGCCCGCCTCGTGTACACCGTAAGAAGCCCCGTTATTACGAACCCCGCCGCCAGAAGGCCCCATGGATAAAGTGTTTCCGTTCCATGGGCAAAAAAGAAAAGAAAAAGAGTGATGACTGTCCCGGCAAACGCGGTTACCGCCGGGCGAACGTAAACCGGATGAGATGAAAACATTACCTGCTTTTTCGGATCGCCATTGTCAGGCATTCGCTCGCACTCCTTTTCCCCGCGTCACTTCAGGCCCGTTTCCGGGTTTTCAGAAGCAGCCGTACCCTCGCGAGAAAAGTATCCTTATCAAAAGGCTTTGTCACGTAATCGTCGGCTCCGGCGTCAAAACCCTCCATTTCGTTCCCGCTGCCGCCTTTGGCGGTAAGCATCATTATGGGTATCACCGCCGTCTCCAGGCGCGACCTGAGCACCCGGGTCGCTTCAAAACCGTCCATCTCAGGCATCATTATATCCATGATCACCAGGTCCGGTTTTTCCCTTGACGCCATCTCGATGGCTTCTTTCCCGTTCCGCGCTTTAATGACCTCATACCCTTCGGAGCTGAAACGTTTTTCCAGCACATCCAAAAGGTCCCCTTCATCATCGGCTATCAGTATCTTCGGCATCTTTCTTTCTTCCTTTTTCAATTCGGCCAATGATGCCTCCTCGACATCCGCGACTTTTATCACTTCTTCCATCGTCGTCACGCCTTCGGCTACCAGCGCGATACCCGCTTCCGCGAGGGTCCTCATCCCGTTTTTCCTCGCCTCCTCGAATATCTCTTCTTCCCCCGCGCTTTTATCGATAAGGTCCCTTATTTTCTTGTTCAGTTTCAATATCTCAAAAATACCTGTCCTTCCCTTGAAACCTATATACCCGCATTTATCGCAGCCCCTGCCCTTGTAAAATTTTTCAATGTGGGCCGCTTCCAGCTGCGTCCGGAACTTGTTCCGCAAAACATCTTCGGGCGAATACTCCTGTTTGCAATCCGGACAGATACACCTCACAAGCCGCTGCGCGACCACCAGGTTCAGCGCCGAGGCTATCAGGTAAGGTTCCAGCCCTATATCGCGGAGGCGCGTAATGGTGGCGACGGCGTTATTCGTGTGGACCGTGGATAATACCAGATGCCCGGTTAAAGCCGATCTGAACGCTATATCCGCTGTCTCCCTGTCCCTGATCTCTCCGACCAGCATCACATTGGGGTCCTGGCGCAATATGCTTCTCAATCCCGTAGCGAACGTAAGGTCCTTGACAGGGTTCACCTGGATCTGGTTAATGCCGCGGACCCTGTATTCGATCGGGTCCTCTACCGTCACTATATTGAGCGTCTCATTCTTAATGAAACCCAGCGCGGCATAAAGCGTGGAAGTCTTGCCCGAACCGGTCGGGCCCGTCGCGAGCACTATACCCTGCGGCCTGCTTATTTCCCTGGTGAATACGACCAGATCATCCTTTCCGATCCCTATCTTATTGAGGTCGGTTTTCGCTTCTTTCGTGTCTAACAGCCTCATAACGCATTTTTCCCCGCAGAATGTCGGCACGATCGAAACCCTTATATCTACCCTCCTGTCGTTTATGAGCACTTTTGTCCTGCCGTCCTGCGCTTTCCTTTTTTCGGCGATATCGAGCTCCGCGAGGATCTTGATGCGCGTGACCAGCGCTGAATGGAGTTTTGCCGGCACCTTCATTATCGTCCTGAGATCGCCGTCCACCCTGTACCTTATCTCCGTAAAATCTTCCTGCGGTTCGATATGTATATCGCTCGCCCTGGCCTTAATGGCATCGCTCAAACAAAGGTTAGCCAGCCGTATGACAGGCGCGTTATCCGACTTAAGCTCATCTATATCCACAACGCCTTCGTCCGGGTTTATGTCTTTGAGGATTTCGACCTTTACATCCGCATCCGTAACGATATTTTTCAGGATATTGTAAATAGAATCATCCGACTGATAATATTCCTCGATATGTTCGGCTATTTCAGTTTTAGTGCTCAAAACGAGTTTAATGGGCATTTTTTTGAGTAGTTTTATCTCATCGAGCGCTATGACGTCCTGGGGGTTGCTGGTCGCCAGGACAAGCGTCCCGTTTTCTTTGCGCAACGGAAAAACACCGTATCTTTTCGCCATTTCATACGGCATTATCTCCGCTATGTCGAGATCTATTGTCTCTTCTTTCAGTCTCGATATGGGCATATTGAATACTCTGGACGATACCCTCATAAGGTCTTCTTCTCCCAGGAACCCCATCTCGACCAGAAGCTCATGAACGGGTTTTTTCGCGCCTATCTGCAACTCCCTGGCAGCTTCAACCTGTTTTTCGGTAACAAGGCGCTCTTTAAGCAAAGCCTCTATCAATCCTAAACCCGTCATTTCATTTCCCCCGTTCTGCAAGAACAGTTTTGATCGTATTTTCCAGATATTCCGGATCATAAGGTTTTTCGATATAGGCGGCTACTCCTAACTCCAGAACCCTCTTTTTCCGTTCCTCATCCCTCATCGCCGTAAGCACGACAACCGGCACCTGCTTTGCGGGAGCGTACATTTTCATATTTTCCAATATCGATATCCCACCTCCCGCCGGCAACATAAGGTCAAGTATTATCAGGTCCGGATTGCCTTTATGAACTTGTTGTGTGCCAAAACAGGCATCATACACCACAATAACATCGTGTCCCAGGTCTCGCATCCTTTTCTCCAGGACCTTGGCCGTGTCAATTCCATCTTCAATAATAAGTATTTTTGCCATACCCCCCCCCTATGAGAGTTAAAAACAATTACTTTAAATATTTCTATCCATCAGGATCTTGATATCACAAGATGCCGGATCAGTAGACGTAACAAGGCAAAACACCAGTTTATATTATCATGGAAAAGCCAATTTGTTAACATCATTTAACACCTTTTTCCCGGACCGCCCGCCGCCAGGCTCGCGCCCAGCTCAAACGCTTTCTCGAGGCAATCCTGACGTTCAAGCACGCTTCCCTTCTTGTCCACGCCCGGGCACAAGACATCTCCAGAATAAGACACGCTGATGGCGGCGAAAAAATGTTTTACGATCGATCTCGCGTTAGCGAAAAAATCTTCCCGTTTGGTGGCTTCGGCAGAGATAAAACCGCCGGGCATTTTCCTGCTAAAGACATTTTTGGCCATGGCGTTCTTCGCGACCCATACACACTGGAAACGGTCTATCATCGTCTTGGTCTGGGCGGAAAGACTGCCGAAAAAGATCGGGGAGGCGAGGATCAAAGCGTCGGCCTCCTTTATTTTCCTGAAGATCACATGGATATCGTCGTCGACTATGGACAGGCCTTCCGCGCTGACCTCTTCATATTCAGATTCCCGGCAGGGGGAGATATCCATATCTTCAAGGATGATCTTTTCTACCACGGCTCCCCTGGAAACGGCCCCTTCGAGGGCCCGGTCAAGCAGAACCTCGGTGTTCCCGCCCCTGCGCGGGCTCCCGCATATCCCCAGCACTTTCATCACGCATCATCTCCCGGAGAACTTAGATCCCTCGACTCCGCCCCTTCGGGGCTTCGCTCGGGATGACAAATCCACATTTTCATCCCGCTTGTCCCGAGCGAAGCCGAGGGGAGCAAGGGACAGACCCACATTGTCATCCCGAGCGAGGGAACGAAGTGACCGAGTCGAGGGATCTAACGTACTGTATTTCCTATATCCCTTTTAACTTTTCAACCTTTACACCCCTTCACATTCTCCTTCGCCATAACAAGCAAAAGGAAATTCCTACTATATTAAATTAAGCGCTTCACTCGACTTCAACGACATGAACAGGCATCATAAGAGCGGGGGAAGGGTTTGGAGTGAATTGCGATTTTTAGCCAAATCCCGTATTTTTTTGGGTACCGAAACCCGGTCACGGTCAAATAACCGTTCCGGAAGGGATAATGGAATTTTTACTTATGATCACTATGCCGTCCCTGATAAAATAATTCGGGCCGTCAAAGTTGTCCAGGCCTTTGGAGTTCAGTATCCTGACATTATCCCCTATCCTCACGTCCTTATCGATTATCGTCCTGCGTATATGGCAATTCTTGCCCACGCCCAGAAGCGGTATACCACGGGATGAATTTTCTTCTATCTGCTCGACCGTCTCGTAATAATCGCATCCCATGGCTATCGTATCCTCTATGACCGTACCGCTGTCCACTCTGAGCCTGAGGCCTATGATGGAATGCGACACTTTCGTGGAAAGCAGGATCGCGCCTTCGGCGACAATACTCCTTTCCACATGGCTGTCCTCGAACTTCGCGGGAGGCAGGTATCTCGTCCTTGTGAATATCTGCCACTTCTCGTCAAAAAGGTCCAGAGGCGGGATAGGGTCCGTCATTGAAAGGTTCTCCTCGTAGAAAGCCTTTATCGTCCCGATATCGCGCCAGTATCCGTCAAAAAGATACGCGTATGTATTTTTCGAATGGATGGCCCCCGGGATGATCTCACGGCCGAAATCGGCTTTTTTATCCTTGGCGAGAAGTTCCACCAGAGTGGGCTTATTGAACAGGTATATTCCCATCGACCCGGGATAGCGCTCTTTCCCTCCGGACATTACCGCCATATCCCTGATCATTGAAACGTCTTTGGGTTTTTCGACGAATTTTGTTATTCTGGAATTCTTATCCAGGCCCATTATCCCGAGCTCCGATATATCCTGCGGGTTTACCAGCTTGCATGCCACCGTCAGTTCCGCGCCTTTGGTGATGTGGTGGTGGTACATTTCGGCAAGGTCCATCTTATACAGCTGGTCGCCTGAGAGGACAAGTATGTACTTTATCGAAGGGTTGTTGAAATGCTTGAGACAGCGCCTCACCGCGTCCGCCGTCCCCTGGAACCAGTCGGTATCATCCATGGCCTGTTCCGCGGCCATTATCTCGATGAAACCTTTCGTGAAAACGTCCATGTTGTAAGTGCGGTTTATATGTTTGTTAAGCGATTCCGACAGGAACTGGGTGAGTATGTATATACGGTTGAACCCTGAATTAAGGCAGTTGCTGACAGGTATATCGATAAGCCTGTATTTGCCAAGAAGAGGCGCCGCGGGCTTACATCTCTCCTTTGTAAGAGGGAAAAGACGTGTACCCCTTCCTCCGCCAAGTATAACGCACAAAACCTGCACCATAATAACCTTATTTTATCCGCTCTTGCGCCGGCTCCCGGATAACCGCTTCGCCTTTGCACAAATAAAAGCTCCGCCGTACTCCGCCTGAAACAAGCAGGGGGCCTGATGGCCCCCGCTTATTCCCGCGCCTACGGAGATACTACTTATTTTTTGATCTGGGCTAATACCGCTTTTTCGGCCGCGAACCAGTCGCCCTGATCGTTCCCATGGGCAAAACCGCGGCTTTGATAAAACTCATATGCCTTCTTCTCTATCATGGCCGAAAACTCCGCGGGCCTGGCCGCGTTCTTCCCCGATGCCGCCGTGACAGGCTTCGCCGTTTTTTTCGGTTTTGCCGCCGTTGTTTTGATTTTTGCCGCCGCCCGCTTGATCGCGGTCTTTTCTTTGATCTTCTTCAGGACCTTCTTCATCATCTCTTTTCCCCTCCTTGGTATTCTACATAATATCCGGGCCGGTACTCCTGCCGGACCGGAAACGAAACCGTACTCTCCGTATGCGGCCCTCAGCCGGCATATATCCTGTAATCCAGCTTACTGAACACGTTGAACTTATTCTCCGCGTCCTTCAGCATCTCGACGTCGATGTTGCCTTTTCCCAGCTGTTCATGCAGGGTAAGGAACCTTACCACATGATCCCTTGTCCTGTTCTCGGCGTATTCCACGAACGTACCCGTCTTCATTATGAACGCCCAATCACTCGACTGGGCCAGAAGCACTTCCCGCGCCATCTGGTTCAGCACCCTTCTTTCCAGGCCTTTCGCGTTCTTATGTTCCCGCGCGGCCGCTATCATAAGCTCGGCGATCTTGTGAAGGTGCCGGTATATCCAGTCGTTGCACCCGTCAAGCCATACCTCGTTATACCCTTTGTATCCCCAGGTCGACATGGACGGCGTCAGCACCGGAAAACTGTCATACATCTTGAGATATTCCCCGGGAGTGATAGTCTTTATGCTCTGCTGGTCAAAATATATCTTGCGCATCAGAAAGCCCAGCCATTCCGGGCCCTCGAACCACCAGTGCCCGAAGAGTTCCGCGTCATACGGCGATATAATTATGGGTTTCCTGTCCATCATGCCCGAGAGATGCTCCACCTGTTTCTCCCGGTTGAACATGAAATTCCCCGCGTGGCTGGCGGCGACATCCATCGCTATTTTACGGTCGTAGATCTCTTTATCCTCGGTCGGGCCGGTTATCTTATGGTATTTTATGCCTACATTCACGCGCGTACCGCACTCGTTAATGAACGGCTGGATATATTCATAATCGAGGTCAAAACCAATATCACGGTAATATTCCCTGTAGTTGAAATCCCCGGGGTATCCCTCCTTCGAACTCCATACGGCTTTCGAACTTTCCATATCCCTGGAGTAAACGGCTACGCCTGATTTACAGAAATACGGGCTGTATACGCCGTACCTGGGCCGGGGAGTGCCGAAGAGGACCCCGTGCGTTTCCACGAAAAAGTACTGTATGCCGAATTCCTTGAGGATATCCTCATGCCCGGGATGGTACGCGCATTCCGGAAGCCACATGCCTTTGGGTATGGTCCCGAACACCTCTTTGTACACGTCGACCGCGACCTTGACCTGGGCTTTCACCGCCGGCTTGTACTCGTCCATAAGCGGCAGGAAACCATGCGTCGCACAGCAGGTTATGACCTCGACCTTGCCGAGGTCCTGGAATTTCTTGAACGCCCTGGTAAGGTCCTTACCGTATTTTTCGCTGAAAACATACTTGGTCCTCCGGAACCTTTCCAGGTACATCACCGCGACCTTGTTGAGCTTTTCGTCCGAACTGGTCCTTTTGACCTCAAGTTCCGCGAGGGTTATCAGCTTATCCAGATGGCGCAGGAACCTGAAGACAAGAAGGTCGTCCCGCAGCATGCTTATAAGCGTGGGGCTCAACGATACGGTTATCCGGAAATCCACACCGTCATCGATAAGTCCGTCGAAAACGTTTACGAGAGGTATATATGTATCGGTGATCGCTTCGAACAGCCAGTTCTCCTCGAGAAAACTGTCATATTCCGGATGCCTTACAAAAGGAAGATGCGCGTGCAGGACCAGCGCCAGGTAGCCTTTAGTCATGGTCATTTAACTCCTCTGAACAGACTCGAACTGCCGAACTCAGCGGATGAAATGCCGCCCATCAGCATACCGCCGGAGAAATGCTCTTTTCTGATCAAAAGATGCCGCTCCATAAGCTCCCTGAGCTCCAGCGAACTCTTCCCGATATCGAACCCGCCCGTCACGGCAAACATCTTGAAATAAAGCTCCTCCGGACACATCCATTCTTCATCGCTTATATCCGACATCCTGTTAAGAGGCGTTTTGACCACGTTGGACCTGGCAAGGGTAAAGAACTCGCCGTTCGTGCAGAGGAACCCGATATCCACCATCCACTCTTTGCCGGGGTTCCCCACATGTATGTACCAGCTGTCCGCCCAGTTCTTCAGCTCAATGTCATACAGCACTTTCGGCGATACGCCCGTCAGCTCATAAACACGCAATATGCTCCTGGCTATGGCAAGGCCTTTCGCATGGATCTCGTTCTTGACCTTGTCCTCCACATCTCTTTTTATTTCCCAGTAGGAGTAAATGACTTCCGGGTCCCGGACCAGCAGCATGATCTTGTTATCCCCGTATCTGTCAGGAAGATCAGATCCTCTGACGGCGGCCCGGCTTGTTTTTCCGGAAGAACTTGATAATGACGACCCCATGTCATTATTCTGATAAGCGATATCTTTCCCGAGATCGGAGTTCTTCATTTTACGCCCCTTCTACCGTTGGCTTATCGCGTGTTAATATATGTTTTTTAGAGTATTACTGAATGATTTACGATTTTACACTTGTCCGTCTTTCCTGTCAATAAAAATTTCTTTCTTATTGAAACTTTTGAAAATCGGAAACCCTGTATTTATTGTATATTGCACATGTTATGCTTTATTCTAACTAAATTTGCAAAAGATCAGCTTGCCGCAGGAACTTAGATCCCCCGACTCCGCCCGCCGGAGGCGGGTGGAGTCGGGGGATCTAACGTATCACCTTAATATCCGAATATGTCGTGTTAAGAACCTCAAAGATCAAAAACAACTCATAATCAAGAATGTGCCAGGTAGGTTTCTACGTATTTATCGAGAAGTTTTCTGATTATTTTCTGATATTTTGTGTGGTGTTTTTTCGCGAGCTCTTTGAAGGAATTTACGCTGGATTCACTTAAAAGAATAGTTACCTTCATGCTCCGTTTCGGCATTATTAACTTTTCCGGCGGGGGTAAAAAATCCTCAATTTGCGTTACTTTGCCAATAGGCATATTTTTGTCGTTTTTATTTTTCATAATGCGATCTTCCTCCTCTCCAGAAACCGGCCCCGATTATTCGAATTACTCCTTCTCTATAAGTAAACCTTACGGTTAATATTTTCCCTCTGACTTTGCCTATGCAAAATAACCGTTCTTCCGTTCTACTATGTTTCGAGTCGACGATTATTTTCCTTCGGGGATCGATAAACGCCTCAGACGCTGTTACAAAATCAATTTCATGCTTCTGAATATTGGCTCTTTCCTTTTCAGTATCCCACTCAAAGCAAATTCTATCATCCATATATAGTATGCCTCACACATAGTTAAATGTCAATATGAATATACATATGAACATACATATATGTTCATATCCTCTTCAGTTCCACCATTCGCACTCATCCAACGCGAATTTGGCGAAATAGCGCAGCTCCTTATCCGGGTCCCGGTTGTATTCCTTGAGGAATATTCAGCGCTAAGCAAAGCCGCACTGACAGTGGGAAGTGAGATGAAGAAGTATACGGGATTGAGCAAAGACGTGGAGGGGCTTATTTCTAATTTTGACCCCTCAGTCGCTCCTATTAGCGTGAAACGTCCCCTGCCCCCCGCGGCAGGATCTATATAAAGCGACATTTCCCCGTTCTCCATGATAACTTCCTTGAACCCGTCGGCGTTCATATCAAGGGCTTCCGCTTTGCAGAACGGTTCCCCGTTGTGGATCATTTTATCCATCATCGCTTCGCTCCGTATAAGGTGGCAATATACCGCCCGCCTTAGATGGAACAGGTAAAGCCCCCCGAACATCCCGTGCCAGTAGGCGCAGTTGCACTGCCCCCTTAAAAGTTCTTTCTCGATATTCTCCAGCCCTTCTTCTCCCGCTTTAGCGGACGCTTCGCTCTTCGTAAAAGCCTCGAACTTACGGCTCACATATATCATCTTTTTGTTCATGTGGTCCGCTTCCGGATATTTCGTCAGAAAATTACGCCAGAAACCTCCCCTTATGAACGGCCTGTACATATCCTCCCTGCCGGACTGCCTGAGGTCCGCGAGCGCTTCCCCCATACGCTTCTGGCTCTCGGCGGGAAGCGCCCATTCCGACATTTCATCGTACGAAACCGCGGGCAGATACACTTTCCCCCGGGAAGGGCGCTTTTTCAGGCATTCCGCCAGCGTTACCGTCTCAAGCCACGCCGCGTTCTTCATTACTTCACCAAAGAACTTCTCGAGCCATTTTTCCCTGAACACCCATTCATGGGTCCCCGGCCACTCGCCGAATTTTTCCCCGTCATCCCCGTATACGAAAACAGGGTCATGGACATTGCTGGCTACATAACGCATATGGTCTATACATTCGAGCGGAAGCTTATAAGGCATCATATAGCGTAACTCCTTATCCGAGGGAAAGACGAACACCCCTTTCGCGTTATCTTCGGTGGCATAATACCCGTAAGTCTCGCTTTTCGGGATACCCGCGTATATGAGGTGAGTATCGTCCAGCACGACATATTTTATGCCGGCGTCATGGAAGACCGAAGCCAGTTCGGGTTCCCAGACCCTTTCCGCTACCCACGCGCCCTGAGGTTCGCATTTGAAGACCGATCTTATGTACCCGCTCATCATGCTTATCTGCCGGGATATTTCTGGAGCGTGGTCAGGAAAGGTATGTAACAATTATCGCACACGCGGTTCACCACATGATCGAGGTTCCCCACCGGCTGGTGAAAATGTATCACCATAGCAAGATCGGCCTTCAT
>JBDRFA010000192.1:0-3813 GCA_043819235.1 Candidatus Omnitrophota bacterium | reverse complement strand
GAGCATCACGCGCGCCAGCATGCACCGGACCCGCTCGCCGCCGGAGAGCACATTGACCGGTTTGAAACATTCCTCGCCGGAGAAAAGCATGCGCCCCAGAAAACTCCTGAGAAAATTTTCATCGTTGTTATCCGAATACTGCGAAAGCCATTCAAGGATACTCATATCCGTATTGAAATAGCCCGTATTGTCTTTCGGGTAATACGCCAGGGCCGTCGAGATGCCCCACTTGAAACTTCCGTCCCCGGGCCGGCTCTCGCCCGCGAGCACCTGAAAAAGCGTCGTCTTCGCGATATCGCCCCGGCCGACAAACGCTATCTTGTCGCCCTTATTGACCGTGAAAGACAGGCCCTTGAAGAGCACTTCTCCGTCGAGCGTTTTGGACAGGCCTTCTACGCTCAGTATATTGTTGCCGGACTCGCGCTCCTGGTCAAAATTGATATAAGGGTACTTTCGAGAAGAAGGCTTTATGTCCTCGAGTACAAGCTTTTCAAGGCTCTTTTTGCGGCTGGTCGCCTGGCGCGACTTGGACGCGTTAGCGCTGAAACGCGCGATAAATTCCTGCAGCTCCTTGCGCCTGTCCTCTATTTTCCTGTTGGCCTCACTGCGCTGCCGGAGCGCGAGCTGGCTCGATTCGGACCAGAAAGTGAAGTTCCCCGCGTAAAGCTGGATCTTCCCGAAATCTATATCCGCGATATGCGTACAGACCTTGTCCAGGAAATGCCGGTCGTGCGAGACCACGATAGCGGTATTCCTGAAATTACACAGGAACTCCTCGAGCCACATGCATGTCTCGACGTCCAGGTGGTTGGTCGGCTCGTCCATGAGCAGTATATCCGGGTTGCCGAAAAGCGCCTGCGCCAGGAGCACACGCACTTTCTCCCCGGCTTCGAGCTGTTTCATCGGCGCCTCGAGCAGTTCCTGCGGGATACCCAGGTCGCTTAAAAGTTTCCCGGCGTCGGATTCGGCGTTCCACCCGTCAAGATGCGTAAACTCGTCCTCGAGCGCCGAAACGCGCATACCGTCCTCGTCCGAAAAATCCTCTTTAGCGTAAAGCGCTTCTTTTTCCCTCATAAGGTCATAAAGCCTCTTATGGCCCATTATGACGGTGGTCAGTACGGTATATTCGTCAAAAGCGAACTGGTCCTGTTTAAGGACGGATATCCTTTCCCTGGGCGTCACCGAGACCTCCCCCGCGGAAGGTTCCGCCTCCCCCGAAAGCACCTTCAGAAAAGTGGATTTTCCCGACCCGTTCGCCCCTATCAGACCGTAACAGTTCCCCGGCGAAAAACTGATGTTCACGCCGGAAAAAAGCTTCCGCTTGCCGTACTGCATCGTTATACCATTAGTCGATATCATGTTCCGCTACCCTTCATAAGAACTTAGATCCCTCGACTTCGCGCCCTTCGGGCGCTCCGCTCGGGATGACACCTCTCTGTCATCCCGAGCGAGGGAACGAAGTGACCGAGTCGAGGGATCTAACGTATTAAATCCCCTATACATCTTGTCGATGGCACTATTACCCTTTGTTTACAAGGCTATGAGCATACACAATAGCGGGGCTTTTGTAAAGAGAAAACGGGGGAAGCAGCCTACCACAGCCACCCGGCGCCGATCAGGACCTGTTTTTCCCCGCCGGAGGCAAGTGCCCTGAGGAAAAGTTCGCCGGCGCCTTTTAAGCATTTCCGCGAAAGTTTGACATCCATCCCGAGGTCCCTGCCGAATTCATTTTTCAACTTGAAACTGAGCTCATTACCTTTGCCCGGCCTGCAGCTCGCCCCGAAAACGACACTTCGGAGCTTCCCTCTTTCATACGGCATCTCGAACAGAACACCCAGTTTCTCGTTCACTTTCCATTCCCCGGAAAGAGTTATCGTTCTCTTCGCGGGAACGATCCCTATACCTATCTCATACCGCAACCCCCTTTTAAGGGGTTTCCCCAGGCTTACTTTGAGATCGAATTGTGAGTTTATCTTCTTATTTAAAACGTACAGGATCCTGCATTTCTCCGTTATATCCCAATACCCTTTAAGCGTCACGGTGTTTGCCGTTCTCTCTTTGGTCTTAAGGCGCGCCTTCTCGTAAATATAGACGATCCGGTTATTGGCGCCGATATACCACCTGCCCGTCATGGTAAGCGTATCGGCCGCGCCCCTTTCCCTGGCCACGTCGAATGCCAGGCGGTTATATTTATCGGCCCGCCACACGCCGCCGAACTTCAAGAGATACGCCCGCATCCGGAGCGGGCCGTCCTTCACCGTAACGGAAAATACCAGCTCGCTATCTTTAGCGTCTATTATCCCGCCTTTTATCGTGAGTTTATCCCCGGCATACTGCTTATTCTCCCCATCGAGCGTCAGGACGAGGTCGTGACCCTTATCCAGGGACCATTTCCCCGAAAGCCTCACCTGACGCGGGACATCCGACCCCTGAGGCGTTTTTGTGTGGTAGGTCAGATCGTTTTTACCGTCTATCCCGAACCGGCCGTCGAGTACCGTCCTGTACCCGGGAAGCCTCAAATCCTCGCCGGGTTGTATCACGACAAGCCTGTTCTGCGGGTCTACCTCGTATTTTATCTTTCCGGTTCTCTTCATCTTTAAATTTATTATACCGCCCGCAGAGCCTGCAGGTCTATATGTTCCTCTACAAAAAAAACAAAACCCTGCGCGAGTATTTTACTCACATAGGGTTATGTTTTTGCCTCCCGATATTGCACGACTTTTACAACTGGTTATGCCGTGAAACAGAAGCTGTCTCTTTTAGCGACTGCCTTCTTTGCGCTTTGAGAAACATTCCTTACAGTAGACCGGACGGTCCCCGCTAGGCTTGAACGGAACTTCACATTCTTTTTTACACTCTTCGCAAACCGCCTTGTGCATCTCTCTGGCCTCTCTGGGACGCCCACCAAATCCACCACTGCCTTGAAACCCCATGTTTCCTCCTCAAATATTGTTCAATTAACCTGCCAAACATCGATCTGGAATATTGCACGGCTTTTACAACTGGTTATGCCGTAAAACAGAAGCTGTCTCTTTTAGCGACTGCCTTCCTTGCGCTTCGAGAAACATTCCTTACAGTAGACCGGACGGTCTCCTCTGGGCTTGAAGGGAACTTCACATTCTTTTTTACACCCTTCACAAACCGCCTTGTGCATCTCTCTCGCCCCGCCGCCGAAACCTCCGCCGTATCCTCCACCGCCACCTTGTTGATATCCCATGTCACTCCCCTTTTCGTTTTGGTACAGATTTTAGTCCTTAATTCGAATCCTGCTCTGGATCCATTTTGTCCTGCACGTTTTTTTTAGCCAGCTTACTTTGCTTCTTTTCTTCTTTTTTCTTTTTCTTTGCCAATTCTTTCTGACGCTTACTATATGAATAATTATCTCTTGCCAACATCTCCTCCTTTTATCTTAGCCCCTGCTACATGATGACATCCTGTAATAGAGAGTTTACCTCAAACAAAAATCGCTTGCAACTTATTTCGTTGCAAGCGATCAAAAGCGCCAGCAAAAAGATCAGCCCGGGGCCGGACAGGAACTATTACGCCATTATGTCTATCTGGTTTTTCTGCATATCGTATTTTTGCCTGAGCTCTTCAAGATCGATCCTGCCGGACCTGATGATCAGGTCACCGTTGACTTCCAGGACCTCTTCTTTGCCGTTCTCCGGTAGGGGTTCAAGGTCTATACGCATCCGCCTGCGGCCGGTCTTATCCGAAACACGCGATACGGCCGCCGTAAGGATCAAAAGAAGTTTCACGTCACCGTTGTCGGGAAAATCATCTCTTTTTCGTATTTCCGCGAAAAAAGCGCTT
>JBDRFA010000191.1:0-2599 GCA_043819235.1 Candidatus Omnitrophota bacterium | reverse complement strand
AATAAATACTCCCGTAGGGGCAAAGAGTAAATATGATGACAGTTATATACGCCTGATGGCCATACAATACAAGATACCTTATGTGACCTCGATGGCGGCTGCCCGGGCAAGCGCGGAAGGGATAGAATCCGTGATAAAAGGGGACAATATCAGTCTCAGGACCCTGCAGGAGTATCATGGGCAGTTGAAGGATTAATATTAAGGATCACCCCGATCATACGGCCGGACAATATCTTCTTCGCCGGCCCCACATATTCGGAGAGTCGAGATGATATGAGAAAGATAGTTACGGTATTTATAATTATAGCGGTAATAGCAGTAATGGGGCTTTCCGGTTTTTATTTTCTGTATATGTACCCGAGATATACGGTCCCCATACTTATGTATCACTTTATTAACGAGGACCGGAATAATTCGTTAAGCATATCCCCGGAATTGTTCGAGAGCCAGATGGAATTCCTGCATAAGAACGGGTATTCGGTCATACCGCTCGCTCGCCTGGCGGAAGGCATTAAGAGCGGCAGGAAGTTTTCCCATAAGACCGTGGCCCTGACCTTTGATGACGGGTATAAGTGTAACTATCTGAACGTTTTCCCGGTACTCGCGAAATATAACATGCCGGCTACCATTTTCCTTATCACGGATTCGGTAGGCAGGGACTCGGGGGTCATGACCTGGGACCAGGCACGGCTTATGGCGAAGAACGGTATAGATTTCGGGGGGCATACGAAGAAACATGTTTATCTGCCGGATGTTAAAGATGATCAGGCTCTCCGCGAAGAGGTGGAAGGAAGTAAAAAGGCGATCGAACGGGAACTCGGTGTTAAAGCCGGATATTTCGCGTACCCCCTTGGCGGGTTCAATGATAAGATAAAAGAGATAGTCAAACAGGCCGGATATGAAGGAGCCTGCACGACGAATAGGGGCGGGGACAGGTTCAACCTCGACGTATATGAACTGAACCGCCTTAAGGTCATCGACAAGCCGTTCCATTTCAGGGCGTTCCTTTCCGGGTATTACAACCTTTTCAGGGAACCCAAGAAAAGATCATAAAAAGCCTAAAGCTTAAAGCTGAAAGCTGCCGTATTTAATGCTTGTATTTCCCCGCCGTAAAAAGTAGAATGAAAGCCGGGAAATAGAGGTATATCTTTAGGATATTTGTCAAACAGCGTATTTCCGGCAAGGAGGGAATATGAGCATACAGAGCAGGTTCCAGATAAAGGTAAAACAGGCGAATAAGAGGCGCGAGAAACGGCGTAAACTTACGAAAAAAGGTATAGACGCGTCGAAATATTATTGCAACGGTATTTATGTCGGACATACCGAAAAAGTTTCAGAATAGTCCGGAGGGGCGCTAAAAAAGTACTTGACAAATTCCGGGGGACCTGTAAAATCTACGTCTACGTCGTATACACGATGCAGTGTTTTGAGCGAAGAGGCGTTCCGGAGGAACGTCTCTTTTGTTTTGGTGTACTTCGATGTGCGCCGCGGGAAAACCAGAGTTGGAGTACGGGATATCGACGTCCTTTCGGCCTTACGGCTAAAAGGGCGTTTTTTGTTTAGCGGATGGTGCCTCGCGGCACGGTCCGCGGATGACGGTTTACAGCGAATGACGTATGCGGGATATTAAAAGGAGGGTCGGAATGAATGCCGGGACAACGAACAAAAAGAGCGGAGCCATCACGGATTATTACGGGGAAAACGTTTTCAGCCTGAAGGTGATGCGGAATTACCTTTCGGACAAGGCGCATAAATCGCTGATGTCGACTGTCAGGCAGGGGAAATCCATCGACCCGGGCATAGCGGATGAGGTCGCCGACGCGATGAAGACATGGGCCGTGTCCAAAGGGGCGACCCATTTTACCCACTGGTTCCAGCCCCTGACCGGAACTACCGCGGAGAAACACGATTCGTTCATCGTGCCGGACGATGAAGGCGGGGTGGTGCTTAGTTTTTCCGGCAAGGAGCTTGTCAAGGGTGAGCCGGACGCTTCGAGTTTTCCGTCGGGGGGGCTCCGCGCGACTTTCGAGGCCAGAGGGTATACGGCATGGGACCCCACGAGTCCGGCTTTTATAAAGGAAAGCGCGTCCGGGGCGGTCCTTTGTATACCGACCGCTTTTTATTCATATCACGGCGAGGCGCTTGATAAAAAGACACCTCTCTTAAGGTCCGTAGCCGCTCTTTCCAAACAGGTGTGCCGTCTCGCTAAACTTTTCGGCATCGACACGGAAAACAAACGGGCTTACGCGACGCTCGGCCCGGAACAGGAATATTTTCTAATCGATAGGGAATTTTATGAGAACCGTCTCGACCTTATCCAGACGGGCAGGACGCTTTATGGAAGGACTCCCGCGAAACACCAGCAGATGGAGGACCATTATTTCGGGGCGATAAAGCCGCGGGTGGTGAAGTTTATGGATGAGCTTGACCGGGAACTCTGGAAACTCGGCATACCCGCGAAAACGCGCCATAACGAAGTGTGCCCCGCGCAGTTCGAGATAGCGCCTGTTTTCGAGGAGCAGAACCTGGCCGTGGACCATAACATGATAACCATGGAAGTCCTGCGGCAGGTCGCGGAGGAGAACGGGTTTGTATGCCT
>JBDRFA010000190.1:0-4890 GCA_043819235.1 Candidatus Omnitrophota bacterium | reverse complement strand
ATCGAGGACAAGGACCTGTATCTGGCCAATCTCAAGGTATACAGGGACTCACTTATGTACAAAACCGAGGTCGATAAGTACCTGAAAGAACTTACTCATATTCTGAATAATCTGAAAAGGCATATTTATACACGTGAGTTGTTGGAACTTGATATCGCGTATTGCGCGTATAAGGCCGGCGACAGGGATTTCCGCGATTATCTGGAGTTTTTGATCAGAAAAGCAAAGGAGAAAGGTATAAAGGTTAAGAATTCCGCCAATTTGTATCTTCTCGTCCAGGCAATGGAACTGGAAAACAGGATAGAGTTTGAAAAAGCGAACCGTGAAAGGAATATCCTTATTGACGAGCTTAAAAGGAGGCTTTCAAAGAACGAGGTACGCGAACTTGCCGAAAAGAGCGTCGGTTTCAGCGTGAAAAGGATAAAAATGAAGGCGTTTTATGGATACCTGTTAGACAAGGCCGGGGATCTGGGGCTCGATGCGGACCGGTTTTCCGCCCTTGCGGATTACATGGTTTACGTGTCCATATATGAGACCGTTGACCGGCATGAGGTGATGGAGGAGCTGGATGAGCTTGAAAAAGTAATAAAGGAGCCGCTCTTCCGGAACGATGCGCAGCGCCGTCTGGACGGGCTTTCCCGGAGGCTCGCGCTCCTTTCGAACATCTTCGCGATACAGCTCACCAAAAGGGATTACAGGTACTATCTTGAGAACAAAAGCTCGTTCGAGGCGCGTAATTTCGTGGACTTTATCGGGCGGGAGGCTCCGAAATACGGGATAACTGCCCGGCCGGGCGAAAATACAGCCAGGCTCGATGATTTTCGTGAAGATATCGCGAAGTTTTATGAGTACTCGTTCAAGAGAGACGATGTTTTCCTGAAAAACCTGCGTTTCAACCGCGGCAAGGGCGGTATCGAAAGCGCCATGCTCATGACCGGAGGGTTTCACACCGAAAACCTCTGCGAGCTGTTCGAGAAGCAAAACATATCGTATGTATCCATACTGCCGAAATTTACCAGCGAAAAAGGTTATGAATGCCCATATTTCAATCTGCTCGCCGGACAGGTAATAGAAGTAGAGCGCCTGTTAAGCTCGGCGCTCGCACAGGCCGGTGTAATGGCTATCGCCAGCAGGCTGAACCCGGTACTGCACGAATACGTGGAGGGAGCGAGATCGCGCGTCATATTTGAACTGCATGTTCGATGGGTGGAAGCCGTAAAAAGAGGGCTCGGAGGCCTCCGGATAGACGCAAACAATAGAGATATCGTGGTTGTTGATAAAGAGGGGCAAGATCTTCTGGGACAGATCCGGGATATTCCCGAAAAGGAACTCGAAACATTTGAAACAGCGGATCTCGAGGAGGTCGTTTCAACCCTTGGATTGGAAAGGCATATACGGGTTATACCGCCTACCGCATCCGCGGAGACGGTAGTGGATACGGCAACGCCTCCGGAAGCCGAAGCGCCCGCGGCTGAGATCGGCGGGGTTTCCGGGATATCGCCGGCGGGCAGGTTCTTCAGAGCGGCGGGATCGCTGGGCAGGGTCTTTTTCTTCGCCGCGGTGTTGACGTTTTTCGCTTTCATAAGTCCGCTCCTGCCCGCGTTCGGCGCGGGTTACCAACCGGGGTCTTTGTATCAGACGGTTAAAGTTGTCAAGGAACCGCTGAGGCCGGCGTACAGCCGGGCTGAAGAGCGAGGTGTGGTGAACGTATCGGATCTGACAATATCCCCGGATCTGTTATATGATCTGGCGGAAGAATTGCAGGAGTGCGGCGACTTCATAGGAACAGCAACAAATTATGAGCGGCAGATGCAGGTATGGGAATCAATAAAGATATCCAATTCTCCGGAGTATCAGAACCTTGTAAAAGAAGCTTATGACAAGACGATAAACGCCGGGATAGTGGATGAGAACGAAGGGATTTATCCCATCCTGTTTTTAAAAGGTCTGACCAGGCCCGGATTTGCGCTGGCATTGAACAAATTGGGGATAATAGTCGTCGGCCTTGGAGAATTACAGAACATGGAAAAACAGGACATGGGATCCAGGACAGCCTGGCTGGCGATCAAGTTCACTCATGAACTGAAACATCTGGTGAATTACAGGACGAGGCCCGGTATCTCATCTATCGAGGACGAAGCGGACGCCTTTGAGGTGACATGGAGAAGTGTGAAAGAATTCGAAGGGAAGGATGTGGGGCAGCTATTAGCCCAGGAGATGGTATATAAAGCTTTTCGTTACGTAGCCGATAACCCGGGAATATTCTGTGAAGCCCTGGGAACCGACGACATCAGGGATCTATATTACAGTGATATCAAGATAAGTGACGATTTCCGGGATGTCGGGATCACTCTTTATAACCTTCGCGATGATTCCGTCGAGCCACAGATGTTCTGGGTAAGGATCATGGAAGATGAAAACGAGTTTGAAAAACGGGGATTCAAAAAATTGGGCGCTTTTACCCTGTCACTCCCGGTCGTGGATTATGCCTTGCACGCCGATCCGGCGGTTGCGGCGGTTTTAGCCCGTATTACAGGTGCGCCAGGTTTGTCTGCCCCCGGAGAATATGTCGCGTCCGCGACAGCGAAAACAGCACTTGTGGGCGGAGCGTTAAAGGATATAGACGTAAGCGCGGGCGATGAGGACGCGGAAAGGATACAAGAGGATATTATCGAAAAATGGCGGGATAAGGCCGGCCTCGCGGAAGTGAAAGAAGAAAACATAAAAGGACTTACAATAAAGGCAAAATTCATAACAGACAAGGACATACCGATGCCTCCGGCCATGTCGGCTTATCATTTGTATGACAATGAGGGAAACCTTGTGATCGTTACGCGTGAGGGATTAAAAGAAGAAAATGAGGCGGTATGGCAGGAAGCCGTGTTCCATGAAGACAGGGAAAGCGAAGGGATAAAGAGCATGAGCAGGGAATTTATTGAAACCCAGCCGGAGTGGATAGAAGGAACGGCCATACCTGCAGATGAGATGTCATATATCTGGCGAAAGGCTCACATTTTGGCAGCCGCGGACGAGATCCTTGCTTTTGGTGAAGAAGGTATCACGCCGTATCACCTGAGTCAGATAGCAAAAATGACGGAACTGAATGAACTGGATAAAATAAGGAGGCTTCTTGCGGAGAACCGGCGAGGTCACCATGAACTGATCGAGGAAAGTTTCGGGGCGGACAATGGGACGGGTGCCCGCGCAAAGATCGAGAGATATGAGGAAAGATTCCGGATAGAGCTCCGGGAATCCCTGCTTGTTTCGGAAATGTCCGGATATTTCGACTTCCTGCGGAACTGCGCGAGCAGGAACGTGTATGATCCTGCGGTAAACAGCCGCGGGAATCTTCATTCCATGAACGCGTGGTTTGCCACGAACGAAACAGACTGGGATCTGTCTCTTGAGGAGATACGCGGTAAAACGGGAGTGTACATGGGTACCGGCTTCAGCGGGGTAAACCTGTCCCGGCTTTGCCGCGGGGATTTTGACCTGGCGGTCATAGTCGACAGGAACCCTTTTGTCACCGAGGTTTTTATGCCGATAAGGGCGGCGCTGATAATGATGTCACGTAACAGGGCCGAGTACCTGGCGTTGCTTTCCGGCATCGAGTTAAGCGCGACGGAACTGGGACTTCTGGAGAACGCCGAAGTCGAATCCATCGAAACGGCAATAAGAGAAAAGGCCGGTGATATTCTAAGCGGTCTCAAAAACGGTTCGATAGGGGAAGACCCGCGGATCAGAACAAGGGAAACCATATGGTCCTATCTGGGGAAAAACCTGCCTGAGGAAATACTGCCTCAGGCGCGCGCGTTCTGGGACAGGTATTCCACCCGTTCTTTCGGCCGGGCGCGAATGGTCGAGGCAATGGGCGGAGGCAGAGACAGCTGGCTGGCAGATGAAAAGAATTTTCTGAAAATAAAACGGATGACCGAAGATGGGAAAATACGGGGCGTGACGGGGGACTGGCTGGCTGAAGAACCCAAAACCGGAATAGGAGAAGAACTGCTAAAACGCGATCTGAGCCTGTCAGTGGTATACCTTTCAAACCTTATGGAAAAAAGCGGTGCGGAATTAAAAAAGTTCACCGGTAATTACCCTTACGCGAAAGACGGCGTACTTTTAATAACGAACGAACTCGGTGATACGGTATATGAATATATCCAGCCGGAAGAAGAGGTTAAACCCGCACCCGCCGAGGATCTGCTTGGAACGCTGGCAGGCCTGCCTTCTATGAAAGAGATAATATCACGTATGGATGGGGTACGTCTTGACATATTGCTGGAAACCTATGAAAAGATAAAAAGCGAGAGGTCCCTGCGTTCACAGACTGTCTGGATAAAGATCGTCTCACATTTTGCCCGGGAGTTGTTCGGCAACATCAGGCCGGGGGACCATACAAGTGTCCTTCTTGTGCCGTTTTATGGGACAGAACTTGATATGGCTTCGCAGCAAAAACTATTAACTGAACCAAAGTTCGGGATCCAGAGAGCTCTGCGGGATTATGCCAGAGTTCACGTGGTCCATTACATGGCCGATCTAAAGGGTGACGCGCTGAAGAAACAGATAGAGGAGAAAGTAAAAGAGATCATGCGCCTGGACGGTTTCATCGCGGCAAAGGGGAAAAAGGATGATCCGCTGGCGAGGGTGATCGCGTTTGCCGAGGGGGATGAGAAGAATAAAGAGGCACGTGATCATATAGCGCGGGTTCTTTCCGGATCTGGTTTGCCTCGAGATAAGATCACGGGTGTGATATCCGGGGCCTTCAGGTCTGAAGTGGAAACCGAAAGGTTCTCCCTGGGATTTCTTACAGAATTTGGTGTGGGACTGATGGAACGCGACAGGGTGAAAGGCCAGAAGGAAATGCTGGCAAAGATCGATAAGGCGTTG
>JBDRFA010000189.1:0-4192 GCA_043819235.1 Candidatus Omnitrophota bacterium | reverse complement strand
CCTGGCGGGAAACTTTTTTTCATAGTAGACCATACCCAGGAGAAAACGCGCCTCCGCCTCGACGTCATCGGGAATGTCCCGGGCCAAAAGGAAATTTAACTTGGATTCCGCCAGGTCATAAAACCCGTCTTTTACGGCCTTCCTCGTAAAATCCAGCTCGGATTGTATTGAAGCGTCTTCCGCGAAAACACCCGAGTTCGCAAAAAACACCCCCACCACCACCGCGCACAATATGATCTTTTTCATTTTCATAAATGTTAAATTAATAGCGTAGGGGCACGGCGCGCCGTGCCCCTGCGTACATCAAAACAAAATAAATTTCCTACATACTAACAAAAGCCGTCCAATACATCAACCATTTTACACATATGGCACCAAACGAAAACATTTTTCTGATGGGACTGATCACTATGCTCCGTACAGGGAGCCTCCACGCCGGGCGGAGGGGCCCGGGTAGGAGCATAGTGATCAGTCCCATCTCGGTTCTCATCGGAGATAACAATACCCGTCAGGTTTAAATGGCATTACGTCTTACGACGGGACAATACCTCCTGCAGATACATTCCCGTATATGAACGCGCCACCCGCGCGATCTCTTCGGGAGTGCCGGACGCCACAAGTTCACCGCCGCTATCCCCGCCCTCCGGCCCCAGGTCGATTATGTAGTCGGCGGATTTGATGACATCCAGATTGTGCTCGATCACCAGCACCGTATTCCCGGCGGAAACGAGAGCATGCAGGACATCAAGGAGTTTGTGTATGTCCGCGAAATGCAGGCCCGTAGTAGGTTCGTCAAGGATATAAAGCGTCTTCCCCGTCGCTGTTTTGGAAAGTTCCGTAGCCAGTTTGACCCTCTGCGCTTCGCCGCCGGACAGAGTCGTAGCGGCCTGCCCCAGCCGCACGTACCCCAGGC
The DNA here is from genome assembly GCA_043819235.1 of Candidatus Omnitrophota bacterium. Classification (GTDB taxonomy): domain Bacteria; phylum Omnitrophota; class Gorgyraeia; order Tantalellales; family Tantalellaceae; genus JBDRFA01. Next base: position 3,279 of record JBDRFA010000189.1, on the reverse strand, counting down.
CGACGTCATAAAGTGTCCGCATTTTTTTCCGGATAGCCGGTATGTTCTCGAATATTTTCAACGCTTCCTCTATGCTCAGGTTAAGGACTTCCGAAATATTGTACCCCCGGTACCTTACCTCCAGAGTCTGGTCGTTGAACCTTTTCCCGTCGCAGACCTGGCAATCGACATATACGTCAGGCAGAAAATGCATCTCTATCTTTTTCAGTCCGTCCCCCTGGCACGCCTCGCATCTTCCCCCTTTAACGTTGAAACTGAACCGCCCCGGCTTATACCCCCTCATCCTGGATTCGGGCAGCGAGCTGAAAAGTGTCCTTATGGGATCGAACGCCCCCGTGTAAGTCGCGGGGTTCGACCTGGGGGTCCTTCCTATCGGGGACTGGTCTATAACTATCACCTTATCTATCAACGCGGTACCCTTGATCGCCTTATGTTTCCCGGGCTTTTCTTTCGCCCGGTAAAGTTTTTTTGCCAGGGAACGGTACAGTATCTCATCGACAAGCGTGCTTTTCCCTGACCCGGAAACCCCGGTCACGCAGTTAAACACGCCGAGCGGTATCCTGACGTTAATGTTCTTCAGGTTGTGTTCCGCCGCCCCCGTTATCTCAAGGCATTTGCCGGGGGCATATCCCCTTCTTTTCCCGGGAACCTCTATGCGCAGGTCCCCCCGAAGGTACTTGCCGGTAAGGGATCTTTCGCTTTTCAGCACGTCCTCAAGCCGCCCTTCCGCCACGATCCAGCCTCCGTGCTCTCCCGCCCCGGGCCCTAGGTCGATAATATGATCCGCTTTCCGGATAGTCGCTTCGTCGTGTTCCACCACCAAAAGCGTATTCCCCAGGTCCCTGAGCGCGATGAGAGTGTCCAGGAGTTTGCCGTTATCCTTCTGGTGCAGCCCGATACTGGGTTCGTCCAGCACGTACAGTACACCCACCAGGCCGGAACCGATCTGCGTCGCGAGCCGGATCCTCTGGTCCTCCCCCCCTGAAAGCGTGTTCCTTTTCCTGCTCAGGGTCAGATACCCCAGTCCGACATTTTCCATGAACTCAAGCCGTGAACGTATCTCTTTAAGGCTTTCTTCCGCTATCTTGCCCTTCATCGTGTCCAGCGTAAGACCGCGAAAAAACGCCTGTGCCCGGAGAATGGACATATCGCAGATATCGGCGATGTTCTGACCCCCGATGAACACGCTGCGCGATTCGGCCCTGAGCCTCTGCCCCCGGCATTCCGGACAGGGCTGGATGGACATGTAATTCCCTATCATCTCTTTTATGAACTCGCTGTCCGAATCCCGGAAACGCCTCAGGAGGTTGGGGATAACACCTTCGAACCCCGATCCGCTGTCCCCGTAAAGGACCATTTCCCTCTGCTTCACCGTCAACGCGTCGAACGCGGTATCGATATCAAGATCATGATACCTCGCGAGCCGTCTCAGGTATCTGCGATAATGAAGTATTATCCCTTTCCCGCCCCTCTTCCAGGGGACAATAGCCCTCAAAAGCGTCTCAGTTTTATCGGGGACCACCAGGTCCGGATCGATCTCCATTTTGTTCCCCATACCGTTACATGCCGGGCAGGCCCCGTAGGGGCTGTTAAAGGAGAAATTCCTCGGGGCCGATTTCTCGAAACTTATTCCGCATTTGAGGCATGAATTTTTCTCGCTGAAAAGGATGTCCCCGGTTTTTCCCTTGCCGGAGCCGCCTACGTCTGCGGCCGGCGAAACTATTATGACTCCCGAACCGAGATCAAGCGCCGTTTCGACAGAATCGGATAAACGGGCCCTGACGTCGCGGCCGGTGACCAGCCGGTCTACCACGGCTTCTATGATATGTTTGACCTTCTTGTTTATCTCCGGGATATGATCCCCGATATCTATGACCTTTCCGTCAAGCCTTACCCGGATAAGCCCGTTCTTCCTCGCCCCTTTCATCACTTCCACGTGTTCGCCCTTTCTTCCGCTTACCAGCGGCGCGAGTACCATCACGGCCGTCCCCGGGGGAATATCCATTATCCGGTCGACGATCTCCTGCGAACTCTGGGCGGATATGGCCGAGCCGCATTCGGGGCAATGCTGCTCGCCTATCCGGGCAAAAAGGACCCTCAGATAATCGTATATTTCCGTCTGTGTACCGACAGTCGACCGGGGATTGCGCCCGCTGGTCCGCTGTTCTATACTTATGGTAGGTGACAACCCCTCGATATGCTCAACATGCGGTTTCTGAAGCTGTTCTATGAACTGCCGCGCGTAACTGGATAAAGATTCCACATACCGCCTCTGGCCTTCGGCGTATATCGTATCGAACGCGAGAGACGATTTCCCGGACCCTGACAGGCCCGTAATTACACATAAAGTATCCCTGGGAATACTAACGTCAATATTCTTTAAATTGTGTTCCCGCGCCCCTTTGATATGGATAAATTTCGCGCTCATAGTTCAATGATCCCAAAATTTGCTATTGCAAAATCCGGGTAATTGTAGCATAAATGCACCCATATCACAAGAAACGAAAACAAGCGAAAACAAGGGTTTAATGTACGTATTAGGCGGTGTCCAGACAATATAATGTGACCGAAACGCACGCGAAAAATGGCGAAGGTTGTTATAAAGAGGTTGAATTAAATATTGGCCCGGCACAGGGGCCGGGCCCTACATTTCCATTTTTGTTACCTTAACAGCTCTATGACCGCCGTGTTTTCCTGCGCACAAACACAACGCTAAAGAACACGCCGAATAACGGCATCGCGCCTGCCGGTAGTTCCGGTACCCCGCCGCCGAGCGGCGCGCCTTCGAGACCGCTGCCCAGTTTGATGTAATAGTTGCCGTCATATTCCCAAGAATCGCCTATTTCATAGACAAGCCCGTCTATGTCACCGGGGAGATTGCCCGAGAGGTAGGACCAGCTAAGGGTGTCTATTTCAAGCCCTGAACCCTGCGTGTCGTAAAGGTCAGCCATCAGGCCAATCTCTTCGAGGCTATATCCCAAAGATAGTGAAGTCAACGCGTCATCTATCCACGCGGACGCGAGTCGCGCGTAGTAGATATCATAATCGCCGGTTATATCAGACATCCAGGCTATATCGCCATTATGTAGCGACACACTTTCGTTATAAGTTGCATTATCAATTATCTGTGTAGTCGTATTTCCATCCCAGTAGCTTATGTTTGCGCAGGACCAATCTGCCGGGTAGCTCTCACACGTTATCGTGCCGTTATATAGCGACGGGTCATAGTCCATAGTCGTATTATCTGTTATCTGTGTAGTTGTGTTTCCGTCCCAGTAG
>JBDRFA010000188.1:0-2568 GCA_043819235.1 Candidatus Omnitrophota bacterium | reverse complement strand
ATCCAGCACAACCTTGTGAGGTTGTCTGCCGTTAGGCAGGGGATCGCCGTCTTTTATCAGTTTGTATCCGTAACATAAGAAACCGCCTACCCATTTGCCCTGGCGTACGCGGGCGATTGCGGAGGCTTTCACGCGCTCGCCTGTCAGTTCTCTTTCAAACGCGGATAAAAGTCCGAGTATCCCTATAACAACACGTCCGATAGCTGTTGAACTGTCGAGGTTTTCTCGGACAGATATAAAATCGATATCGCTATCCCTAAAAGTATCTATCAGTGAATACAGATCCCGGGGATTACGCGTTAAGCGGTCGAGGCGGAAAAAGATAATTCCGTCGAACGGCCGCTTTTCGTTTATATGGGACTTCTTCTTTACCTGGGACAGGATCGTTTGTATTCCGGGCCGGTTCAGGTCTTTGCCGGAATAACCGTCATCATTTACGATGCCGTTTTTCCCGATATCCGCGAGTTCATAGCCAAACGCATCGAGCATGTTTTTACAGTGGTGCGCTTGCGCGTCCAGGGTCGTAAAATCACCCTGCGCCTGATCATCGGTAGAACATCGGGTATAAATTACGAATCTCTTTTTCTCTTTTGATCTGATAATTTGTGTCATTTCACCATCCTTCCGGTTTATGCGTCCTGTTAGGAATTATGACGTCCCCCAGTCGCGCCCCAACCCTATAATAGAAGCTATTACAAGTCAAGCTATAACAAGATGTTAGCGCTGACCTGTCAGGGGATCATACACTTGCACTCTCTATTGCTATATACGACGGTTTCCGGCCAGGTGACGAAAATTTTTATTTTTTTTGACTTTTTTTCGGCAGTTTATCAGAAGTCGTCGTATGTAGCATGTAGAGGGAAGTTATGGGCGAAAGGCAGAAATCAAATTTTGAAAATCGGTTTAAACGGGGATTCAGTGTTGTGTATCCTGAAAAACCACTGGAAGGTGTGGCCCGGAGGATCCAGAACCAGAAAATCCTCGAAGCTGTCAAAGCCGTATTAAAAGGAATTTTAAAAAGAGAGCCGACGCCTGATGAATTATCCGGATGCAAACCACTTACTCGAAAATGGAGGCCGTAAACCGGCCGCGCGCGCAAATGAATGGAAGGCTTCCCGGACACTGCCAAATAGCGAGGTGTCTATATTAGCCAAAATTACCGTGGTCTATTTCAGGAATGGGAATTACGAGAGGTGCGTTGCCTTATCAGGTATGCCCAGCAAGATTATGTATGTCTCAGGAACGAGAGTTTCGAAGATCTTATGCAGGAATGTCTGGTTCATTGGTTTTTCATTAAGGATCAATACCAGCCTGAGTCGGGAGCATCCGAACGAACGTTTTTAAACAGGGTTACACGAAATAAGATAGCCGATATTGTTAAGTTTGGGAGAAGAAATAAACGCAAAGTTTTTTATTTAAGCGAATCACTCGATGCTATGGAAGACGAGCAGTCAATAAGCGCGAAAGAGAAAGCACTAATGAATGAAGAACAGGTTATTTCAAAAATAACGGAAGAGGATCTTCCTGAGGTAATGGCAAAAGCGACTACTAACCTTTCATTCCGTCAAAAACAAATATGCCGGTATTTGTCAGAAGGTATGAATCAGGTTCAGGTGGGCAAAAAGATGAATATGCCGCGGACAACGCTTCAGGCTGAAATGAAGCGCATTCGTGAGGCATTTCGCAAAGCGGGACTTGAAGAGTTCCTAAGATGACAGGAGGTTCACAAATGGAATTTGTATATAAGTTCGAGTTTGACGAAAGGATCGACAAAAGTCTGATCCAGGAGCAGATGGAATCCGCAATGCGCGCGGCTCGCGGTGTTTTCGGAAAAGCCCGGGTGAAAATGGACGGCTCGTTTCTCATGTCCGGACACCGCGTCATTATTCATGTTACTGATGAAGTCGGCGCTCTGCTCGCCAGCGTGTTCACCGAATGTGCTACAGAAAGCGTGGGTGAGGATTTCTTCATCGTTGAGCGAGTTCCTAAGCATAAGGAAAGGAGATCTGATGAAAGTCAATAAAGGATGGAAAGAATTATACAAAAAGCTGAGCTGGTATAACCGCGGCAAGTTTATTGAAGCTAACCGTCCGTTTGGCAAGGATCCGAGGGTCTTCACGGAAATGATGATGTGGCTTCTGGCCGGGTTGTCTATTACCGGAGTCATATTGAACGTGCAGAAGAATCCGGCCGGGTTTGCCCTATGGATGTTTACGAACGCCTGCTGGGCCGTGATAGATTTTCGCAAGCGTCTATACGCGCAGTCGTTTTTGTTTGTTGTGTACTTTTTCCTGGCTCTATGGGGTTTGTTCAGCTGGTTAAGATGAGCCAATAATCGGGAGGTGATAAGAAATGGTTAGCAAAAGAAAAGACTTATTGAACTGGTGTGGACAGAAGCGAATTTTCTCAAAAGCGGATGTCATAGCTTATGAAAGCAGAAACTATTATCTGCGGGCTGACCGGACGATCAGGGATTTCGTGCGGGAAGGCATATTGAGAAAACTGGATAAAGACGAATGTATTAAGAGGAACTTAAAAGGCAATATGGCCTGGTATGAGTTTATAAAG
>JBDRFA010000187.1:0-3621 GCA_043819235.1 Candidatus Omnitrophota bacterium | reverse complement strand
CCTTTTATCACGGATTCTATCCCTTCCGCGCTTGCCCGGGCAGCCGCCATCGAGGTCACATAAGGTATCTTGTATTGTATGGCCATCAGGCGTATATAACTGTCATCATATTTACTCTTTGCCCCTACGGGAGTATTTATTATAAGTTTCACCTCTTTATTTTTGATCGCGTCCCCTATATTCGGCCTGCCTTCATGAAGTTTTTTTATCCTGGTGTTCTCTACGCCGTTGGCCTCGAGAAAATCCCCGGTTCCTTTAGTCGCGCGTATATCAAAACCAAGGTTCTTTAATTTTTTCGCCACAGGCAGGAGTTGTTCCTTGTCTTTTTCCGACACCGTCAAAAGGACCGTCCCTTCAAGCGGCAGCTTGGAACCGGTCGCTTCCTGCGCCTTGTAAAACGCCATGCCGAACGAATCGGCCAGCCCCATAACCTCGCCCGTCGCGCGCATTTCCGGGCCGAGCAGAGGATCGACGTCATGGAACATATTGAACGGGAAAACCGCCTCTTTCACTCCGTAATATTTCGGCTGTTTGATCTTTTTCAATTCTGGAAAATCCTTCAGTTTTCTGCCGAGTATAAGCTGCGTAGCTATCCTCGCGACAGAGATCCCCATGACTTTCGACACGATCGGCACGGTACGGGACGCCCTCGGGTTGGCTTCAAGTATATACACCTTATCCCCGCTTATCGCGTATTGCACGTTTAAGACCCCGATCACTTTCAGTTCGTTAGCTATCACTGCCGTATATTTTTTTATTTCGTCCAGGTGTTCTTTCTTTATGCTCCTCGCGGGTATCGTACAGGCGGAGTCCCCGGAATGCACACCGGCCAGCTCGATATGCTCCATGACAGCAGGGATAAAGACTTCCTCACCGTCACACAAAGCGTCGACTTCCAGCTCGATGGCATCCTCAAGGAACCTGTCGATAAGCATAGGATGTTCGGGGCTTACCTTTATAGCTTCAAGCGCGTATTTTTTCAAGGCCGTCTCATCATAGATGATCTCCATCCCTCTTCCGCCAAGGACATATGACGGCCTTACTATAAGAGGGTACCCTATCTTCTTCGCGACCTCCAAAGCTTCTTCATAAGACAGGGCCGTATCGCTTTCCGGCTGGGTAACACGGAGTTTTATCATCTTTTTCCGGAAATTTTCCCGGTCCTCGGCCAAATGGATGCTTTCAGGCGAAGTGCCCAGGATATTAACGCCGTTATCCTTCAGCTCCTGCGCGATGTTCAGCGGTGTCTGCCCCCCGAACTGGACTATTACACCTTCCGGCTTTTCTTTGTCGTATATCGCCAGGACATCTTCGATCGTCAGGGGTTCGAAATACAGTTTATCCGAAGTATCATAATCGGTCGATACGGTTTCCGGGTTACAATTGACCATTATCGACTCATATCCTTCGTCCCTGAGAGTAAAAGCGGCATGCACGCAGGTATAATCGAATTCGATACCCTGGCCTATGCGGTTCGGGCCGCTTCCGAGTATCATGATCTTTTTGTTCTTCGAAACCGGCACATTATCCGGGATATCCTTGTATGTCGAAAAATAATACGCCGCGTTCTCGACACCGCTTACAGGCACCGCTTCATAGGAGCATTTCTTGCCCATACCCAGCCTTTTTTTGCGCACGTCTTTCTCGGGCACGTTCCACAGGAGCGCGAGATACGCGTCGGAAAAACCCCATTCTTTAGCTTTCTTGAATTTATCCTCGGGGACCTTCGCGAACTTGAACTTTTTCAGTTCCTCTTCGAACCTGACAAGGTCCCGGATCTCTCCGAGAAAATATTTCCCTATTTTTGTCATCTCATGGATCTCATCGACCGTAATGCCCTTGCGCAACGCCTCGTATATCAGGAATACACGCTCGCTCGAAGGGTACGCCAGGCGTTCCCTTAAGTCATCCTCGCTGAGGTCCTTGAAATCTTTCGCTCCTCCCGGGCCGCAACGCTTGATCTCAAGCGACCGGATAGCTTTCTGGAACGATTCTTTGAAGTTTTTGCCTATACTCATCACTTCGCCGACGGCTTTCATCTGCGTCCCGAGTATATCCTTCGTTTTGGAGAATTTTTCGAAAGCCCACCTTGCGAATTTTATGACGACGTAATCTCCGCTGGGGGTATATTTTTCAAGGGTCCCGTCCCTCCAATACGGCACTTCGTCCATATTGATCCCCACCGCGAGTTTCGTGGATATCCACGCTATCGGAAAACCCGTCGCCTTTGACGCCAGGGCCGAAGACCTGGAGGTCCTCGGGTTTATCTCGATCACGACCAGCCGGTCGTCTTCCCTGTTATAGGCGAACTGCACGTTCGTTCCGCCCACTACACCGATGGCTTCCACTATCCTGTACGAAATTTCCTCAAGCCTTTTCTGGAGCTTCTCGGGCACCGTAAGCATGGGCGCGGAACAGAAGCTGTCCCCGGTATGCACACCCATCGGGTCGATATTCTCGATAAAACAGACCGTGATCTTCTGGTTCTTTTCGTCCCTTACCACTTCAAGCTCAAGTTCTTCCCACCCGAGAACGGATTCTTCGACAAGGACCTGGCCGACGATGCTCGCGGAAAGCCCGCGGGAAACGATCTCTCTTAATTCGTTGATATTATAGGCTATCCCGCCTCCTGTCCCGCCCATCGTATATGCGGGCCTGAGGACAACAGGGTAACCGAGGTCTTTAGCTATTTTTTCAGCCTCTTTCAGCGAATGGCATGGTTCCGATCTCGGCAGGTCTACGCCGAGTTTTTTCATCGTCTTTTTAAATTCGATACGGTCCTCGCCTCTTTCTATAGCATCGGCCTTGACCCCTATGATCTCCACCCCGTACTTTTCGAGTATCCCTTTCTTATGCAGATCGGAAGAAAGGTTCAGCCCTGTCTGCCCGCCCAGGTTCGGAAGCAGGGCGTCCGGCCTTTCTTTTTCTATGATCCTTTCCAGGGTTTCTACGGTCAACGGTTCTATGTATGTCTTGTCGGCCATCCCGGGGTCCGTCATTATGGTCGCGGGATTGGAATTGACCAACACTACTTCATATCCCTCTTCTTTCAAAGCTTTGCATGCCTGCGTTCCCGAATAATCAAATTCACAAGCCTGCCCGATTATGATCGGCCCCGAACCGATGATAAGGATCTTTTTGATATCTGTACGCCTTGCCATAGATACACCCTCCCTGTTAAACCTTGCCCCCCGCGAAAACGGGAATGCATATATCATAAGCGAATCAATCGCCCATATTATAAGACATTTTGGTTATAAGTAAAACTTTTAATTAGTTTACCACCACGCTTCCATCTGAACGCCCACTGTCAGGCCGCTCGTATCGTCGCTGTACGCGCTTCCTCCGGTACTGCCCTTAAAGTCGTCGCCCCAGAATGCGTAGGTAACAAACGCCCTCAGCTCGGGCCTGCCCATGAACTTGTTGTTGAACCTCAGTTCAGGCGCTATCGTGAACTTATACAATGTACCGTTTAAATTATCAGGCTGGCTGTTAACATGGTCCGCCCCCGCCTCAAAAGCCAGCGCGACATTATCCGTAAAATTATAGATCGGCCTCAAACCCCCGGAAAACCAGTGTTTCACGGCATCGGTACCCTGCCCGTTATCGTCCCTTTCATAA
>JBDRFA010000186.1:0-5085 GCA_043819235.1 Candidatus Omnitrophota bacterium | reverse complement strand
TGGATGTCGTGGTGCTCAAAATGAAAGACGACTGGTACAAGGTCAAACGCGCTGACGGTAAGATCGGGTGGATAAAGAGCGGGGATGTGGAGAGGGTGTGGGGAGCGTAGTCATAATACCTTGCGCGGGTATCCCCTGCGTGCGGGGACGTCCGATTTGCAGCGGTGAATTCTCGCCGGGGGTGTTCGCTATACTCCTACCCGGGCCCCTCCGCCCGGTGTGGATCCTCCCGGTACGGAGTATAGCGAACACCCCCGGCGATAGCGAGCTTTCATTGTTCTTGGAGAAGGCGGGTGAACATGATACGGTTATATCCGAAGGGGGACGGGCCGCTATGTTCCGTACGGGGGAGGATCCACACCGGGCGGAGGGGCCCGGGTAGGAGTATAGCGAACACCCCCGGCGAGAATTCACCGCTGCAAATCGGACGTCCCCCATACCCTTTCCACATCCCCGCTCTTTATCCACCCGATCTTACCGTCAGCGCGTTTGACCTTGTACCAGTCGTCTTTCATTTTGAGCACCACGACATCCATCCCCTCATGCAAAGTGAAATATTTCGTGGCTGAATCGAACGGCCCGAACATGGCCGCCGCCTGAGGAACGGTCACGACGGCGGCATTACGCGTTTCAGCGGCCTTATGAAACGCGACAGCAGAGTTGAACAGGATAAAGGCCGCCGCCAGTATGATACCATAGGTCCTGTATCTGGCCAACACTCTCAGCCTGAGACCGGCAATAAGGAAGATGATCAGGCCGATATATCCCGCCGACGATAACAACATAAATTCGTTCGCGGTAAAACTCCCGCGATAAACCCTCAAAGGGAACCACTCCCATAACGATCTTTGATGGGCGACTTTTCCTATGACCCTTTCCCTCGCGAACGCCAGGTTCGCGGCAAGATCGCCGTCCCTGGGCATAAGATAACGCGCCCGTTCATAATTTATAACAGCCTTACCCAGCCGGCCCGACTTGAAATACGCGTTGGCCAGGTTATAATACACCCGGCCGCTTTCATCTCCCCGCGCGATGATCCCCTCGTATGCCTCGGCCGCCCGGTCGTATTCCCCCTTTTCATAATACCCGTTCCCCATCTCAAACAACTCCACAGCCCCACTATCCCCCTGAGCCGCCGCGAAACAAAACCCCGCCGCGAAAAAAAACACCCACACACATACACCCACCTTCATTACCCCCCCTTACTGAACTTCCCCCTTTGGCGGGAACACCTGGCATGCCAAGTTATTCTTTTGCCAGCCAAAGGTTAGAATTCCTATACAATAATGACTCCATCATCCGACATCCGAACGGGGACGCCCGCTATACTCCTGCCGGGGGCAGCCTGATCGGTGAATAGTTTATGGTGAATGGTGAATCGTAAAAATCGGGAACCAAAAACTCTGTGAACCCCATTGTAAACTATTCACTATTCACTAAAGACCATTCACCATTTTAAACGTCCCCGCAGGGAATACCCGCGCCAGGCGTTACCTCGTCTATACCCGCACCTTCTCCACATAGTCAATAACCTTCTTCACCTTCTCAAGCGTATCCTCCGCTTCTCTGGCGCCGGAGACGGAAGAAGCGTAGCGTGCCATTTCACAGCGGGCAAAAACTTCGCCCAGCATACCCAGCATTTTTTCGTCACACCCCGCCGGACGCAGCCGGTCTTCCACGACCCGCATCGTTACGTTTCCCGGGGACAAATTGAACCTCCCGCCAAGATACGTCTCGACGGTCTTGAATATCTCGTCATAGAACAGGACTATTTCTCCCTTCGCGATATGCGCCCTGGCCCTGGCAATCCCCTTTCTGGCCTTCTTCGGAGCCTTCAGGAACTTCTCGTAAGTTTTATCTTTCATTATACGCTCTTTTTGCCTGTGCGCCCCGTAGAAAAAGACAAGGGCTATAAGCGGCACGATCTGGGCGGCCCAGAATACGACGCTGTTATAAAGGAACCGTCCCCGGGGGCATATCCTGCCGGGGCTTTCTTTGATATTTATTATATCTTCCCCGAGTTCTTCCACGGGGTAGAACATCTCCCGTTCTCCCGGCAGGGATACCATCTTTACGGCGCTTTCGGAACCGGCCTCGACCTCAAGCGGGAAAGGCCCTCTTTTTACGGTATCATATCTGCCTGTCAAAGGGTTCAGAAAACTGAAAGTAACCGCCGGGGTCTCTTTTACCGCGTCCGTTTTAGGGATGAGGATCTGCTCATATATTTTAACGTTCTCCTTTTTCGTGACCTGGGACTCATATGTTTTAAAGCCTTCTTCGGTAGCAAGGCGCGGAGCGGTCACCGTATCAAGGTTGCCCCGGCCGCCTATGCTCATCCTGAGCACCACGGGATCCCCGACCTTTACCTTAGTGCGGTCCACCTGGGCGTCAAACGTGAAATTCCCCACCGCCCCCTGAAAATCCGCCGGGCGCCCCTCTTCGGGGAACGGGAGTATGGTTATCGGGATCTCATTAGATACCAGTTCCATCGGATAGGTCGTGTAACCGAAAGCGCCGCCAAAAAAATCATCGTCAAAAATACTTCTCCCGAAAAAGGACGAACGTCTTGACGCGCTCCTCCTGACCATGACCTTGCAATTAAGCTTTGCCGGGCCAAGCACGTAATCACCTTCCTTGATGCCGAAAAGGTCCTGTTTAAATACCAGCATTTCATACCGCCCGCCGCGAAACGTTTCAGTCGTGCGGTCCGGTTCGCCGAATTCCCCGGCGGAAAAACCTTCATGGTCATATCTCGGATATTCTATGTCCTTGAGCCCCACCCCTTTGACATACATTTTTATGGTCACGGGCACGGTCTCGTTCATATAGACCGTCCTCTTCCCGACGTCCATCGCGAGAAAAATACTGTCTCCCGCGTTAAAACTACCCTCCGCCGGACTTCCGGCCGAAGGACCGGGAGCGGACATCATCTGAGGCTGAGCCGCCTGCCGGGAAGGCGCGGACGCCCGTCGCCCGGGTCCGGGAGAATCGTTCACCGACAGTTTCACGGGATCGGCCTTGAAAGCCCTGCCCTGGTATTCGGTAAAGAACGGGCCTATTTCAAAATCTCCCTTCTTCCGGGGCATCACCAGGTATGTATATGAAATGGACTGCGATACCCGTCCGTTTATTATCGACACCTGCGTGGAAGGCCCGACATACTGGATCTGGAGGCCGTCGACCAAAGGTGTATCGGGCTGCGCCGTATTTTTCCCTCCATAGAAAGTAAGATAAAGATATACCGGGTTCCCGACATAAACGTTATCCCTCTCGATAGAAGCCTCGAACCTGACATCCTCCGCCGGCGCCACCGGCGCCAATAAACCCAGTATCACAAAAATCGTGAAAATTTTTTTCATTCTTAAATACCTTCCCTACCCGTAATTAACAACCTTCCAGGAATACCTGGTGTGGATATTCCCTGCGGAGACGTCCGATTTTCAGCGACGAGTTTCCGCCAGGAGCGTTCGCTATACTCCGTACAGGGAGGATCCACACCGGGCGGAGGGGCCCTGGTAGGAGTATAGCGAACGTTCCTGGCAGTAGGCAAACGCTCATTTAATGCCCCGCCGAGAACACCCACACCAGGTATTCCCTCGTCGCGCCCGATTACCAGTCCCTGAGAACGGCGGGCCGCCGGAGCCGGCGGGCCTTCCGCTGTTCGGCTCTCATACGGTTTTCCTCTTCCTCCTGCGCCCTCAAAAGCATCTCGGCTTCTTCCCTGCTGATCCAGCCTGAGGGTTCGCCCTCTTCGCCTTCATCTTGCGCACCGTACCCCTCGGCCGGCTGCTCCTCCTGCTGCTGTCTTTCCTGTTCTTCCTTCTGCCGCTCTTCCTGTTTCTGTTGTTGCTGCTGCTGTTCCTGCTGTTCCTGCCGCTCCTGCTGTTCTTTTTCTTGCTGCTGTTGCTGCTGATCCTGCTGTTCTTGCTTTTGCTGTTCCTGCTGCTTCCGCTGATCTTGCTGCTGTTTCTGCTGATCTTGTTGCTGATCCTGCTGATCTTGTTGCTGATCCTGCTTCTGCTGATCTTGCTGCTGCTTCTGCTGATCCTGTTTTTGCTGATCCGGCTTCTGTTGCTGCTTCATCTTTTCCAGTTCCCTTATCTTTTTAAGGGTAAGCTCATAATTGATCTTGGCATCGGTGTCGGCAGGGTCAAGCTCGATGGCTTTTCTGTAATACTCCGCGGCACCCCTGAAACTGTTTATCGCCGACTGCGGATCGGACGCGGACATACTTTCCCCGGACCGGAACCTGCTGTTACCCGCGTTATACATGCTTCGCACTTCGAGGTTCTCCTTCTCCGAAGCGAGCACTCTCAAGAACGCGTCCTCCGCCTCTTTAAATCCGCCTTTACGGTACAACGCGACCGCCCTGTTATACTGCGCGTTCCCGTCATTCGGATCCGCGGAAAGTATCTTATCATAATTTTCAAGCGCCTCGTCATATTTCTCCTTCCGGAGAAGACGGTCGGCTTCAGCCCTTTGCCCGGCCGCGGCGAACACGCTGCCCGCTATTATCACCGAGCAACAAACAGAACCTGCCATGATGTATATCTTCATACTTTTCATATCAACCTGTAGAACTTAGATCCCTCGACTTCGCGCCTTTCCCCTCGCTTTGCTCCCCTCGGCTTCGCTCTCGGGACAGGCGGGACTTCGCAGGCGCTTCGCTCGGGATGACAACTCTCTGTCCCAAGCGAAAGATATCAACTCTTTGTCATCCCTCCACTCTACACTCCCCCCCTCTTCGCAGGGAACGCCTGGCGTGGGTATTCCTGAGTCCGATTTCCCTCTCATATCGCCGGGGGTGTTCGCTATGCTCCGTACCGGGAGGATCCACACCGGGCGGAGGGGCCCGGGTAGGAGTATAGCGAATACCCTTGGCGGGATTTGTCTAAGAAAATCGAACGTCCCCGCAGGGAACACCCACGCCAGGTATCCCTCGTTACTCTAACCCCTCGAAAAATAAGCGTTTCTTTCGCCAGCTAACCTATTGCGAGCTGCGTGTTATGCGTTTTGGATCCCGCGCGCCTTACAATTCGCGCAAAGCGCTTAATTTATTTTGCATTTCCCAGCCGTTTCATGTAT
>JBDRFA010000185.1:0-10558 GCA_043819235.1 Candidatus Omnitrophota bacterium | reverse complement strand
TGAAAAAAACAGCCCTCTATTTTTCTTTCCCGTATGACGAGGGCCTGCTGGTCAAATTCCTTGAAAGTTACGCGTCTTCTTTCGATCCGGAGAAAAAATACCGCGTTCGCCTTCTCCTCAAAAAAAACGGTTCGCACGGGCTCACCGCGGCCGTGCTGGACGACAAACCCGTTTCTCACGCGAAAATAACGGTTTCGAGCTTTAAGACGGATAAAAACGGTATTTTCCTGCGACACAAAACGACCAACCGTGAGCTCTACGACAAAGAACTGGCCCGCGGCCGCTCGAAAGGGTTTTATGACGTTATTTTCATGAACCAGGACGACGAGATAACCGAAGGGTGCGTATCTAATATCGTTATCCGGACAGGCACCGATACCTGGACCCCGTCTTTATCCTGCGGGCTGCTTGACGGCGTATACCGCCGTTACCTTCTGGAAACCGGAGAGATCCCTCTTAAAGAAAAGGTGCTGCACCTCGATGACATCCTTTCCGCCGACAGTATCTTTATGATCAACTCCGTGCAGAAAAGCGTCAAAGTAGATTTTGCCGCGTAACGATCCCTTTATGCCTCTTTGCCCCGCAGTTTTTCTATAAGATAGAACATCTCCCTGAGATGCCTGATCTCGTCATCTATCAGGGCATCAACAGTATCCTTATCTTTAGCGGCAACATGCTGTTTCAGCTCATGCAGAAAAAGCATAAGGTCCTTCTCGAACGTGACCCCGGCCTCGAGGGCCTCTTCCTCGCTGACGGTCCTCTCCAGCATCCGCTTCTGTGTTTCGCCGCAGTTGAACGTACTCGCGTCAACAAGGCTTTTGAGATAAAGCGAACTTTCTCCCGGATACGCTTCTTCCACATTCCCGGCCCCGAGGTACGCCAGCCATTTTTCCAGCTCCATCTTATGCCTCTGCTCGTCTTTCGCCAGTTCCGTGAACAGTTTACCGACATGATAATTCTCGCTGTTCCTCGCGAACGCCAGATAAAGTTCCACACCCCTGGCCTTGGCCTGAACGGCCATCTGAACGATATCTTTCGAAGTATATTTCTTCCCCGTCATATAGTCTCCTTTCGCCTTATGCCTCCTGAGTGAATATAGCATATCTTCCGGTGTTTTTCAAATCATTCACTTATTTTCATTTTTGGTTTTTTCGGGTAAATAAGATATACTATTGATAAGCTGGATCCCCGCGCGGCCGGATCCGGGATAAAAAAAGAAAAGGGGCATATGAAACTCAGGTTGATCGCTTCGCGTTTTATAGGGTACGTGATATTTCTGGCCGTGACAAGCTGGTTCCTGTTCAACACCCTGCTTAACAGCCAGAGCGCGATCATGTATAAGTATTTTATCGAGAAACCCACAAGCTATAACCTTGAACGCGCCGAACGCCTGGCGTCGTCGATATATAAAAGTTTTAAACGCGAGGTCCCTTCATTTTCCCTGAAAGACATAAAGGTCTTTATAGATAAATATAACGATATCCCTTTCCTCAAGGTCAATTTCCTGTACCGGGGCGATGACGGCGCGACGCACAGCATCGTCGAAGACGTAAAAGAGATCGATATTCTCAGCGCCGAATACGTGTACCCGATAAATTACGGCAACCAGGAGATCGGGACGCTTTTGGTCTATGATATCAACAAAGAATACAAACGGGGGCTGGAAGAATACCGGCACATGCTGAACATCACGCGGATATTTTTCGCGGTCGTCCTGTTCCTTGTGTTATCCGTTCTTTTATACCGCGAATACAGCACAAAGATCGAACATGAGAAACGCATAGCCGAATATAAAGCCGTGCACGACGGCCTTACCGGGCTTTATACCCAGAAATATTTCAAGGAATCCCTGAAAAAAGAGGTCGACCGTTCTTCAAGGTATAAGCGCCCTCTCTCCCTCATAATGTGCGACATAGACAATTTTAAGCGGTTCAACGATACTTACGGGCATCTTGCCGGGGACCTGGCAATAAAGACCGTCGCCCGGATCATCTCGGACAACGTCAGGAGTTCGGATATAGTGGCGCGATACGGCGGGGAAGAGTTCGCCGTGCTCCTTATAGAAACCGGGCCCGAACAGGTGAAAACCGTAGCCCGCCGATTGCAGAAGCTCACCGACGAAGCCCTGGATATAGCAGGCCGGATCAAATCCACGGTAGAGCAGACTCCCATATCCGTAGACGATTCTATGGTGAACGTGACCATGAGCATGGGCCTGGCGTCTTACGACGGAAAAGATAATTATAAACCCGAATACCTTATAAGCAGCGCGGACCACGCCCTCTATGAATCCAAGAATAAAGGCCGGAACCGGATAACGGTCTTCGATTTCGAAACAAAAGAATTTACCGAATTTTCCTGAACACGCCCATATCTCCCGGGTCAAAGGCGGGCGCCTTTTTCCAGGTAGGAAATATAATCCTTGACGGCCCCTTCCAGCGGGCGGAATTTGACATCGCAGCCGGCAGCGCGCAGCCCCGATATATCGGCCTGGGTAAAATACTGGTATTTTTTTCTCAACTCTTCCGGCATATCCGTATATCTGATATCCGGTTCTTTTCCCAGAGGGGAGAACATCGCACGCGCCAGATCGTTCCAGCTGCGCGCGAGGCCCGTACCGAGGTTGAATATCCCGGTCTTCCCGGGGTTACGGAAGAAATAATACATCACTTCTACCGCGTCCTTGACATATATAAAATCCCTTTTCTGTTCGCCGTCCGCGTACCCGTCCCGGTGGGACCTGAACAAACGTATGTATCCTTCCTCCCTCATCACGCCAAAGGCCTTGCAGATGACGCTCATCATCGCGCCCTTGTGATACTCGTTCGGCCCGAAAACGTTAAAGAATTTCAACCCCGTCACTTTGTCTTTCAGCCCGTTACGGAGGACCCACAGGTCAAAAAGGTGTTTGGAATATCCATACATATTAAGAGGGCGCAGCCGGAGCGTATTTTCGTCGCCGTCACTGTATCCAAAGCTCCCGTCACCGTAGGTCGCCGCGGAAGACGCGTACAGAAAAGGCGCTTTATGCTGAAGCGCCCATTCCGCGAGTATCTTGGAATACTCGTAATTGTTCTTCAGGTAATACCCGGCATCAGTAAGCGTGGTGGAACTGCACGCCCCGATGTGTACCACGAACGAAGGTTCGGGGATCTTATGTTCCGCTACCATACGGATAAAGTCGTCTTTCTGGATATAATCGCGGAACCGTTTACCCAGGAGGTTGCGCCATTTTTCGGAACCGTCAAGATGGTCAACCACAAGTATGTCGTCGATCCCTTCCTTGTTCAGTTTCCATAGAAAACAGCTGCCTATGAACCCGGCCCCGCCCGTTAATACGATCATCTGCCTTCCTCCCGTATGTTCGCGGACTGCCTGCCCGCTCCTGCGCAACTGGCGTTAAATCCCTGTCACGATAAAGCACGTCATTCTTTCTCCGGCAGTTCCCTGAGAAATTTCCTGAATTTTCTTTCGCTTTTGGCTATCAGCGACAGCAAACCGTAAATTCTTTTGGCCACAGCGGCGTCCCTGTGCGGGTATCCGAAAACAACACTGCCGTCCCTGACATGGCCGATTACACCTGTCTTCGCCCCGATCTTCACGTTCTTTCCCACATTCGTGTGATCGGAAATACCGGACTGGCCTCCCACCATCGTATTGTCCCCTACGGTAGCACTGCCGGCAACCGCCGATTGTCCCGCGATCAGGACGTTCTTTCCAAGCACGACATTATGGGCGATCTGCACGTGGTTATCGAGCTTGGTACCGCGCCCTACCACCGTGGTGCCGAAAGTGCCCCTGTCGACGCATGAATTCGCCCCTATTTCCACGTCCTCTTCTATCCGGACGTTCCCGAGCTGCGGCACCTTATACGTTTTACCATTTTCGCTGATATAGCCGAACCCGTCCGCTCCGATGACCGTCCCTGAATGTATCCTTACCCTGTCCGCTATAACAGTATGCTCGTATATCGTCACATTGGGATAAAGGACCACGCGAGCGCCTACTGAAACATGCCTGCCGATAACGCAATTAGCCATGATCGCGGTATTATCTCCTACCTTCACGGAATCCCCGATGACAACATTCGGCCCGATCGAAACGTTCCTGCCGATCTCGGCGTCCTCCGCCACAACGGCACTCGGATGTACAGCGCCTTTCTCATAGATGCGGCTCTCAAGCATCGCGTTATAAAGGACCGTCATCGCAAGCTTCAGGTTCTTAACGTACAGGACCGTCTTGGAGCAATTTTCCACGGGGGCGGCGGTAAGTATCGAGCCCGCGCGGCTTTGCCTCGCCAGTTCAAATGTCCGTTCATCGAGCGCAAATGTCATGTCCCCTTCTTCCGCCAAGTCGGGGTGTAGCATCCCTTTGACCGGAGTATTCCCGTTCCCCAAAACTTTACCATCAACGATCTTCGCGACATCATTTACCGTAAACATATCCCCTCCACTCAGGCAGACACGGGAGAAGTGCCCCCCGAGTCATTTAGATCTAATACGTCCGTGTGTTCCGGAAAAGTATATCTCATTATACTTAAAACTCCGCTTTTTTCATCAGAAAAATGCGGCACGCTCAAAAAAAACGGCCCCCGCCTGTACAAGATCAGGCGGGGGCCGTTCCGTCTTTAAAAGGATCTATTAAAGACTGTCCAAGAGGCTTTTGCCGCTTCTGAAAGTCACGACTTTCTTCGCAGCTATCTTGATAGCCTGGCCTGTCTGAGGATTTCTCCCTTTTCTGGCCTTTCTCAGTTTCATCTGGAACGTGCCCAGTTCAGGAAGACGGATCACCCTGTCATTCGATGAACCTTTGCTCAGACGGCTTGTAAGCGCCCCGGAAACCGAATCATACGCTTTCGCCGCTTCGGATTTGGTGGAGTACTTACCCTGCTTCCATACCGCTTCGATAAATTCTGCCTTATTCACTCAACACCTCCTTTGTTTCGTTTAGCAATAAAATAAAAACAAACAACACAACTGTCCACAAGGGAAATATACTAAAAACCGTGCCCATTGTCAATACAAATCAGAAATAATAATGGTTCTAGCGCGCTCCAATCCGCTAACGCATGTTTAATAGCCCTGCCAGACGGTTCTCTTCCGCAAAACCCGGTCCGACACTCGCCCGTCTCATGGTAATAGATCAGCTGGCGAAAGAAGCGCTTATTTTTCGAGAGGTTTAAGTGACGAGGGATACCTGGCGTGGGTACTCCCCGCGGGCCCGTTCATCACGGTGAAGAAGGAATCACGGTGAAGAAGGATTTACATATCCCGGGAAAACGGGTATAATGCTCTCGTTCTTTCATCAGAAGACACTTCGCGTCCCCGTAGCTCAGATGGATAGAGTACCGGCCTCCGAAGCCGGTTGCGGCAGTTCGAGTCTGCCCGGGGACGCCATTTTTTTTATTCAAAAAAAAATGGCTGGATAGATCATTTGCGATGTAATAGATCCGGTTGATCTATCCATGCCTCCAAATCCTTAATTTTCGAAAACTTCACTTTGTGCCCATGCTACAATGCGAATCGAGTCAAAACCGTATCACGCGCCGCGGA
Organism: Candidatus Omnitrophota bacterium; assembly: GCA_043819235.1. Lineage (GTDB taxonomy): Bacteria > Omnitrophota > Gorgyraeia > Tantalellales > Tantalellaceae > JBDRFA01. Next base: position 5,006 of record JBDRFA010000185.1, on the reverse strand, counting down.
TCTCTACTTCTTCCACGTATGCTTCAAGTATGCTTTTAAATCTTTTGAGATCGGCCGGTTTATAGGGTTTTATTTTTCCGAAATTTTCGTCATATGTGACGGAAGGGTTGAACTGCTGGAGACAATATTTTTTCGCCCCTTTCACCGTTTCGCCGATAAGGCGAATGTCTTCTTCGCCGACTACTCCGGGTACACAGGTGGTGCGAAATTCATACGGACAGTTACCGGACATGACAATGCCGATACTTGCCGATATGTTTTCTCCGGCATCCCGCCTTCCGGCGACGGACGGGTATTTTGAGATGGACGTTTTTATATCCACGGCTATATAGTCGAGAAGGCCCTCGGTGAGTAAATACCTTATCTGTTCGGGGTTCGATCCGTTCGTATCCAGCTTGACCGCCACACCCGCGGCCTTGACGCGCCTTACAAGATCCGGGAGGTCTTTATAGATCGTCGGTTCTCCGCCTGTTATGACCAGGCCCTCGATAACTTTTTTGCGGAGATCAAGGAAGTCCAGGACTTCTTCTTCCGACATCGCGGGAGGGCTCTCTGTGCTTATGAGGCCGGGGTTCTGGCAGTATCCGCACCGGAAATTACATCCCTGGACGAATACCGCCGCGGCAAGGCGTCCGGGAAAATCAACCAGCGACAGCTTCTGCAGCCCTGCTATTTTCATCCTGCATTTCGTCATTTACCGCGTCTATCCTGTACTTTTTCCTGTCTTTGAACTCCGCTGTTTTCCCTTCGTTCCATGTCTGCACCGGACGGAAAAAACCGGTAACCCTCGCGAACACTTCCACCATGCATTTTTTGTCGTTCATACTAACGTCTCCTTAACAGTATTTTCCCGGACGCTCCCGTCCTCTCCGTCATGAGGGCACACGAAATGTTCCCCCGGGATATACCCGTGGATCGAACATATCGTGAACGACGGTGAAATAGTGAAATACGGCATATGATAATTTTCCGCCACTTTGCGCACAAGCCTTTTACACACTTCGCTGTCTTCCACGCGCTCCCCCAGGAACATATGGAACACCGTGCCTCCCGTATAAAGGGACTGTATCTCATCCTGGTGGTCCAGCGCCTCAAACAGGTCTTCCGTGAAATTGACGGGCAGGTTCGAAGAATTCGTATAATATGGATCTTCCTTTCCCCTGGTGATGATGCCCGGGAATTTCTCCTTATCCATCTTGGCCAGGCGGTACGTGGTCCCTTCCGCCGGAGTGGCTTCGAGGTTGTACATATGCCCGGTCGCCTCCTGGAATTCCATCATGCGTTCACGGATATAGTTCAACAGTTCCAGCGTGAACGCGCGGCCTTTCTTCGAGCTGATATCTTCCTTCAGGAAATTCAAACACCCTTCGTTCACCCCCACGACGCCTATCGTGGAAAAATGGTTGCCCCAATACGTCCCGTGCCTTTTCTTTATGTCCGACAGATAATACTTTGAATACGGATACAGGCCCTGCTCCGTAAGGTCTTCCAGGACTTTCCGTTTGATCTCAAGCGCTTCCCTGGAAACGCGCAAAAGCTCGTCCAGCCCCTTGTAGAATTCTTCCCTGTCCGCGGACATGTACGCCAGGCGCGGGATATTGAGAGTGATCACCCCGATCGAACCGGTAAGCGGGTTCGAGCCGAAAAGCCCTCCCCCTCTTTTCTTCAGTTCCCTGTTGTCCAGCCTCAGCCGGCAGCACATGCTCCTGGCGTCGTCGGGATGCATATCGCTGTTGATGAAATTCGAGAAATACGGAATGCCGTATTTGGCGGTCATCTCCCAGAGGCTCTTGAGGTCCGGGTTATCCCAGTCGAAGTCTTTCGTTATGTTATAGGTAGGTATCGGGAACGAAAATATCCGTCCTTTCGCGTCCCCTTCGCTCATCACATCGCAGAAAGCCTTGTTGATAAGATCGGCCTCATGCTGGAACTCCCCGTATTTTCTGTCCTTGAGCTCGCCCCCGACCACGACGGCCTCGTCCTTGAATGAATCGGGGATGATCATATCCATGGTGATATTAGTGAACGGCGTCTGGAAACCCACCCGGGTAGGCACGTTTATGTTAAAGATGAACTCCTGCATATACTGCTTTACCTGTGGGTATGAAAGTTTGTCATAGAAGATATACGGCGCCAGAAGCGTGTCGAAATTCGAGAACGCCTGCGCGCCCGCGGCCTCGCCCTGGAGCGTATAAAAGAAATTCACTATCTGCCCCAGCGCGACGCGAAAATGTTTAGCCGGCTTCGACTCGACCTTTCCGTACGCGCCGCCGAACCCGCGCATCAAAAGGTCCTTAAGGTCCCACCCGCAGCAATAAGCGCTTATGGACCCGAGGTCATGTATATGTATGTCCCCCTCCGTATGCCTTTCCGCCACCTCTTTGGGATATATGCGGTCGAGCCAGTATTTGTTGGAGACCGCCGTCGATATGAAATTGTTCAGCCCCTGCAGGGAATACCCCATATTCGCGTTTTCCTTTACGCGCCAGTCTTTCTGCTGTATATAGTCGTCAACCATATTGACGGCGTCTTTAAGGAGTATGCGCGTCTGGCGCAGTTTAGCGTGCTGTTCCCTGTAAAGTATGTAAGCTTTGGCGGTCCTGGCATGCCCGTTCTCTATCAGGATCTTCTCGACGAGATCCTGAACATTCTCGACGGTCGGGACCCGGTCCGTCTTGTAAAGGACCTCCAGAAAGGAGATCGCCTGCCGCGTTATCTCCCGCGCTTTTTCGGTATCTTCGCCCCCGACGGCTTTTGCCGCCGCGAAAACCGCGCTTTCGATCTTTTTAGGGTCAAAAGGTTCAAGCCGGCCGTCTCTTTTCCTGACAAACTTAATATCCGTTGAGTACATTTTTGATCCTTTCTTTTGCAAAAACTGTTCTACCCTTTCAAGACCATTTTTCTACTAAACCCGCAGATACCCGAAACATCTTTCTCCATGAGCCACGCTAGAAAATACCATATGTTGTTTACTTTGTCAAACTGGCCACAACATATAGTTAGCCGCAAAAAAGTTGGCTATTTTTCTCTTGACGTCATTTTTGCCCTATTTTGGACCTTTATCTCCTTAAAACAGTGGTTTTTCCCTCGCCGGGGAAGGAAGGGCTATCTCTCGATTTTTCCGAACGAAGTGTCCATTAAACAATAAATTCTTTTTTGGGTCAAGGGTAAAAAAAAAGCAATTAACCCCGGCGAAAGCGCATGTCCGTTCCTTTGTCTTTTGCATTATTCCCGCGTAAACGATTTGGGAACAGGTACAGGTGTGGGTTTAGAAAAAAACCGGGTTTGGGATTATTTCTTGATAAACATTGGAACCTTTTACAGGACAAAAATCGAAAGTACCCTTGACTTTGCCGCCCTAATCTTATACAATTTTATATAGTTGAACTATAAGATTACAGAAAGGGGCAAGAACATGAGTGAAAATAGTAAATTTGAACAAAGGCTTCAGTCCCTTCCCGATTCCCTCTGGTCAAAAATAGCACAAATTGATGGACTAAAAGGCCAGTGGATCGGAGGCGCAAAATTAAGCCCGCAAATTCTGGGTCGTTTAAAAAGATCCGTACTTGTCACCTCGACCGGAGCATCTACGCGCATTGAAGGCGCGCATCTATCAGATGAAAATGTTGCGAAACTCATGAAAGGAATTTCTATTCAAAAATTTTCCGATAGAGACAAACAAGAGGTCAAGGGCTACTACGAACTGCTTCAAAATGTTTTTGATGCCTGGAAAAGTATAAAATTTTCCGAAAACACAATTAAGCACTTCCACAAGGAACTGTTGAAATATGTCGACAAAGATAAACTGCATCGAGGAGAATACAAAAAAACTGAGAACAAAGTTGAAATGATCGATGCAGACGGTAATTCTGTCGGAACTCTTTTTGACACAACTCCCGCATATCTCACCCCAAAACAAATGCACGAACTTGTTGAAGTTACTCAAGATACTTTTAAAAAAGCAGAATACCACCCTTTGCTTATTGCAGGTAATTTCCTTGTTGAATTTTTAAATATACATCCCTTTCAGGATGGCAATGGACGTCTCTCTCGAATTCTTACAAATCTTTTATTGTTGCGTGCCGGATATTTATACATGCCTTATGTTTCCCATGAAAAATTAGTGGAAGATAATAAGCCGGATTATTATATGTCTTTGCGAAAAAGCCAAAAATCTTTAAAATCAAATCATCCGAATCTTACATCATGGCTTGATTTCTTTTTGTCAATTATTCTCGAGCAATCAAAACAGGCCGTCCAATTGCTTTCTCTGGAAAATATAGAAAAGCTCCTCTCAGTCAAGCAACTAGCTGTCTGGCACTATTTGCAAACCGTTAAGGAAGTAAGCCCCGGAGAAATATCGAAACAGACACAAGTAGTTCGACCGACAGTAAATCAAGCTCTTGATAGACTCCTAAAACTTAAGAGAATAGAAAGAATCGGGATGGGCCGAAGCACAAGATATCGGGTGTTGTAAAATTGTGGTCAATCTGAACTTGCCCGGTAAAATTTCCCTGCAAAAATTCCGACACGACGCCTCCCCCCGTCCGATACGCTGTAACCCTGTAATAGTGGGGGTTTCAGGATGCCTTGTCTGGGAACTGTCAAAGGGTAATAACGAATCTCTGTTAAGCATAAAAAAGCCAGCAAAATCGGCTTGCATTCTGTGTAAAATATGGTAAACTTAGCTTAGAGTTTCGAAAGGTGTTTAGCAAATGAGTTCTTTGAAAGATCGTAATAATGGCAAACCACTCGTAAGAGTGGGACGCAAAACCAGGGGACCTGATTCGTGAATGGTGAATAGTGGATCGTGAATGGTTGTTGTTGTACGATTCACAATTCACGATAAACAATTCACGAGAAGGTCAGCCGGTTACCGACAACTGAGGGCAAAGCCCGAAGGAATCCTGAGCCTGTCGAAGGGCTTGAGTAGTCGTTAAACATTGCGGACCCAACCTTACCATGGTTGGGTTTTTTTTATGGACAAGAAATGAATCCCGCGGATG
>JBDRFA010000184.1:0-2574 GCA_043819235.1 Candidatus Omnitrophota bacterium | reverse complement strand
CCGATCATAGGGGTAGATCACCTGCATGCCCACATCGCGTCCTGTTTTCTGGGAAAAGGGAGAATTGAGGAAATGTTCCCGTTCATAGGCGTTGTTGTTTCCGGGGGGCACACAAGCATATACGATTGCGGGGGCCTGGACGAGTTCACGGTCATAGGCAGGACAAAGGACGACGCGGCGGGCGAAGCGTATGACAAGGTCGCGAAGGTCTTGGAGCTCGGGTACCCGGGAGGGCCTGTCGTGGAAAAGAGGGCGAGAGAGTATAATGGAAGGGAAGCGATACGTTTTCCCCGGGCGTTTTTGCGGGACAGGTCCGATCTGGATTTCAGTTTCAGCGGATTAAAGACGGCGGTCCTTTATCACTGGCGGGATTCCCGGAAAACCGGGGAGGAAAAAGATAAGATATGTTTTTCTTTTCAGGAAGCGGTGATAGACGTTCTTGATAAAAAGATATCCAGGGCGGTACGCATGAGGGGAGCGCGCACCCTGGCGGTCGGCGGCGGCGTCATCAATAACGGGGAGCTGCGCCGGAAACTGATCTCGCGGGCGCGGGAAGAAAGGATAGAACTTTATCTGCCCGAGGAAGAATATTGCGGGGATAATGCCGCCATGGTGGCGTTCCTCGGCGAGGGGCTTTTTAACGCGGGCCTGCGGTCGGATCTTCTGTTGAACGCGAAAACCACCGGAGAGTGAGGAGGGGCAATGATGCTGAGCACGACTGTTTTACTCAGGTTAGTGGTATCGGCCGTATTGAGCGGCCTTATCGGGCTGGAACGTGAGATCCATGGCTGTGCCGCGGGCCTCAGGACACACATACTTGTTTGCATGGGGTCTACGCTTTTTATGATCACATCCATCGGCATGGCCGTTCAGTACGGGGACCTCGGCGGCGCGGACCCTTCGCGTATAGCCGCGGGGGTGGTTACGGGCATTGGATTTTTGGGCGCGGGTGCTATAATAAGATATGGCGGTAACATCCGGGGGCTGACCACCGCGGCAAGTATCTGGGCGGTTTCCGCCATCGGGCTGGCCGTGGGAGCCGGACTTTACGCGGCGGCGGGGATGACCACGTTCATCGCGCTTGCGGTCCTTATCCTTTCACGCCTCGAGGAAAGGATGGAATTGAAGGCGCACGGGAAAAAATTGAAGGTCACGATATCCCGTGACGGCGGCATAGATAAAGACGACATTGAGAATATAATCGGGGCGTATAGCGGGACCGTAAAAAAAGCGGTTTTATCGGAAGCGCCGGATGCCAAAGAACAGGATATAGTTTTTGCCCTGGTGGTAGCGCGTATTCACCACAAGGATCTGATCGCTGAAATAGAGTCTCTTCCCGGAGTGATCAGGGTGGGATGGGAGTGAATTAAAGCTTAAAGCCGAAAAGGAGGTACGTCATGAAGAAGAAAAGAGAGGAAGAAAGGCCGCCGGTGGAAGAGAAAGTGCTGGACGTTAACGCTACCATGCAGGGGACGCTTCGTTTTGATGATCCGGTGAATTTGCGGATCAGCGGGAAATTTGAAGGGAACCTTGACACGAAAGGCATGTTGATGATCGGGAGAAAAGCTGAAATAAAGGCCGAGATCAAAGGGGAAAGCATTTCTATCTCGGGGCTCGTGAACGGCACCATCAAAGCCACCAGGATAGTGAAGCTGGAATCAACGGCCCGGGTCAACGGCGATATCGAGACACCTAAGCTTGAAGTGAGCGAGGGGGCCGTCCTGAACGGACGGATAAAGATGTTCGCGGGGGAGGCGGACGTGGATATTTCCAGAAGCGACTGGATGACGATGGCCCAGCTGGCGAAGTATCTGGAGGTCGAGAACAGCAAGATCAACGATTGGGTGACGGGGGGGCTGCTCCCGGCAACAAGAGAGGGTGGGGAGTGGCTGTTCGAGAGATCCAGGGTAGATCAGTGGATAGCCGAAGGAAAAGTGAGGGTGTAGAGACATGCATAAGAAATTGCTTACTTTAGAAGAACTGTCCGGGTATTTGGGGATCAAAGAGAAGAAAGTGGTCAGCCTTATCGAGGAAGGGGTGATCTCGGCTTATAAAATAGGCGGAGAGCTCATACGTTTTCAGAAAGACCAGATAGACGCTATACGCGCGGAGATAGATTCCAGGGTGACGGAAAAGGACCTGATAACCGTAAGAGCGGACCGGGGAAAAGCGTTCCGCAGGATCCACATTTTCCCCGGGACAGGAGAAAGAGAGGCGGCAGGCGATAAGATCTCGGATTTCTTCTATTTCAACGACTTTTACATCGTTTCGGGATTCCTGATATTCGTCCTTTTGGTCGTTATCTTTCGAGGGTTATGATCCGGAAGATCTAACTTGGCGTAACGGAATTTTAATAAAATGGGGGATTGACGCGATAAGAGCGGGGAAAGGGTTTTCCGTTCAGAGCGATTTTCTTAACGCCAAACCCCGCATTTTTTTTGGCGCTGCGGAACTCGCCCGCCTCTGGCGGGCTCAAACAGTCCTCGCGCCCAAAACCTCGTCCGGTTTTGGGTGCCCAAAAAAAATACGGGATTTGGCTAAAAATCGCAATTCACTCCAAACCCTTCCCCCGCT
>JBDRFA010000183.1:0-2207 GCA_043819235.1 Candidatus Omnitrophota bacterium | reverse complement strand
GCGTTCTACGCGCGTTTAAAAATTCAACGAGATTTTTCAAGAACGCGCAGATTTACCCCGACGATGTCGAGGTATCGACCCCCGACACGGGTATTTTCATGAAAGCTGAAAAAGCATCGTTCAAGTTTGTCTTGTATAACGTTTTATCCATAGGCCTGCAAGGGAACGATCTGCCTGTCAACAAACTGGCGCCTGGAAAGAGGTCGTGCAGGGTAAGTATCCAGACCGTAGAAGATGACAGGAACATAGTTATCAGCTTTAAGCATAATTATTACAGGTTTGATGACAGCCAACTGGCGGAAACGGCGCTTGAGGGGGACGATAAGGGCGCGGCGGTCTTTGAATGGAAAGAGGAAAGGAGTAATTCGCTGGCGGTTGCCCGCGCTATACTGGCCCGTTCAGGCGGAAGGATAAGCGTGAGGAATACCGATGACGGGTCCGAGATCAGGATAATTGTCCCGGCCCTGACGCAAGGCCCGGAAACAGCGGGGAGGCCCGCTTCGGACGTAACGGACGCGGTCAGTGAAAAGGGGTTCGATTCTAAACCGGAAAAGATCAAAGAAGGCGCGCCGCATGTCATAGTCGCAGAAGATGAGATACACCAATTAGAACAGTACAAGATCTGGCTGGAAATGGAAGGTTATAACGTCTGGCTGGCCGGGAACGCGCAGGAAGCGTTCGACCTGATAAATACGGCGAGGGAAGAAGGGGTAGAGTTCCAGCTTGCCATTTTTGATGTCAGGATGCCGGTGCCGAACGGAAGTGATATCAGGGATGGGATAGAGTTGACAAGTAAAGTCCGGGAAATGGGCTGTAATTTTCCCATTTTCATCGCGAGCGGGCACGGTATAGGTAATGAACATCTGACAAGGATGAAAAGAGAAGGTTTGATCTCCGATATTTTATCCAAGCCGCTGAATATGCGGCAGATGGTAACCAGGGTAAGGGACGCAATAAAGAAGGGGCTTCCCAGGCAGGGTAAATCCCTGGAGATCCAGATGGCCTCCGCCGGTAAAGCGGCCCTTATCTATGGCGCCAATTTCGAAAAAGCGGTAAGGAAACTCAAAACTATCGGGTTTAAAGGCGTTATTGTCGTCGCCGCGAACGAGGAAGAACTTAAACAGCACCTGACCTCAGGCGAGCATTTTGACGTCATCATCAACACGACAAACGAAAATCTCGAAGACCTTATCAAAAGACTGTTAACCGATCTTAAGGATTGTCCGAAGATCATCGAGGATATCGACGACACACACCGCCTCCAGGACGAGTTTATAGCAATATTCGCATAATACCGGCGCGCGGATAACACAGGGACGTTTCACTGCCCTATAAACCTTTTTGGCAGAACCACTTACACGGCTTTAACTTGATCAGTATTGTAGCTATGGCACAAAACGAAAACATTTTTATGACGGGACTGTTCACTCTTGCTCCGTACAGGGAGCCTCCACACCGGGCGGAGGGGCCCTGGTAGGAGCGTAGTGAACAGTCCCGTCTCGGTTATCATTAGGAATAACAATACCAATCAAGTTTAAATGGTATAACTTGTTGTTGTAGGAAAACAAAAAGGTATTTTAGGGGTCTTTATAAAATTGTCGATTTGATAGTATGTGTTTAAACAATGATAATAATAATTGTTAACATACTGAAAACAATAAACATTTAAAATATAATTATTTGTTAGTAATAAAAAAGTAAGGCCGTTTCATTGTTCTTACATAACGTAATATGATATACTTTAACTGCGTCGGAGGATGTCTTCGTCTGCTTAATAAACAATTTTTAAAAGAGTTTCTAAAACGTGGCGATGTGTCTTCGCCGACAAAAAAATGGCAGAACATAGTAGCTCCACACATAATGGCGAATCCGGCTTTGGTAGTATCCCTATCAAAGGGCCTTATGATATCTCAGATGATAGCGCTTCCGATGTTTTCAGTTTTATAGAAGTTCGATCGAATCCCGTAAAAAGGATATGGCTTAAGGTCATATCCTTTTTTGTTTCCTTTGCTTTTCTGTCGCAGCAGGTCGGGTTCGCGGATATTTATGATTACAAGCGGCTCGGCGGTATCGCCGAAGAATTATTGCCGTCAGCCGCGGAACAGGACCGGAGGAACAAGTACTCGCCGAGTTATTTAAAACGCCAACAACAGAAGCACGAAGAGATCGTCCGCCAGAAAATGGGTAAGGAGGATCTTATGGGGCAG
>JBDRFA010000182.1:0-5045 GCA_043819235.1 Candidatus Omnitrophota bacterium | reverse complement strand
CAATCAGGTTTCTCAAACCCCTCGAAAAATAAGCGCTTCTTTCGCCAGCTAATCTATTACGGGCTTGCGCATGGATTTTTAGTGGGGTCTATCGGCTGCGGACGAGGAAAATCAGGGAGTTCTTCTTCTGGCTAAACGGTTACTAGTCATCTGGCAATTCCTTACGCCGCGATAAGTGTCGCTGAAACTTTGTCATAATCCGGCATATCGTATTGTTCCATCGGTTTATAGGAAAGTATGGTCCTCACTATCAGCGTTATGTCGTTGCGTATCAGCGCGTTTATGTACCCTTCGGCCAAAGCTCTGTTCTCATCTCCCAGGCAGGAAGTTATGAAAAATTCCAGCAGCCCGTATAGCCTGGAGTTTTTGGGTGTGTCCGTATTGATTTTTCGCGCAAGCACCATCATCCCGTATATGTTCGTGCGGTATCTGAAACTGTTAGCCTCCCCTTTTAACCCCTGCGTATCGACTACCATGAACTTGATGCCGGGTGCGCCGTCGAGGAGTCTTGTCAACTCACCTTGATATTGTTCTTCCGAAAACACTTTTGGCAACTGGACCATCACATTGTTTGGATCAAGATTTTTCCCTGTTACCATATCGATTATTCTGTCTATCGTTGTTTCCGGCCTGGCCGGTTTGATCCATTCAAGGTTAAATACGCTTCCGTACTCGGTCATATCGCCTTCGCGTTCTTTTTCGTCTTTAAAAAAATCTCCGCATGTTATTAAAGTATAATTCTTCTCAAGAACGGGACGCGAGATCTCAACGCCGGTTTCCCGGGCAAGTACCGTCATTTCTTTTATACGGCTTTTTCGCCGCATATCCCTTTTTCCCTGATCGTCCGCTGCCGCGTAATCACGCGTTAAAAGGTTCTTATCGAGGTCGGTTATTTGTAAAAATGCGTGAGGAAGCTCTTTCTTCTCAAGGAACCCCTCTTTTAATCTTATATCCATTTCGTTAAAAAAACATTTTTCGTCTCCAGGGTCTACCACTAACATGGGAAGCCCGCACATGACGCCTACTTCATGGGCTAACATTCCCCAAAGATACGTCGGCAAGGCTATTGCTATGCCGTATTCCTCCTCGGCCCGCCGCTTTGCTTCCCAAACAGGGCCTTTTTCCTCAAAATAGTTCTCGTATGCCTCTTCATCGACAAAAAGATGGACCGCGTAGTTGCTGGAATGAGCAGACGGGATTATTGCCGTCGAATTCCCGTGAACATCTGCCACGAACATGTAATGCTCGGATAATTCTTTTTCGATCTCCGGAGTCTTCTTGATAATAAAAAACTCTCTTTCTTCTATCGGCCACAGCTTCTCAGGGTTCTGTATGTTTACATTGAGAATGGAGTAAAGATGCTGTATAGCGACCCTGAAAGGCAGCGTCGTTTCTTTCGGCCTTTTCGCGAGTCCTTTCTCATGCGCTTCGCGTATAATTCTGTCCAGGCCCAATTCATGAGATATATATCTATAGATCGCGTCTTCATCTTCGCCTTTATCGTGGCCCCTGCTTAAAGACATTTCCCCCGCCCGTATGCGGCGCCATTCTCTGCCGGTAAAAACCTCTATAGCGGGTTTTTCGTGAAACGGTTTAAGTATCACGTAATATGTTGATACCGCTGCCCCCTCCTCATTCGGATGGCGTTCGTCTTGGACCTCACATTTAAGGTATACATATTTTCCCTCCGTGACGATTGTAACGCTGCGCATATCGAAGGTCATAATCAAAGGTTGATATATAGTATCTTCTTTCGCGACAAAAGGCTTCCCGTCATCCATGCCGCCAGCGGCATTGCTTATCCTTCCTATCAAGGTCTCCATCCCTGTCAACGCGGCACTTGTAATACTTGCTATGTGTTTTCGTTCCAGCGCCGTAAGATCGTCATGCCCTGCCTGCTTCTCGTTCTCTCCCGCCGCATAATCACGTGTCAAAAGGTTCGTATCAAGGTCGGTTATCCTGAAAAATTTGTGAGGGGGGATGTTTTCCTCTAGACGCGCCTGCCTCACCCTTATGTCCATTTCGTTCAAAAAACGTTTTTCGTCCCGGGGATCCACCGATAACATGGGAAGCCCGCATATGACTCCTACTTCATGGGCCAACACTTCCCAAAGATACGTTGACAAGGCCATTGATGTGCCTTCTTTCGCCGAGAACTGCTGCTGTTCTTCCCAAACAGGACCTTTTTCCTCAAAATAGTTATCGTATTCCTCTTCACTGACAAAGAGATGGATCGCATAGTTGCTGGAATGAGCAGCCGGGCTTATTGCCGCTGTTTTCCCGTCAACATCTACCACGACCGTATAGTACTCGACTAATTCTTTTGCGATCTGCGGGGTCTTCTTGATGATGAAAATTTCTCTCGCTTCTATCGGCCACAGCTTCTCGGGGTTCTCTATGTCTACATTGAGAACAGAGTAAAGGTGCCGTATAGCGGCCCTGAAAGGCAGGGTCGTCTCCTTCGGTTTTTTCGCGAGTCCTTTTTCGTGCGCTTCGCGTATAATTCTGTCCACACCGATCTCATGAGCTATGTTTCTACGAATCGCGTTGACATCTTCTCCTTTTTCCTTATCATGGATCCTCTTGGATAAAAACATCTCCTCTGCCTGTACTCGCCTCCACTCTTTTTTAGTTAAAACTTCGACGAAAGGTGCCTTGTGAGACGGTTTGAACACCGCATAATATGTTGATACTGCCGGTTTATTTTGTTGATCCGGATGGCGTTCATCCTGAACTTCACATTTAATGCTTATATGTTTTTTGTCCGCGATGATTTCAGCGCTGTCAATAAGGAACTTCATGACCAAAGGCTGATATACAGTTTTTTCTTTCACAACAAAAGGTCTCCCGGCATCCATGCCGTTACTGGCATCGTTTATCTTTCGCAGCAAATCCTTCGCGCCTGACTCCGCGGCGATCGTAACACTTGCTATGTGTTTTTGTTCCAGCGCCGTAAGATCATCGTAGCCTGCCTGCTTCCCGTTCTCTCCCGCCGCATAATCGCGTGTTAAAAGGTTCTTATCGAGATCGACAACTGTGGCTTTTACCGGTTCCGGGCTGGGTTTCGTATATCTGATATCCATAAGATTCGGATTTGTCTTCGTGAACGGATCCTGTTTTTCCGCAGACAGAACCGGGCATCCAAGCATAACTCCTATCTCATGAACGAGCACCCGTTCTACATAGGCGGACGTAAAATTCCTCAATTGTTCCGGGTTTTTTTCATCTGATCCGATAAAAGGATAATGTCCGGCAATATCCTCTTCTGTCAGAGCGGTAAAATATATGCGCGGAAGAAAAACATATACGGCATTGTTACTTGAATGGGCGAAAGCGGAGACTTCATGTTCTTTACCTTCCTCGTCGATCACAGTTGTAAAGTATGTCTTATCGGGCAACCCGTCAGGGCCGGATTCCATCGATACCAGATAAAATTCCCGGTCCTCTAAAGGCAAGAGTCCTTCCGGAACGTTAACTTCCACGTTAAGCTTTTTAAATAATTGTGTGATCGTTTTTTTATAGTTAAACAGCGATCCCAGCGGTTTTTTAACAAAGTCTTTTTCGTGTAAATTCCTTATTACGGTATCCTGGCTTTTTTCATGTTGTATATATCTCCCGATCGCTTTTGCGTCTTCGGTTTTATACGCGTCCCTTTCGGGTAAGTTGCCGGAAAAAGCTATAATGTCCCGGAGTTGCTCCCATTTTTCCCATTCATTCTCGGTAAACACTTCCATGGGAAACCCTTCTCCGGCTTTTGTTATCGAGAAGACAACATGATAGGTCCGTAATTCCTGACCTTCATTCTTGACCCTGCATTTTACGCTTACATACCCGTTAGCTAAAGATTTCAGGCCATCCCCGCTATAGAAAAAATGTATATTGGCAGGATCAAATATGGTTTTTTCTTTAAGCAATATGTCCTCTTTAAAGGATCCTATGTCCAGGACTTCTTCCCCTGAACTCATCAGGTTTGCCTGAAGAGCAAGCATAATATTTGCTATGTCTTTATGTTCTATCCCCCGCAGATCATCAAATATCGAAGGAACAGCAAGGTCATCCATGATACCCGCGTTTTCATTCGAGATACCTAACGCCGTATTGGGCAAAACGGTATTTAAAAGAAAACACATCGAGACTAACAACTTAATGATATAACTGTTATTCCTCATAATCTTCCTTTCATATATTTTATTTTAAGCATCATTGTACCACATTTTGTGCGTTAGGGCAATATAAATTTTGATAGTGTGTCATGTTTTTCTTTATATTTTCGTCTGATTGCGCTATAATTAAAAAAACAGTATCACAATTAAACGTAAAAACAATATATTTTCCTTATGTATTATGACAGACAATAAAGTTCGCGATAAGATTGACGAGGAGCTGTCCCGGGTTTTTTTCAGCAAAACGATAACTCGCGATCCTAAATGGAAAAACGAGGCCCCGGCGAAAAACACGTATCCTAAAGACAGATTCTCCCGTAAGATCCTCAGGGAAAAAACGCTTGCCCGAGATCTAAGAAAAAACGTTCCCGCCTCAAAGACCATGGTAGTTTATCTCGCGATCGTCTGCGGCATCGTTTTACTGTTCGTATACATAGTACTGACCCATTTTATGACAAAAATAGATAAAAAAATATTTTTTACTGAATTTAAATACGCTTTCGATGCCAAATCGAACCTTGCCCGGCCATCCATACCGGCGGCTGACGCTATTTCCGCAAACGGCGCTATTGCCGGCAGGGGTCTGCTTCTTTTTGATTTTGAAACATCCCTGGACGGGTGGGAAATACCTTCCTGGGCCCTCGCTAAAGACGACCATGTTGCGAAACACCCTTTAACAATAACTAAACACAGATCATCGAACGGCCGGAACAGCCTTATGGTCGAGGCCGAATTCCCCCAGATCAAATGGACAGCGGCACATGTCGAAGTCCAGCAATTTTTTGACTTTACCGGGTATGACCTTATTTCGGCGGACGTTTATATCCCGTCGAATACCACAAACCGGCTCAGAGGCAAAATAATACTGACCACCGGAGAAGA
>JBDRFA010000181.1:0-10298 GCA_043819235.1 Candidatus Omnitrophota bacterium | reverse complement strand
GACCAGGCGGTTCAGCTCATTGATATCTTTTTCGGCGGGATCCCAGACGGAATGATCCTCAGGCAGAAATACCTTTTTGGTTATCCGCGTCAGCTCATCATACGTGAAAGGGATATTCGTGAGGAACTCACCATGGGGCCTCCTCCCGCGATAAGCGGGTTCTTTTATCGGGTGCTTAAGGTATTGAGAGACCATGTCTATATCGAAATCGAAAAGAATGGTTCCGTGATGGAGAAAATACCCGCGCTTACGCGCCTGGGCGTTACCTGAGAATTTTTTCCCGCCGGAGGCAAGGTCCGAAACGGGCCGGAACTCTGCGCTGAACCCTTCCGCCGCGAGGGCATCGACCATCTTTTGCAGTATAGCCCGGTAAGACGCGTTAATGTCCCTGTATGAACTGTCCCGTTCATAGGACAATATAACTGAAAAATTGAAACAACCCGGCCCCTGTAGGACCGTCCCTCCCCCGGAGGATCGCCTTACTATTTTCACGCCGTCCCGCCGGCATTTCTCCGTGTAACAGTCCTCCCCGGCTCCTCCGGCGCGCCCCAGGACGGCAAAATGATCCGTCGCACTCCATATCCTGAGCGTCTCACCTGTATCCCCCGCTTCGGCCTTTTTCAAAAGCAACTCATCCAGGGCGATAGTCTCTTCGGGACTTTTGCAAGAATATTCAACAAACCTCATCATTATTATATTTTAGGAAGGGGTGAAACGTCCCCTTATTTTTCAACTAATACGTCGTCCCCGGCAAATAATTTATATCCATGTCTTTTGCGGCTTTGACCTCGTCCACTCTTCCTACGGGGGAAGTTTTGGGGAAATCTCGGAACTTTTCCGGGGACTTATCGGCCAGTTCCGCCAGTTCTATCATGACATCAACGAACCTGTCGAGCGTTTCTTTGGATTCCGTTTCGGTAGGCTCTATCATAATGGCTTCCTTCACGATGAGCGGAAAATATACGGTAGGAGGATGGATCCCGTTATCGATAAGGGCTTTGGCGATATCGATAGCATGGACGCCTTTTTTAGCCTGGCGCGAGGCCGAAATGACGAACTCATGCAGGCAGCCTTCGCCGTAGGGGATATCGTAATATTCCCCGAGGCGCGCTTTCAGATAATTGGCGTTCAGAACGGCGTTCTCGCTGACCTCAATGAGCCCTTCCTTGCCGAGCAGAAGTATATACGCGTACGCCTTGAGCATAACGGCGAAGTTCCCGTAGAACGGGGATATATAGCCGATAGAAAGCGGCCTGTCGTAATCCAGGATGAACGTTCCGTCCTCTTTTTTCACTACACGTGAAACCGGCAGATACGGATCAAGTTCTTTCTTTACGCCTACCGGACCCGACCCCGGCCCGCCGCCGCCGTGGGGAGTGGCGAAACTTTTATGGAGATTAAGGTGCACCACGTCAAACCCGAGATCCCCCGGGCGCGCTTTACCCAGTATCGCGTTCATGTTGGCGCCGTCGTAATACATGAGTCCGCCGGCTTTATGCGTAAGGTCCGATATCTCTTTTATTCGGGGATTAAATACGCCCAAAGTGTTCGGGCACGTCAGCATGACCGCCGCGACATCGTCAGAGAGAGCGCGTTTGAACTCGCCTGAGTCCATCACGCCGCCCGGCCCCGACTTGATCGATTTAACCTCATAGCCCGCGATAGCCGCCGAAGCGGGATTCGTGCCGTGCCCGGAATCGGGTATCAGGACATATTTTTTCCTGTTCCCCTTATGCCTGTGATACGCGGCGATCAGCATAACGCCCGTAAGTTCGCCGTGCGCCCCCGCCATCGGCTGTGAAGTGAAACTGTGCATCCCGGTGATCTCGCATAACGCGTTCTCCAGGTTATAGATGACCTCGAGCGCGCCCTGTGTCAGCGCGGCGCCCGTTATAAGCTGCGGCTGAAGGGGATGGAGCGACGCGAACTCGTCAAGGGCCGCTATTTTCTCGGTGAACTTAGGGTTGTATTTCATCGTACAGGACCCAAGCGGATAGAAATGCGAATCCACACCGAAATTCATCTTCGACATGTTCGTGAAATGCCTGACGACCCCCGGTTCGGATACGTTCGGAAGTTCCGCGTCTTTTTCCCGCAGATACCGGGGATCGACATCCACTTTGACCGGGACCCCCTTTTCGGGAAGCGTAACCCCTTTCCTGCCGGCTTTAGACATCTCAAATATCAGCTCCATAACGCTCCCTCCACGGCTTCGGCAAACATATCTATCTCTTCTTTCGTCCTTTTTTCCGTCACGGCTATGAGCATATAATCCTTGAGGTCGTCATAATACCTGCCAAGCGGGAAACCCGGCGCTATCCCCTGCGGGATAAGCTTTTTTATTATCTCATTCGGGTCCTTGGGAAACCTGACTATAAACTCGTTGAACGTAGGGGAACTCCTCTTCACTTGCACTCCCTTGATCTTCTCGAACCTCTGTTTGGCGTATTCGGCCTTTTCAAGGCAGAGCCGAGCCACCTGCCGGATACCTTCTTTGCCCGTAAGGCACATATACACGAGGGCCCGCAGCGCGCAAAGCGCCTCGTTCGAGCATATATTCGACGTGGCCTTTTCCCTGCGAATATGCTGTTCCCTGGTCTGAAGCGTAAGGACAAAACTCCTCTCGCCCCGGGTATCCGTGGTAGCACCGACTATCCTGCCGGGCATCTTCCGGACAAATTCCCTCTTCGTGGCCATAAACCCGAGATACGGCCCCCCGAACGAAAGCGGTATCCCCAGGCTCTGGCCTTCCCCCGTAGCGATATCGGCCCCCATTTCCCTCGGGGTCTTTAAAATACCCAGCGAGACCGGGTACACGCTTTCTATCACGAGAGCGCCCAGCTTATGGCACCTTTCCGATATATCGCTATGGTCGTCTATGACACCGAAAAAATTAGGGTTCTGAAGTATTATCGCGGCCGTCCTATCGTCTATATATTTGAATATTTCTTCTCTATTACTCTGGCCATGGCTTACCGGGATCTCGACAAAATCAATGGACAGGTTGCTTGTGTAAGAATACATCATCTTGCGGTATATGGGGCTTACCCCGCCGTCCATTATGATCTTGTTCCGGCCCGTGATGCGTATCGCCATCATAGCCGCTTCGTACAGGGCCGTACCTCCGTCATAAAGCGAGGCGTTCGACACTTCCATCTCTGTCAGGCGGCATATACAGCTCTGGTATTCATATATCGCCTGGAGCGTCCCCTGGGAAGCTTCGGGCTGATACGGCGTGTACGCGGTGTAGAACTCCGACCGCGAAACAACGGCGTCAACCGCCGCCGGTATGAAATGGTCGTAGAACCCGCCGCCCAGAAAGCTCACCAGATTGGTAGCGTTCTTATCGGCCAGGCCTTTCAGGTATTTGACGACCTCGAATTCCGACCGCCCGCGCGCGAGGTCGAACGATAAAGCCCTGAGCTGGCGCGGGATACACCTGAAAAGCTCATCGATATCGCCCGACTTTACGCCGATACGCCTTAACATCTCCCGGCGGTCTTCGTTCGAATGAGGTATATAGCTCACTGCCCGGCCCCCTCTAAATATTCCGCGTACGCCTTGCTGTCCATGAGCCTCCCGGCCTCGGAAAGGTCGGCGGCCTTTATCCGGCATATCCACCCGTCCCCGTAAGCGGACCGGTTGATACTTTCCGGTTTGTCTTCCAGCGCGAAGTTGGCCTCTATCACTTTTCCCGAAAGAGGCGCGTAGATATCGCTCGCGGCTTTAACGGATTCCACTGTAGCGATGCTCCCGGACTGTTTGACGCTGCTGCCTATTTTCGGGAGTTCGACAAAAGTTATATCCCCCAGCTCCGACTGCGCGTGGTCCGTTATGCCGATAACGGCCTCATCGCCCTCAATGCGGACCCATTCGTGTTCTTTCGTGTATTTAAGATCTTCGGGTATCGTCACGGTTACCTCCTTGCTGCGTTTAGTCGCCTATTGTTTACCTCTTGTATATCGGGACTTGTTTGACAGCAGCTTTTATTTCTGTCTTGCCGTCCGAGAGCGTTATCTCACGGCCTTCCGCGTTGAAATCTTTTTCGAGATAACATAACCCGATGCCTTTTTTCAGGCACGGGGAAAAACCGCCGCTTGTCACTTCACCTATGGCCTTTCCGCCGCCGTACACGGTAAAATGCGGCCTGGCGCTTCTTCTGCCCTCGCAGATAAAGCCCGTCAATACCCGTTTTACCCCTTCCTTAGCCCGCCTCACCAGAGCCTCTTTCCCTGTAAAATCCTTGCCCATGAACACGAATCTAGCGAGGTTCGCCTCTAGGGGAGTATGTTTCTCGTCTATATCGTTACCGTAAAGCGAATACCCCATCTCCATTCTGAGTGTGTCACGCGCCCCTAACCCGACCGGTTTCACCTCATCGAACGCCAGGAACATGTCCCAGAACTTTTCCGATTCTTCCGCGGGAAAAAAAAGTTCATACCCCTCTTCACCGGTATAGCCGGTACGGCTGACCATCGTGGTAACGCCGTTTATGTCCATATACGTGAACGAAAACCTTTTAAGGGACATAACTGCCTTATCCCCGCATATCTTCCCCATTATCCCCGGGGATAACGGCCCCTGTATATCCAGTTTAGCGATGTTCGCGGACCTGTCGGAAAACATATCCCCGGAGGAAATACGGCCGAGTATCCACCTCTTGTCCTTTTCCACGGTACCGGCATTTACGACAAGTTCGAATTCATCTTCCCGTATCCTGAAAACGATCAGGTCGTCTATTATCCCGCCTTCATCGTTGAGGAGGAAGCCGTAACGGCACCTTCCCTCCGGCAGGTCATCTACGCGGCAGGTCACCAGGCGGTCAAGTTCCTCCGCGGCCCGGGCTCCCCGCAGGAAAAATTCCCCCATGTGGCATATATCGAAGAGCCCCGCTTTCGAGCGTGTATGCATATGCTCCTCTATTATCCCGGAATACTGCACAGGCATATCCCATCCCGAAAAAGGGACCATCCTCGCCCCCGCGGCCAGGTGCCGGCAGTAAAGAGGAGTTCTTTTCAACTCGCAAACCGTTCCAGACATAAATGATGAGCTTTCTTTGTTGTGGAAATAATATTCTTATTATATGGCAAAACCCGGCACTGTCAATAAATTAGGCGCTACACACAACTTTAATGATATGGAGCGCCTAATTTAGCTTTAGGTTTTAAGCTGTAGGTTTTATCTTACCTTCTCCCGTCCGGGCGCCGATCCTTCCGCAACGAGGCGTCAAACGAGCCTCGCAATGTTACTTCAGGGGGAAGAGGAGAACAGGCCCCCATTCCCTTTACGGATTTTTAGTTTTTATATAACTTTTGAAAGGATAAAGCGTTAAATATGTCTGAGCCCGCCGAAGGCGGGCGAGTTTATTTAACGCCCTTTCAAAAGTTAGATAAAAACGTCGCGATAGCTATAACTCGGCGAAAAATCCGTCTGGGAATGGGGGCCTGTTCTCCTCTTCCCCCGCCGCGCTACAGCGGTCATTTTTACACGCTCTGCAGAGCCTGGCGGATACTTTCATGCAGGTGCTGTAGTTTTTTGACCGGCATGCGGGTTATGGGCGGCAGATAAAGATCAATGGCGCGTTCTAACCTGTGGGCCAATTCATCATGGTCTATCATTTTCATGAGAACATACTCCGTTATCTGTACACCTTTTCGTATGGCTTTATATAGATCATTGAGTTTGATCAGGATATTTTCTTTTAAATCCTCAAAATCCTCTTCCGCGCCGGGTATACCCTCCCGAACCCTGTCCCTTGCCAGCACCAATGCGGCTTTAGACAAACCTATCACAAGAGCGGCCTCAAAATTCCGCAGCGCCACCCCCTCTCCAGTAGTGGTAAGCCCCTCCATGGCGACAGGATACTGATTATTCTTTAGAGGTATATTCGCGTCACGCATCCATTCAAGTAATTCTTTAGAAGTTATATATATTTCTACGGGTTTATCCTCCGGCTTGCTGCGATTGATCTTTATGCGGTTATCGATAAGCCCGGATATTTCTTTATCCAGATTATAATAGGCCGCTCTTCCCAGTACCGTTGTTTTAAGTCTGTCCACGAACTCGCGCGGGTCCGGCGCAGACCTCATGCCATACTTTATATTATCCGGGACATTCTCTGATCCGGCTATTGCGTGATCCTTTTCAAAAATAAAATTAACATTTTGGAAGCCGCGGCACATCAGTATAAGGTCCGCCCATGTTTCTATATAGTCTCTTGTTTCCACGCTTGATATTAACGAAAGGTCAATAACCATATCGATCACAGGTGCTTTTTCGTCAGCCTCTGCCCGTCCTGACATTTCCGCGATATAACCTATAAAAATATTCATAAGGCTTATACCGCAGATGTTGCTTTTACTTATAATTTTCTTGATATTACGCTGATAATGCTCATTATTCCCATTTTGTTCAATCTCTTGATTGATCCCGCGCGATATATGCCCTGTATAACTTTCTATTGCACGCACGGCTTCTTTTCTTTTAGCAGTTGCCAGGTTTGTTCCCCGCGCCGCGCTCACCTCAGGATCTTTATAAAAATCACTTATTTCCCCGGCCTCTTCGGCAATGTGTGTCTCTTCAGTAAATGGAAGTTTTAACTGTTCCGGAGCCGAAAGCCCGCGTTTTTTCTTTTTCGATAAACGTTTCGGCTTGCGGCCGGGTGATGTTTTAAACTGATCTGTTCCCGCATCCTCATCGCCGAATAAACTCATCTGTTTAAAAGCCGGTGCTAATATGGGAAAGAGCGCCATCTGTTCATGTTCAGGTTCAGGCTGAAATGGTGTGCCCATCAGCTGTCTCTGTTTATTCATATTGACAAGACGCTCTGCGTCCCCTTTGAATATGGCCAGATGCAGCCACTCTTCCCGCTCCTCATCGGATAATCTCTTCCATTCAGGGTCTTTTATCTGGATAAAACCCAGTTTTTCAATAAAATCCACCGCCTGTCTGCCTTTTTCCGCATACGCCCTATCCTCTGCGGGATGCGCGATATAGATTGCCGCTGAGTCTTCCAGCTCGAGGAAGACCTGCTCCCCATGCGGGTTAACAAGATAATTTTCATCCTCAAGTTCTTTCAGAGCCATTTCAACCGCTTTTGCCATGAGGACCTCGCCCAACCCCCTGCCCCTGTACCTCGCGGTAACCTCACCTATATCGCCTATATAGGTGTTTTGAACAGACACATCGCCGTTCGCGAAAATATTGCACCTATCCCTGTGCTGATATAAAATACCTAATAATTCTTTTTTGTCAGACTCCAATTTAACAAGAAAATCCGGATAACCTGTTTCCATATTCTTTTCTATACAATTATCCCACTGGCGTCTGTTAAAATAACGTTTTTCGTTCCCCATGAACCATCTGTCCAGATTTCTCCTTATCTCCTCAATATCGGTCACGATATCCGCGTAAAAAATAATATTTCCGCTTTTAAAAGACCCTTTCAATTCATCTTTATTTTTTTTAGATCCCGGAGCCGGGGAACTTATTGCTTTTTCCCTGAGGGCTTCCATATGTACATCCACATATATTCTGGAGTTCTTTTCAGCAGCCTTTAAGTTACTCGCCGCGGATACTATTCTTAAAACTTTATCCTTATTCGGGCCATCAAGAAACTCGACATATATAACCCCATTCCCGTCCTTTACCGCCACAGGGCCTCTTATGCACAATATTCTTTTACGTTCCCTCAGCTTATCCGTAAGGCACATATCATCCATGGCCGCGTTGATATCGGCGAAAGGTTTTCTCTTTTCGGATAATAACCATTCATGTATGATGCGAAACTCTATCCTGAGCTGCGATTCATCATAACCTTCGGTTAACCCCGCGCCTGCGATATCGCTGAAAAGGGTCTCGATCTGAAGGGTATGTTCATATGCCTTTGCTGATGTGGCAGGGTATTCCCGGGATGAAGTATTTATCGCGAACAGGCACACCACGGCCATGGTTAAAACATTTAAATATTTGCCCTTATTTAGCCTACACATTTTTATTAATACCCTTTTTAGATTTCTAGATTAATTTGGGTTAATTATAAACCAGACAAAATGTTAATATTTTTCTCCTATTACTCAACCTTTTTTTACATTCTACCACAAATCATTCGTTAATTCAATAAATAGTTTAATCTAAATGGGGGGGAAGAGGAGAACAGGCCCCCATTCCCTTTACGGATTTTTAGTTTTTATATAACTTTTGAAAGGACAAAGCGTTAAATATGTTTGAGCCCGACGAAGGAGGGCGAGTTTATTTAACGCCCTTTCAAAAGTTAGATAAAAACGTCGCGATAGCTATACCTCGGCGAAAAATCCGTCTGGGAATGGGGGCCTGTTCTCCTCTTCCCCCGTCGCGCTACAGCAGCATCAGCGCTTCAAAGATTTACATTCCAGATAGGATTCGCGCGCGCGGTATGAGCTTCGTACCATGGGGGCGGCGCATACCGCGGGAAACCCGAGTTCCCCGGCCTTTTTCGCAAGAGAGTCAAATTCTTCGGGCGTATAATATTTTTTCACCGGCCAGTGCTTCGGGGAAGGTGAAAGGTACTGGCCTATATAAACAATATCTACACCCGCCCTTTTCAGGTCTTCCAACGTCCCGAGGATCTCCTCCTCCGACTCTCCGAGCCCGATGATAAGCGACGATTTCAGGAACATATCCGCGCGGCCCGTTCTGAGATCATTGAGTACCCGAAGCGTTTTGAGGGATCTTCTGTAATCGGCACGCGGCCTGATATGTTCATAAAGACGCTCCGGCATCTCTATATTGTGACCGATGACTTCCGCGCCTGAATACGCTATTCGTTCCAGCAGCCTCCGGTCCGCGTCAAGGTCCGGGATCAAAAGTTCCACCACGGTTCCCGGCGTCTTTGCCATCACCGCCCTGACCGTATCCGCGAAATGCCCGGCGCCCCTGTCTTCAAGGTCGTCGCGCGTGACCGATGTTCTGACCGCGTATTCCGCGCCGGACTCTCTGAGCGCTTCCGCGATATTTTCAGGTTCAGAAACGTCCGGCGCAAGCGGTATCCCGGAATTAACGTTACAGAAATAACACCCGCGCGTGCACGTGCCGCCCAGTACCATGAACGTAACGTGCCCCCGGCCCCAGCATTCCCCTTTATTCGGGCACGCCGCCTCGGCACACACGGTATTAAGGTTGCGCTTCTTCAAAATACCGCACACCCTGGCGGTATTTTCATTCCACGATACCCTGCCGCGTATCCATGCGGGTCTGGGCATCTGATTCTCTTTTGTATGGCCTGTCTGCATAAGTCCGGTCAACTCACCTTTCTAATAAGCCGTAACGCGTCGCACGGGGCGTTCGCTTCGGCGTCGTTGTTGAAATACGCGTATACCTCCCTGCCCTCTCCCCTCATCTTCTTTATGAACCGCGCCCTTTTGTCGAGTATATCTTCAGGGTATTTCCCGCCATATGTCCCGGCGGTGCCGTGAAACCTTATGTAGGATAACGGGCCAATCGCTGTCTCCGGGGGTTCTGAACCTTTCATATCGTGAAGGCATAATGACATATCTTTACCCGAAAGTATCCCGTAAACATCCTCAGCATACCAGGAACTGTCACGGAACTCAAAAACATATCTAAAACCGGCCGGCAGTTCATCCGTGAATCCGTCAAGACGTTCCGCGTTAACCCGCCAGTGCGGCGGAAGCTGTATCAGGATAGGCCCGAGACGGTTTCCCAGGGCTCCGGCGCGGTCCAGAAATTGACGCATCGCCCCGCCGGCGTCTTTCAGCTTTTTCATATGCGTTATGAACCGGCTGGCTTTCACCGCGTATATGAACCCTTCCGGGGCCATGTCGCGCCATTTTTTAAAAGTGGATACCGAGGGCAGGCGATAAAAAGTGTTATTTATCTCGACCGTAGAAAATATCCCCGCGTATTTCTCGAACCATTCACCGGACGGACAGCCCTCCGGATAAAAACACCCTTTCCAGTGCTTATAGTCCCACCCCGAACACCCGATATGGACCGCCGCTTTCCCTTTCATATCTGATATTGTAACGTGTAAAGGGAGGAAGCGCAAGCGAGTCTGCTTTTGCCTCCGCATGCAGAATTAAATGATGGGAGAGCGAAGGAGGTGGAAGGGGAGAACAGAAGCCCCTTCCCAGACGGATTTTTTCGCAGAGTTATAGCTACCGTAACGTTTTTATCTAACTTTCGAAAGGGCGTTAAATAAACTCGCCCTCCTTCGTCGGGCTCAGACATATTTAACGCTTTATCTTTTTTATCCTTTCAAAAGTTATATAAAAACTAAAAATCCGTAAAGGGAAGGGGCT
>JBDRFA010000180.1:0-5371 GCA_043819235.1 Candidatus Omnitrophota bacterium | reverse complement strand
GACGTTGACAAGGAGCGGAAATGAAGCTTGGGCCTAAATTACGCGTGAGTTATGTGGGGCTTGTTCTGGTCGCCGTGTTCATCGTGCTGGCGCTTATCATCGAAGATGCCCAGCGGGAACTGAAGGAAAAGATCGGGAGGGACCTGCAGTATGTGGCGGAGCTGGCCGCGAAAGATATTGACGCGTATATCGGGGGAAGGGAGGCCATGATACGCGAGTTTTCAAAGGCGTATGCGGTGAAGACAGGGGACGCGCAGATGATATCCGCATATCTGGATCAGGAGGTCAGAGCGGCATCGGGGTTCAAAGATCTGTCGGTCGTGAACCTGGACGGCAAAGTAATAGCTTCTACCGATCCGGAATATGAAGGAAAGCCGGTTTCGTATCTGGCAAAAGGGAGTGAGGATATTTTAGAAAGGGCCAAAAAGGAGAAAAGAGATACGGTCCTGGTAAAATTCGTATATGGAAAAAAAAACGAACTTGGGATACATCTTTTCACCCCGGTGGCCGACAGCAGCGGCAGGAATACACTTTCCATACTGGCCGGGTCGGTCAAAATGGACGATCTTCTGCAGAAAGTCGGGCAGTTCAGGCGCCTCACGGTGAGGGGAGAGAAAGCGTATCTGCTGGATAACCCGTCGAAGATGATAGTGACGCAGAACGGGGAAGCGCAGACATTTAGTCCGCTTATTTACCTGCAGGCGGATTCTTCTTTGAGGCCGGAGATGAAAGGCAAAAAAAGCGGATATTCCGTGTACAGGGACAGTTCCGGAGTGAAGGTCATCGCGGGATACGCGGATATGGCCGAATATGGTACGGATATCATGGCGGGCTGGTCGGTCATCTCTCAGGCGCCTCAGGAAAAAGCCTTTTCCCCGGCGATAAGGCTGAGGGACAAAATGATAACATTGGGGATCATCGCTGTTATCATTGCCTGGATCATCGCGTTTTTTGTGGCCCGCGGAATAAGCAGGCCCATAAGAAAACTTGTAAGGGTAACAGGGCTGATAGCGCGGGGGGACCTTTCCCAGAGGGCCAATATCGACCTTGACGACGAGGTCGGGGACCTGGCACGGTCTTTTAATAAAATGGCGGACAAACTCAATGCCGCGATCGCTACGCGAGACCAGGAGATCATCGAGCGGAAGAATGTCGAGGAAAAGCTGAAAGAGAAAATGGAAGAAAAGACGAAACTTATATCCATGATATCCGATGAGTTCCGGACACCGCTTACGGCGATAAGGGAGTGCTTGAACCGGGTGCTGGGAAAGGAACAGAAAGAGTTTGACGAGCAGCAGAAAAGTCTGCTGGGACTGGCAAAAAGAAGCGGAGAAAATCTTTCCCGGCTGGTCTCCGACATTGTGGAGATCCATAAACTTAAGACTGAGAAAGCGGATTTCATGATGGGAAAGAACGATATTAATGAGGTTATAAAAACGGTCCGGACAAACATGGTCCCGCTTTTGGCGGGAAAGAAGGATGTAAAATTTAACGTGGCCCTGGAGGACCAACTGCCGGAAGCGGTATTTGACAAAGAGAAAATAACGCTTGTCCTGACCAATATAGTCAATCTCGCCATTAACAGCACAAAACGGGGTGAAGTTGAGGTCGTTTCTTCGAGAGAGGGGGAAAACGCGATACGTGTGGACGTAAAAGGCAGCGCGATAAGCATCGATAAAGAAAAGCTGCCGGAACTTTTCCGGCAATTTGACGAATACGGGCAAAAACGCGACAAGGAATCCGGCGGAACGGGGCTCGGCCTTGCGATCTCAAAGAATATCATCGAGAAGCACAGGGGCAAGATCTGGGCGGAAGCGGGGGGCGCGGGAGAAATAACGTTCCATGTAGTGCTGCCGTGCGAGGAAAGAAGAAAACAACAGGGGAAATAACGTGAAAAAAATAAATGAAGGGAGATAAGTTTTTGAGGAGTTTCAGGCACAAAAAAAGCTTGGGTGTTTGTCTCATCCTGTGTGTGTGCTGCTGTAGCGGGGCGCGGGCGCAGGGGGAGGATATGAGCCCCGTGGAGATAATGGGCAGATACGGTGACGCGGTAGTGATGATCTCGACCGAAAGCAGGGGAGAAAAGCGGGGAGTAGGCAGCGGGTTCATCGTGAAAGAGACCGGTGTTATCGTGACCAATTACCACGTTATTAAAATGGCGCAGCCGGCCGTCGTTAAACTCGGGGACGGCCGGACCTTCAGGGAGATTTACCTCATTTCTTATGATGAAAAAAAAGATATCGCGGTGATCAAGATCCCCGCGGAAGGCCTGCCCGCCGTTAAGGCCGATCTTTCGGGAGAAGCGAAGGTCGGGGAAAAGGTCAGCGTGATAGGGAACCCCAGGGGCCTTAAAAACACGATCTCCGACGGCCTGTTATCGCAGATAAGGGATACGGGAAAAGGGTTCGACATTTATCAGATAAGCGCCCC
The DNA here is from genome assembly GCA_043819235.1 of Candidatus Omnitrophota bacterium. Classification (GTDB taxonomy): domain Bacteria; phylum Omnitrophota; class Gorgyraeia; order Tantalellales; family Tantalellaceae; genus JBDRFA01. The sequence goes on along the minus strand of JBDRFA010000180.1, from coordinate 2,941 downwards.
TATATCGCCCGGGTCGAGCGGCGGACCGGTCTTCAACGCGGAAGGGGAAGTCGTGGGGATAGCGACGTCAGGGTATAACGCGGCGATGGGGCAAAATCTGAATTTCGCGGTGCCCATGAAATACGCGGCCGGGATGATAGACGGAGAGGAACAATGCACGTTAGAAGAGTTCGCGAAGAGGGAAAAACGGAACATGGAAAAAGCGCTGGCAGAACGGGCCGCGAAAGAAGACAAGAAAAAAGGGTATATAACGATATATGATTTTTCCGACGGCCTGCAGGGATGGGGCATACCGGCGTGGGCGTTGAGTATACCTTCATATGTTACAAGGAGCGTTCAGCCCAGCGGGGAGCACGCCGTCAAGGGGGACAATAGCCTCCAGGTTTACGGGAATTTCAGCGGGGCACGCTGGCAGGCCGTAATTGCCGAGGTACAGCAACCGTTGAACCTTACGAAATATTCTTCCGTAAGCGCGGATGTTTATGTCCCGGAGGACGCCCCGAAAGGCCTGTACGCGGACCTGGGAATAACTTTTGGGCGGGACTTAAGGTGGGTATATATGAATAAACCTGTCTCTCTGCTGCCGGGCCGCTGGAGCAGGGTCGAGGCGGGCGTCGCCCCGGGGGCGGACGGGTGGCGGGAATATACCCCGGATGGAAAGTTCCGGAAGACGATAAAGAGGGTCAATGTGCGCGTGTTCAAAGAAGGCGACGTGACATATGAAGGGCCGGTCTATATCGATAATGTTTGTATAAGAAAGAAATAGGATCAGCCGCGCAGTTGTTTCTCCGCGTCTACAATACCGTAATTTATCGCCGCAATGGTGTGTTTTAGTTTGGTCTTAAGGTGGGGAGATACCGGCGCGTCGAGAATTTCCCTGAGGATCTGGACGGCCATACGGAAGTAACGTACGATCTCGCCTTCGTCCGCAGCGGTATGGGCACATACCTTTTCGAAAGATTCTTTATTTAGCCAGGATTCAACGCCCGCGGACAGATGATAATAGAATTTTTTGCTTGGCGGGGAAATGTCCGCTCTTTTTTCGATATTGTGGATATTCCTGGTCAGGGGAGAGCACAAGGCCTGAAGGGACTGTCCCGCGGCGCTTAGACGCGGGCACACGCAGCCCTTTCTGGGTTCAAAGACCAGGGAGACACACAGGATCCCCAGCTCGGTTTCGGACAATTGCTCCAGGATACCCTGCTCGTATAACTCCCCCAGGGGGAGTTCATAGCCGTAAATATTGCACGCGAACCGGCCTTTTTCGGTAAGGCCCTCCGGAGAGATATAACCCAGCTGTTTCAACAGGTCCACTTTCGAATGCATGACGTCTAACGCCTTTTTCCTGGCGCTCTTTGTCTCCTGAAAATAATGAAAGGACCGGGGATAGATGTCATAGAGGTTTTCACCGTAATGGTCGTACAGGTTGAGAATAGTAGCGTAAGACGCGTTCAGTTTGCTGCGCACCTTTTCGGGGGTGCCGAATATGATACGGTGAAGGTCCTGGTAAGAGGTCCTGTTCTGGTTAACGCGGCTGTATACAAACCCTTCTTCATCGATGCCCCGCCTGCCGGCTCTGCCGGCCATCTGATAAAAATCCCGCGTTTTAAGTATATCGTGAAAACGGCCGTAATATTTTGTCAGCTCATCGAAGACGACCGTACGAGCGGGCATGTTTATTCCGAGTGCGAACGTTTCGGTGGTAAAGATGACCTTTATCTTCCTGCTTGTAAAAAGGCGCTCGATGACTTCTTTCAGAGTGGGAAGCATGCCGGCATGGTGGTAAGCAATGCCCCGTTGGATGAGGGGGCGCATTTCCTGCGCACTTTTTTCTCCGAGAAGGTCGAACTTTACCATAAGGTCGTCATAAAAAGAAAGAACTTCCGCTTTCTCCCCGCCGGAAAGGAAATCGAAATGTATCATTTCCTGGGCCAGAGATTCACAGCGCCTTCTTCCGAAAGCAAAATAAATGGCGGGAAGCCGATCGGCTTTCTCCAGGTGCTTGACCAGGGATATCGGACGGTTGGGAATGGACAGCGCCGTGTCCCGGGACTTGCGGCCCCGGGAAGAAAGACGGGGTACGTTCTTATAGTGAAGCCCTTTGATCTTGTTAATGTTGTCGAAGGTCTCATTCTGACATTGGTAGAAAAAATGAAGGGGGACCGGACGAGAGGTCTCTTTTATCACGTGCAGCGGTTTTTTGTGTATAACGCGCAGCCATTCGGCGAATTCATCGATATTCGGGATCGTCGCTGAAAGCGCCAGCATTTTCATGTGCTGCGGGAGAAAAATAAGGGATTCCTCCCATACGGTGCCGCGTTCATAGTCGTCTATATAATGTATTTCATCGAATATTACCCAGGAATAATTTTCAAGCTCGGCCTTTTCCGTTAACAGTTTGTTCCTGAATATTTCGGTCGTCATGATGAGTATGGGTGCGTCGGGATTAATGCTCACGTCCCCCGTAAGGAGGCCGATCTTATCCTGGAACTGCGCGTAAAAGTCCCGGAATTTCTGATTGGAAAGGGCTTTAATGGGAGCGGTATATACCGCTCTTTTATTTTGAGCGATGCACGTCGAGAGCACGTATTCAGCTATCACGGTCTTTCCCGAGCCCGTAGGAGCGGAAACGATAACCGAGGTCCCGTGCTTAATGCAATCTATGGCGTTTTTCTGGAACGGATCATATATCATTGTAGAAAAATATGCGTCGAATTAAAATGTTAGAGAGATCTGATAGCGAACATTGTAACATCTTTAGGGATTTCTGGCACCAGCTAATTTTTTAAGGAGAGGTATGCGGTAACCGTTTAGCCAGAAGAAGAACTCCCTGATTTTCCTCGTCCGCAGCCGATAGACCCCACTAAAAATCCATGCGCAAGCCCGTAATAGATTAGCTGGCGAAAGAAGCGCTTATTTTTCGAGGGGTTTGAGAAACCTG
>JBDRFA010000179.1:0-4528 GCA_043819235.1 Candidatus Omnitrophota bacterium | reverse complement strand
GGTTCGCTATCCCGACTTTATTTATTTTCGCCCTGATCCTCGCGGTGCGTGTCCTCACCCTGGGTACACCGGACCCGGCGGCCCCATCCTGGAATATTTCTAACGGCCTGGGCTATCTCTGGACTCCGGACTTTTCACAGCTTAAGAACGCTAAGATATGGCTGGCCGCTACGGGGCAGATATTTTTCACGCTGAGCATAGGCATAGGGGTCATCCTGACGTACGCCAGTTATTTAAAAAAAGGGGATGATGTCGCGTTATCCGGGCTCACGGCGGTAAGCATGAACGAGGTTGCGGAAGTCGTCCTGGGCGCGAGTATCATCATACCCGCGGCGTTCGTATTTTTTGGCCCCGCGGCGATAGGGGATATAGCGAATTCCGGGGCGTTCAATCTTGGGTTTGTGACGATGCCGCTTATCCTGGGAAAGATGCCCCTTCCGGAAGTGTTCGGGTTTTTATGGTTCGCGTTATTGTTCCTGGCGGGCATCACATCGTCCGTTTCAATGGCGCAGCCCGCGATAGCGTTCCTGGAAGACGAGTTCAATATAGACCGCGGCCGGGCGGTGATGATGTTCGGCGCAGTTACTTTTATCTTATGCAACGCGGCTATCTTTTTTCTTGGGCGGGGAGTGGTCGATGAACTGGATTTCTGGGGCGGGACGTTCTGTCTGGTCCTTTTCGCGACTATTGAGGTTATATTGTTCGGCTGGGTGTTCGGCATAAATAAAGCGTGGGAGGAAGTGCATCATGGCGCGGACATGAAAATACCCGGCATATATAAGCACATAATAAAATTCGTAACGCCGGTATTTCTCCTGCTGGTGCTTTCGGTATGGTTTTTCCAGGAGTGGCTTCCTATCATCCGCATGGACAATGTTTCGGCCGGGAACCGGCCCTATATCCTTGCCGCCAGGGCAGGGCTGTGGGTGCTTTTTCTCGCTCTGGCCGTCATGGTGAAGATCGCCTGGCGAAAAAGAGAGATCAAAGGGAGGCAAATATGACGGCGCCTGGATGGCTGTTCCTTCTCTGCTCGTGGGCCTTGATCCTCGGTCTTGCCATTTTCTGCTTTATGAAGGTCTTCCGTAAAAAAGAGATCGATTAACGTAAAAAACACACATTTTTTTGCATTTTTCGGAAATATCATATATTATTAATAATATGTTCGCGAGAATTTCATGGAACAGTAGTTTTTGCGGGAAAAGGAGGGTAAGATGGAAAAAGACGTAGCGGTATTCGCGAAGAACAAATACCAGGATGTGAAAATCCGCTTGTCGGAATACCAGGGCAACGATGTTATTGACATCAGGATATGGACACAGCCGCCGCAGGGAGAGGAGAAAGTTCCTACGGGAAAAGGGATAAATATAAACGTTAAACTTTTTCCGGAACTGAAGAAGGCTATTGACAAACTTGAACAGGATCTCAGGCAGGGCAATATGCTCTAAGCCGTCCAGGATGTCCATTCCGAAAGGCATTCTGCAGTTCGGTGCGGGGCAGGCGTGTTCTTCCGCGGGAACTGTTGTTTCAGCGCGTTTGATGGCACAGGTTGATATAAGTCCGGCCCGATAATTTCCGTATCTTCTCTTTCGTCATACTTCAAAAAATATCATTTCCAGTCCAGATCGCATATCACCGCGACACTTCAGTATCATACGACACTTTTTTTGCGCGTTTTAACCAAAGGCAGCGTGCGGCGTATAATACCATTTAAACCTGATTGGTATTGTTATTTCTGGTGATAAAACCGAGATGGGACTGTTCACTATACTCCTACCAGGGCCCCTCCGCCCGGTGTGGAGGCTCCCTGTACGGAGCAAAAGTGAACAGTCCCATCATGAAAATGTTTTCGGTTTGTGCCGTAGCTACAATACTGATTAAGTTAAAGCCGCATAATTTTCATTCTTGCGTAGACCAAACCGGGGCATCCGTCCGGGGACGGTTATGTATCGTGAATTTCCGTTTCTGGGAAAACACATCCTTTTTAAAAGCACAATATATAGCGCCAGGCGTACATTGAAATACATTATGATGTGTACGGTCTTTTTTGTTTGATCATGGGTAGTTGGGCGGATTGACAAAGGGGTTTATTTTATGTATACTTTTAATGGTTGTGGAAAAAAGTGGAGGAAAGTGGAGTGTTTTACGGAGAACATTTACATACTTTAGACAAAAAAAATCGCCTGATCGTTCCCTCGCGGTTTCGCACGGTCATAACTGAAAAGGGGATAGAGAGCCTTTATGTGACCAGAGGGTTGGACGAATGTCTTTTTATATTTTCCGATGCTGAATGGCAGTTGCAGGAAAACAAGTTCAAGGACATGCCGTTCACGAAACGGGAGGTAAGGAAGTTCAAACGTTTATTCTTTTCCGGCGCTGTCGAAGTTGTTCCGGACAAACAGTGGAGGATATTGATCCCGGATTATCTGAAAGAATACGCGAAATTATCGAAAGATATTATGGTGGTCGGGGTTTCCAACCGCATAGAAGTATGGGCAAAGGACAAGTGGAACAGTTATTACGAAACCTCGAAGGACAGTTACGAGGAGGTTTCCGAAAATATGATCGAGTTCTAGTCTGCAGCCAGCCTGCAGAGAGGGAGGTGCGATATGTATAGACGATGTGCCGTAAAATTCAATAAGAAACAGATGGAGTTTATCAATTGCGTCAATATGGTGGAGAGGGTCAAAAAAGCCAGGGCTCTTACTTGCGGGGTTTCCCATCTCGGGGTGAAACGATATGTCGTCAGCTCATCAAATCTGGGAAAAAAAAGTTATTTGTCGATAAAAGATTGTAACTGAATGCAGGGGCGGGGTGCATGAAAAAATACTTGCAGGCGTGTGAGGCAGGCGGGTCGATATACGGCAAGTCAAAGGGTGCCGCTAAAAGATGCCGCGCAAAAGACAGCGCTACGGGAAAAAAAGATCTGGCAGGAGAATACAATAAATTTTATAAGCAGCAGCTGAACGTAATGGACAGGCTTTTCAGGCGGGGATCCAGTTAAAATAAGAAATAAAAATCAAAAATCGTTAAAATTACGGGTCTGGAAGGAATTTCTTTGCATTTTCCGGTTCTTTTAAAAGAAATCTTAGAACTGCTTGATCCTGAAGCGGGGGATATTATCCTGGACGCGACTTTAGGCGGCGGGGGGCACGCCGGGAAAATAGCTGAGCGCATAAAGCCCGGGGGAAAACTTATAGGGGTGGACCGGGACCCCGAAGCGATCGAGAGGGCCAGAGAATATTTGAACGGGTTTGGCGCGGAAATGATCTATGTTAACGGCAATTTCCGTAATATCGATGAGGTGTTGGGATCAGCCGGTGTTAAGAACATAGACGGCGCTTTATTTGACCTCGGGTTTTCCTCTTTTCAGCTTGATGACGGGAGGAGAGGGTTCAGCTTTTTGACGGACGGGCCTCTGGATATGAGGCTGGATCCCAGGCAAAGATTATCGGCGGCGGAAGTCGTAAATAAATTCGGCCAGGCGGCGCTTGAAGAGATCATAAGAAAATTCGGTGAAGAAAGATACGCGAAGTTCCTGTCCCGTAAGATCTGTGAAGTGCGCGGAAAAAAACGCATAGAGACGACGGGGGAGCTTACGGACATAATATGCGGGGCCGTGGGCCGCAAATACTCGGGCCAGAAGCTCCATCCGGCGGCACGGACTTTTCAGGCATTAAGGATATACGTGAACGATGAACTGGGGGCGGTGGAAGAAGGGCTGGTAAAAACGATCCATCGTTTGAACCCTTCCGCCAGGGTATGTGTCATATCCTTCCATTCCCTTGAGGACCGGATAGCGAAAAATATTTTCCGCAATATGGCGAAAGAAGGGGTTCTGAAGATAATAACCAAAAAACCGGTCATGCCGGGAACAGAGGAAATAAAAGTGAATCCAAGGTCCAGGAGCGCGAAACTGCGTGTCGCGGAAAAAATAATATGAAGCTGACCAGATTTATCACCATAGGCGTCATTGTGACAATAACGGCTGTGGGCTATGTCCACCAGCGTGTTGAAATAATTAAGACCGCCTATGGCGTACAGGAGAACAGACGATATCTGCTTGATCTTAAGGACAGGAATTCAGGGCTGATGTATGAACTGTCCAAACTGGAATCCCCGCGGCATCTGCTCGCCTCGTTTAATATGGGAGAGATCGAGTTCGCCAACCACAGGACACGGCAGGGGAACAGCTACCGGCTCGCTAATACGGATACGGGCATCAGCAATGTCGGCCCGGGAGAGAGTATTATCGGAAAGGTTATCGATCTTTTTGCCCCCAGCGCCGAAGCCAGGACGCGTGAATAGCGCGTGTGCGGACGAAACGGCTACTCGACAAGTTGCGCGAAGCGTTTAATTTATTGTATAGGAAATTCAATAAAATGGAGGATTGACGCGATAAGAGCGGGGGAAGGGTTTTCCGTTCAGAGCGATTTTATTAACGCCAAATCCCGCATTTTTTTGGCGCTGCGGAACTCGCCCGCCTCTGGCGGGCTCAAACAGTCCTCGCGCCCAAAACCTCGTCCGGTTT
>JBDRFA010000178.1:0-2875 GCA_043819235.1 Candidatus Omnitrophota bacterium | reverse complement strand
GGTATTCTACCGGATAAAAAGGGCGTCCCATCACAGGACGGCTGAGGAGTGGTGCATTTACCCGATGTATGATTTCACGCACTGCATCTCCGATTCGATAGAAGGCATAACACATTCGATATGTACGCTCGAGTTCGAGAACAACCGGCCGTTATACGACTGGATACTGGGCCAGCTGGGGATACATCGCCCGCAGCAGATAGAGTTCGCCCGGCTCAACTTGAGCCGTACGGTGCTGAGCAAGCGGAAACTCCTGGAGCTTGTAAGAGAAAAATACGTGACTGGATGGGACGATCCCAGGATGCCGACCATATCGGGCCTTAGACGCCGGGGATATACGCCCGCGTCTATCAGGGATTTCTGCGAAAAGATCGGCGTGTCGAAAATGAACAGCATCATCGACCTGGTAGTCCTGGAGAACAGCCTGCGTGAAGAACTGAACAGGACCGCGCGCAGGGTAATGGCCGTACTCAGGCCGCTCAAGGCCGTTATAACGAATTATCCGGAAGGCGCCGAAGAAAAACTGGACGCGGTGAATAACCCGGAAGACCCTTCCGCCGGCACGCGGAAGGTACCGTTCTCGAGGGAACTCTATATAGAACGTGACGATTTTATGGAGGACCCGCCGAAGAAATTTTTCCGTTTAGCGCCGGGCGCGGAAGTCCGCCTGAGATACGCGTATTTCATCAGGTGCGAAAAGGTCGTCAAAGACGAAAAGACCGGCGAAATAATCGAACTGCGCTGCACATACGATCCCGCGACCCGCGGCGGCGACGCGCCGGATGGCCGGAAGGTCAAAGGGACGATACACTGGGTCTCGGCAAAACACGCGATCGAGGCGGAAGTCCGGTTGTATGACAACCTGTTCACTGAAAGGGATCCCGGAAGTGTGCCGGAAGGAAAGCCTCACAAGGACAACCTGAACCCGGCGTCACTGGAAACGATTCTTTCGTGCAAACTGGAACCGTCGCTCAAAAACGCCGCCCCGGGGGACCGGTGCCAGTTCGAAAGGCTGGGGTATTTTTCCGTGGACCCGGTCGATTCGTCGGAGGGAAAACCGGTATTTAACCGCACGGTATCCCTGCGAGATACCTGGGGCAAGATGAGCCAGGCCGGAAAATGACCCGGAGGCAAAAAAGCCTTTAAAAATACCGTTCTTATAGTATAATATTTTTTCAGAAAGAACCGTTGGGATGTGGTGTAATTGGTAACACAGCTGACTCTGAATCAGCCGTTCCTGGTTCGAGTCCAGGCATCCCAGCCAATTTTGCTTTGCAAAATTGGCAGAGCAATCGAGAATAGAGAATCGAAAATAGATCATTGTGTCCCCTACATCCCCCTCTTCCATCACAACATTGAAATTCCTATACATTAAATCAGCCAGGCAAGGAAAAAAATTCTTTCAATCTGGATCGATTATGGCGGTCTTTAGATGGTACCATCTGGCGTAGACTGGAGGTTTAAAGTGCTCTGGAGGTGGACGATGAGGGCAAAAAGAAACCCGGGCACTTACCCGGGCTTCTTTGAAACGGGGGATTCTCCTTTCGTTTCCCCGTTTTATTGATGAGAACGTTTTAACCGTCTTAATCCGAAACTTAAGATCAGGCCGAGGAGCGGCATTGCGCCTGCCGGAAGTTCGGGTGCCGCGCCGCCGAGAGGCGTTCCCAGAAGACCGCTTCCCAGTTTGACGCAGTACCTTCCGTTTGCTGTTGTCCAGGTGTCTCCTATGTCATACCCGGTATCTTCGGGAAGGGTATCGGCTGTATACGTCCACGTAACGTCGTCAAAAACAAGTTCGGCCAGAGGGTCGCTGTCAGCGTAAAGCTGTGTCAGCTGGTCTATCTGATCGGTTGTATACCCCAGAGCGCCGAAAGTAGTAGTCACACCGTTCAGTAGCCCCTCAAAACCCTGCACACCGACGTCATAAATAGACGCAATCTCATTAGCGTCAAGCGCCCTGTTCCAGATCGCTACCTCGTCTATCGCGCCGTTGAGACAAACATGAAAATTATGCCCCATTCTCAATGATGTTGCTACTTCTACTGAATTTGGCCCTGGATAAACCCCAGTTTTGTCTAAAATTCCGTTGTGATACATTAAGATGGAAGTTCCATCATACACCATTACTTCATGATGCCATGAACCATCGCTAACAGCAGTATTTTGACCGAAGGAAGCAATAGCGTAAAACGTTGTATTCGGAGTACCATAGATAAATGTTTCCCACCCCACTGCCGTGTTTGGTGCGTATCCTACAACATTCTGTACGCCAACTGCACTGGCTGTATTTATCCAAAACGAAACCGCGAACGGATTAGATTGGAAATTGTAATCTAAAGTTGCTGGTGTAATAACATAATCATCCACCCCATCAAAACTTAAAGCGCCGCCATACTTTCCTGTTGTCCATGTGGGGCCGTTAGTCAGGGTGCCATCATTAGCTCCCGCGGCGTCAGCGGCGGTAGAACCGCTTCCATCATCGAAATCCCAGTACGATACAAGCGAATCTTCGTAAGTCACCGCGGCGAAGATGGGAGACGCTCCCGCTATCGCCATGCACGATACCGCCAGTACGATGATTATGTTCCTTAAGGTGCTTTTCTTCATCACGTCCTCCTTGGGTTGTTGCCGTACTGTCAAAAGTTTTCTACTGAAACAATCAGTATAGTCTTATGACATAACACTTTCCGTTAATAACTACGTCTCCCCCCTTAAAAAGGGGTTTTAAAGAAGATTTTAAGATAGTAGCCGTAGTATTGTGGGTAGTGTGGGTAAGTCGTAGGCGAAGCCGGAGACTTATCCAAGTTCTGTGTGTCAACGCGAAGCGTTGTCCACAGAACGGCACTATCCACAATGTCGGGCTTTCTCCAAAAAC
>JBDRFA010000177.1:0-12889 GCA_043819235.1 Candidatus Omnitrophota bacterium | reverse complement strand
TTTGGATATCTCCCCCTTATTGACATTGATCTCCACGTGGTCGCCTTCTTTAAGCGTTTCCGCCGCCTCGGGGCTGGTGAATATCGGCAGACCTATGTTTATCGCGTTCCGGTAGAATATCCTGGCGAAACTTTTCGCTATAACACACGATACCCCCACGGCTTTAATGGAAATTGGAGCGTGTTCTCTGCTCGAACCGCACCCGAAATTTCCGCCGCCGACGATCACATCCCCTTTCTTGACCTTCTGGGAAAATTTCGGATCGGCGTCTTCCATGCAATGTTTCGCCAGTTCCGACGGATCCGACGTATTGAGATACCTGGCGGGGATGATCTCATCGGTATTGACGTCATCTCCGAACTTGTACACTTTACCTTTCAGTACCATTATGCTTCTCCTGCTTTTCCCGCGTTAGCCCTCTTACCATTCACCATTCACGATTCACCATTCACGATTCACCATTCACGATTCACCATTCACGACCCACGACCCACTACCTGTTAAGTTCCGACGGGTGCGTTATCGAACCTTTTACCGCGCTGGCCGCGGCGACCGCCGGGTTAGCCAGATACACAAAACTTTTGGGATGGCCCATACGGCCTACAAAGTTCCTGTTGGTGGTGGATACCGCTATCTCTCCCTCCGACAGTATCCCCATATGCCCGCCGAGACAAGGCCCGCAGGAAGGCGTGCAGAACACCCCTCCCGCGCGCACGAATATTTCGGCATAACCTTCTTTGACCGCTTCCGCGTATATCGCCTGCGTGGCGGGTATCACAATGAGGCGCGTCCCGGGATTGACCCTTTTATTTTTCAGTACGGCCGCCGCCTGTTTAAGGTCGCTGATCCTGCCGTTGGTACACGACCCGATGACCACCTGGTCCACCCTGATATCCTTCAGTTCACTGACCTGCCTGCCGTTAGAAGGCAGATGCGGCGTAGCAACAACCGGTTCCAGCCTGGAAACGTTATATTCCCTCACATCCGCGTATTTCGCGTCTTTATCGCTCTGGAACAGCTTATAGGCTTTGCGGACGGGCTTGTATTTTTTAACGGCGTTTTTCACATATGTTTCCGTGGTCTTATCCGGCGCCACTATACCGCTTTTAGCGCCCGCCTCTATCGCCATATTGCACATCGTGAACCTGTCGTCCATCGGAAGGTTTTCGATGGCGCTGCCCGTAAATTCGAGCGTCTTATACATCGCCCCGGAAACCCCCAGGTCCGAGATAGCGTGAAGCACGAGGTCCTTCCCGCTTACCCATTTGCGGATTTTCCCGGTAAAACGCAGCTGTATGGTCTCGGGCACCTTCAGCCAGCATTCACCGAACGCCATCGCGTAAGCGAGGTCGGTGCTTCCCACACCCGTCGCGAACGCCCCGATCGCGCCGTGCGTGCACGTATGCGAATCCGCGCCTATCATAAGGTCGCCCGGAAGGACCAGCCCCCGCTCCGGGACCAGCGCGTGTTCGACCCCCATCTCGCCCAGCTCGAAATAATTGGTAATACCGAACTCTTCCGCGAAATCCTTCAGGATCTTCGCCTGGTTGGCGCTTTGCATATCCTTCGCCGGCAGGAAATGGTCCGGGACAAGTATTATCCTCTGGGCGTTAAAGACTTTTTTCTTTCCCAGCTCGCGGAATTCCTTTATGGCTATGGGGCTGGTAATATCATTGCCCATGCAAAGATCGATCTTAGCCTTGATGAAATCCCCCGGCGCTATCTTGCGTAAACCCGGAACATGCGAGAGCAGTATCTTCTCGGTTATCGTATACCCCATCTCAACTCCTTATACCCAAGTTTTATTCAAACCCTTCACTGTAAACAGGAGAAGTTAGATCCCTCGACTCCGCCCCTCAGGGGCTCCGCTCGGGATGACAGAGTGTTGTCATCCCGAGCGAGGGACCCCGCGCAAAGCCGAGGGGGACCGAGTCGAGGGATCTAACGTATTGCATTTCCTCTCCAACACAAAAACAAAAACGAAAGGGGCCGGCCGCTATGCCGGCCCATATAATGCTACAATTCAGAGAAGGTCAGTTTACCAAATTTCAGTTTTAAAATCAATGGTGAATTCTCGTCCTTGTGCCCGTCCTGTTATTGATCCCCATCATATTATTGTTCGAAATTCGTAATATCTGCGCCATTATCATCATTCAGGGCACCCACAAGGGGCGCCCCTGACGTAATATTACATCATAATTGATCTGGCATTACAATAAATTCGTCGATTTCGATATTTGGGTGCGGGCAGAGAACACTATGGGGTCTCCATGGAGATATCTGTCAAGTATAGACGGTCAGGATTGCCTTGTTGGAAATTATATTTTACTTTTTAAAGGGTATTTTTCAGGATTTTCAAGATTATCTATTTCTAAATCAACATCTAAGTCCGGCCAGTATAGATGGAACCCATGCAGTAATTTAACATTTTGGATTGATTTTATAGTTTGATCCTTAAAATAAGGATAGCCGCTATATTTGAGAAAATATTCTTTACCTTTCACTAATATCCATATACCAAAAGGAGTGATATTCTCAACGCTTACCGAAATGTTTTTTCCATTCTTTAATAATTTCATTTTTATGTTTCTCCACAATTCTTTGAATTTCGTTTAATTGATACGGTTTTAATTTATAACACGTACTTAACGCAATAATAGGTTCTATCCAGAATTTAGCTTCACCATTTTCACATTCTATGTGTATATGTACACGATTCTCTTCGTTTGATAGAAAGTAAAATCTATATCCTTTTTCACGAAATATAGTTGGGCTCATAGTAAGTAAATTATACCATAATTTTCATCATTTCAATTTATTATTTCAGTAATTTCCTGCAGATAGAGGCTTCTCTTCAAAGAAGCATGCGCCCTTCTATATAGCATCATTGAACCGTTTGCGCTCCCGATCTTTCCTACTGTCTCCGTTCTTAAAAGCATCCCTCGCTTCTCTGTGACTGAAAAAAGAAGGGGCGCCCCTACGGTATCGCTTCAAGCAAACGGCGGGTATACGCGCTTTTGGGGTTTGAATATAATTCTTCGCGTGAGGCTATTTCCTCTAACCGGCCGGCTCTCATTACGCCTACGGTGTCCGACATGAATTCAACTACCCTGAGGTCGTGAGATATGAAAATATATGTCAGGCCCAACTCTTCCTGGAGATCCTTCAAAAGGTTCAATATCCCGGCCTGGATCGAAACGTCCAGGCTGGAAACGGGTTCGTCCAGGATAAGTATGTCCGGGCGCCTTACCAGGGCCCTCGCTATGGCTATCCTCTGGCGCTCGCCCCCGGAGAACTGGTGGGGATATTTACGGATGCAGTTCTTTCCGTCCAGCCTGACCATATCCAGGATCTCAAGGACCCTCTCTTTTATCTCTTTTTTACCGGCGCCGCGCACGAGCAGCGATTCACCGACTATTTCTTCAACGACCATACGCGGGTTCAAAGAGCCGTACGGGTCCTGGAACACCATATCCTTGTCGCCGCGGATGATGACCTCACCCGAGTCCGGCCTCAAGATACCCGCGAGGATCCCCGCAAGTGTCGTTTTCCCGCACCCCGACTCGCCCACCAGGCCGAACGTCCCAGCTTTCTCGACGCAAAAACTGACACCATCAACCGCCTTCACGCTCCCCGCGACCGATGCCCTCGAAACGCCTCGCTTACCGAAGGTTTTCCGAATATCTTTAACTTCTATTATCTTCTCGTTTAGCTTGTTCATACTTTCTCCGATACTCTGATACTCTGATACTCTGATACTCTGACACTCTGACACTCTGACACTCTGATACTCTGACACTCTAACACTCTGACACTCTGATACTCTGACACTCTGACACTCTACATCCCCCCCGGCAACCTCCGTCTCTTATCCCCCAGCCGTGGGACGCAATCGATGAGGTGCTTCGTATAAGGGTTAACGGGAGATCTCAGGACCTGTTCCTTTTTACCCTGTTCCACAATGGCCCCGTTCCTCATGACGCAGACCTCGTCCGCGATCATGTTGACCACCGAAAAATCATGAGTGACGAACAGCACCGCCAGCCGCCTTTCTTTCTGTATGCGCATTATAAGGTCCAGTATTTCTTTCTGGACGGAAACATCCAGCGCCGTCGTCGGCTCGTCCAGTATCAGGACCTCGGGACCGCACGACAAAGCCATCGCCAAAACGACCCTCTGCCGCATGCCTCCGGAAAGCTCGTGCGGATACCTGCGGGCGGTTTCCGCCGGCAGTTTTACCATATCCAGAAGCTTTCCGACACGCCCGTCAGCCTCCTGCCTCCGGCATATCCGGTGCGCTATCATGGCTTCGGCTATCTGGACACCCGCGCGCATAACCGGGTTCAGGGCGGTGAACGGTTCCTGGAAGACCATCGCGATATCTTTCCCCCTCATCTCTCTTTTTTCGGAAGGGCCCAGGCCGAAAACATCTTTTCCCCTGAACGAAATATGCCCGCTCTCCTTTACGGCTTTTGCCGGGAGAAGGTCCAGGATAGCCAGAGACGTGAGCGTCTTCCCGCTCCCGGATTCCCCCACAAGCGCCGTTACAGCGCCATGCCGGAGCCCGAAACCAACCCCGTCAATAACCCGCCTGCCCCCCAGGCTGACCGTAAGACCCTCAACTTTCAGAATATTATCGCAGTTTTTCATATTTTAAAATAAAAGTAGAAATACGGGGACGTTTCATTTTAAGCTCCTAAATTAACATGAAACGTCCCCACCTTAACATATGCATATCGCCACGGGTATGGGCTATACTCCGTACCGGGAGGATCCACACCGGGCGGAGGGGCCCGGGTAGGAGTATAGCCCATACCCGTGACGAGGACGCGCCGGGAAAACCGTACGTCCCCGCAGGAAATGCCCGTGTAAGGTGTCCCGCCGTCACCTCTGTAACTTCGGATCCAGCATATCCCGCATCCCTTCCCCGATCATGTTAAAACCAAGAACGGTTATAAGTATCGCCAGGCCCGGGAAAAGGGTGAGCCACCAGGCGTAATCGATATAATCTTTCCCCGCGGTCAGGATATTGCCCCAGCTCGGCACGGGTATCTGCACCCCCAGCCCGAGGAAACTGAGCGCGCTTTCTATAAGTATCGCCCCGCCGACGCTGAGAGTGGCGCTCACGTACACCGGAGCCATCGCGTTGGGCAGGATGTGCCGGAAAATGATGCGCTTACCCGAAACGCCCTGGACCCTGGCGGAATGAACGAAATCCCGTTCACGCAGGGTCAGGAATTCCGCGCGCACAAGGCGGCAAAGCCCCGCCCAGCTTGTCAGCCCGATAACCACCATCACATTTGTAATACCCGGCCCCAGGAACGTTATCACCATCATTATAAGAAAAAACGTCGGGAAACAATACATCACCTCGACCACACGCATGATGGCCCCGTCCACCCATCCCCCGTAATAACCGCTCAGGCCCCCAAAAAAAACACCTATGACAAGCGAGATGAATACCGCGATGAACCCTACGGTCAAAGATACGCGGGCGCCGTACACCATGCGGCTGAACACGTCGCGCCCCAGGTTGTCCGTCCCGAAAAAATGCCGCACGGAAGGCGCATTGAGGCTCGCTTCCGGAGAAAGGTCCATCGCCATAGGATCATACGTAGCCACCACCGGCGCAAACACCGCCCCCAGCGACATCACCACGATAATAGTCAATCCGAATATGATACGTTTATTCATATTTCATCCCAACCAAATCAAACTAACCCGCCTCTACCTGAACCTCTGCCAGCCAAACATTACAATTCCTATGCCACGACATCCGAAGGGGGATGGGCGCTATACTCCTACCGGGGGCCCCTCCGCCCGGTGTGGATCCTCCCCCGTACGGAGCATAGCGCCCATCCCCCTTCGGATATAACCATATCGAATTATCCCGCCTTTGTCGGGAATACCCACACCAGGTATTCCCCCGTCGCTCGGAATGCCTAAAATCTACGTCCGCTTCTCAAACCGTATCCTTGGATCCACTGCCGCGTAGACTATATCCGTCAGGAAAAGCCCCAGAAGAGTGAGGAACGCGGCGATGGCTCCCACTCCCATCACCACCGGGTAATCGTAATTCATTATAGCTTCGTACCCCAGCCGGCCCATACCGGGCCACGCGAAAATGGTCTCGAAAATAAAACTCCCGGAAATAAGCGCCGGAAGGGTAAGCCCCATGATGGTCACTATAGGTAAAAGGGCGTTCCTTAAGGCATGCACGGTTATCACGCGGCCGGAGGTGAGCCCCTTGGCCCTGGCTGTGAGTATATAGTTCTCGTTCATGGCCTCTATCATGCTGCTCCTGGCGTAACGCGAAAGCCCCGCCAGGGCGCCGAACGCCGTAGCGGTGACCGGCAGCGCCATATGCCGCATAAGGTCCACCGCCCTGGCAAACCCGCCGAGATACGATGTATACCACGGGCACATACCGGAGATCGGCAGCCACTGGAGCTTGACGCCGAACAGGAGTATCAGTAAAAGCGCGAGCCAGAACGTGGGCATGGCGTATCCGATGAACACCAGGACCGTCGTGACCCGGTCGAACAGCGAGTCACGCCTGACGGCGCTTACGACGCCTATCGGGATGGCTATCAGGAATATGACCATGAATGACGACACCTGCAAAAGCAGTGTAGCCGGGAGCCGCGACAATATCTTGGCCATGACGGGCCGGTCGTCGATAAGCGACCGCCCGAAATCAAGGCACACGAAACGTTTCATCCACAGCGCGTACTGCGTTGCAACGGGTTTGTCCAGCCCGTACATACGCTGGAAATCGGCCCGCGCGCTCTCCGAAACCTCGGGGTTCAGGCCGTACCTCATGCTGGCCGGGTCCCCCGGCGCCAGATGCATGACCACGAACATGATAAGCGAGATACCTATCAGCATCGGCACGATCAACAGTAATCGTTTTACGATATAGTGTGTCATAGTTAGAAGTTAGATCCCTCGACTCCGCCCCTCCGGGGCTCCGCTCGGGATGACAGAGAATTGTCATCCCGAGCGAGGGAACGAAGTGACCGAGTCGAGGGATCTAACGTATTGTATTTGCTATACATTAAATTAAGCGCTTTGCGCGACTTGGGAAATATACGGCGCGCTTAATTTATGATAACTCTCTGTCCCTCGCTTGTCCCGGGTAGGGGCACGGCGCGCCGTGCCCCTACCTCCCCCTTGACCCTTGCTACTTGACCCTCACATTAAAACTTATATCTCACCTCATCCTCATCAACGTACCAGTCAATAAAATTATACCCGATCCCCGCGGGGGCGGGGGTTATGCCTTTAAAACGTTTCTGCACGGCCGGCGTCGCGTAAGGGAAGAACATGAAAGTGTACGGCGCGTCCTCTGAAATAAGCCTGTGTATCTGCCGGTATATTCCGGCCCTCTCGTCCGGGTCGAATTCCATACGGCCCCGTACAATAAGTTCATCCACGCGCCTGTTGGAATACGATATGAAATTAAGGCCGCCTTTACCCATGGAATCGGAGTGCCATACGGAATATATATCCGGGTCCAGGGGAAGGGTCCACCCCAGTATCACCGCCTGGAAATTCTTCTTGTTGACGAACTGGTCCAGGAAAGCCGACCACGCTATGACCTTTATATCGGCCTTTACGCCCACTTTCGCCCACTGGTCCTGCACTATGGTCGCTATATCTTCCCTCGCCTTGTTACCCTGATTGGTCACTATGCAGAACCGGAATTCCGCCCCGTCCTTCTCAAGTATACCGTCATTATCGGTATCGGCCCACCCCGCCGCGCCGAGGAGCGAGACGGCTTTCCCCGGGTCGTAATCGTATCCTTCCGCCGACTCATTGTAATACGGCGTCCCTTTCAAGAAGGGCCCCGTGCACGGCTGGCCCATACCCAGGAGGACAGCGTCTATGATCTCCTTCCTGTTCACGGCATAACTCAGCGCCTGGCGCACCCTGCGGTCGGAGAAAAGGCTGTCGTTCAGATTATACCCGATATACGTGTACGCGTGAGCGAGATAACGGTATTTCTCGATATTTTCGGTAAACTCCCTGGTCCTGCTCCTGTATATGTACTGGTACGGCGTGAGGTCCATCGAATCTATCCCCCCGGAAACAAGCTCGAGGAACTGTACCGCCTGGTCGGGTATTATCCTGTAAACGTATCTCTTTATGCCGGGAGCGTGTTCGAAATAATCCGCGTTGGCTTTAAGTATGATATGCTGGCCGCTCTCCCATACCGTGTATTTATAGGGCCCCGTACCCACCGGCGACCGCGCCTCGGGCGATTCCCTGATATTATCAAGGCCGCGGAACAGATGCGCGGGTATGATGCCCATGCCGAATTTCAAAAGAGCGGGCGCGTAGGGCCGCGTGTAGCGAAAACGTACGGTATATTTATCCACGGCCTCTATATCTGAAATATCGGAATAACTCGAAATGTACGGGCAGCCGTTCTCGGGGGCAAGTATGGTATTGTATGTAAAAAGCACGTCTTCCGCCGTGAACGGCCTGCCGTCGTGCCATTTCACGTTTTTATGGAGATAGAACGTTATGACCCGTCCGTCTTCGGAAACCTCCCACCGTTCGGCCAGGTCCCCGACTATGTCGAGGTCCTTGTCAACGCGCGTCAACCCGTTATACACAAGGGCGCATATGGAACTCGATGTCGCGTCGTCCGCGAATAAGGGTATCAGCACCCGCGCGTCACCTATACCCGAAGATACATAAGCATCCCGCGGGACCCATTCCTTTCCCTGTGAACGGGCTCCCGCCGCGGGATAAAGTATCATCAAAAAAAAGGCCGCTGTCTTTATCAAGAACAGCAACCTTTTGTAACTATCCATATGCGTTTTCCTGTCCGCCACAGATCCTTCTATAGCTGTAAGCTTTAGGCTTTAGGCTATAAGCTATAAGCTATTATAGGCTCTACAACCTACAGCTTATAGCTTAAAGCTACCCCTCACTGCTCCTCTTGAGCCGGCACCGGCACTGTCTCGGAAGCCGCAACCGGCATTTCAGGAGCCGTTACGCTTTCCGCTTCTGTCTGGACGGACGTTACCTCTTCCTGGCCGGCCGTTGAAGCCTGAGAAGGTTCTATCGGAACAGCCATGGGAGCCGACGCCTGTTGCGGCGAAATGGGTAATACGGGAAGCCTCCCGCCTTCAAAAAGCGATCTTCCCCTTCTCGCCGTTACTATCCCCAGGAGCAGACACGTTATAATAAAAACTATGGCGCTTATTTCGGTGGCTTTTTTAAGCACGCCAGGCGCCTGGGTCCCGAGTACCGACTGCACGGATCCGCCTCCGAAAGCTTCCGTCAAACCTCCGCCTTTTCCCGCCTGAAGCAATATCGTGGCTATGAGGACTATACACACAATGATATGCACAACGATCAATAAAGCAAACATACGACCTCAACCTTTTTTTGCCGCGTAAAGCCGCGACGTTTTTTTAATTATATCAACAAACACATCGATTTTCAAGCTCGCCCCGCCTATGAGGCCCCCGTCGATATCCTTTTCCTTCAAAAGCTCTTCTATATTCACGGGGTTAACGCTCCCTCCGTAGAGTATCCGCCGGCTTTCCGAAAAACTTTCAGATTGCAGGCCGGATAAGAGCTCCCTTATCATGGCGTGCACTTCCTGGGCCTGTCCGGGGGAGGCCGTCTTTCCCGTTCCTATCGCCCACACCGGTTCATACGCTATGACCAGCGTATCCAGGTAAGTCTCGTCAAACCCTTTGAGCCCTTCCGTCACCTGGCCTTTCACAACTTCAATGGTCCTTCCGGCCTCTCTTTCTTCCAGCGTCTCCCCGACGCACATAACGGGTATAACATCCCCATCTATGGCGGCGGCGATCTTCTTATTGACCGTTCCATCGGTCTCACCGAAATACTTGCGCCGTTCCGAATGCCCGATCATAACATAGCGGCACCCTATGCTTTTTATCATAGGTATGGAAACTTCGCCCGTGAACGCCCCCTCTTTTTCCCAGTGACAATTCTGCGCTCCCAGGGAAATGTTGCTTTCCAAGCCCAGCGTTTCACTCACGTCACCCAGGTCAACGAACGGAGGGCATATGACTATCTCCACATTGTCGATATCGTACACGGCCCTTTTTATCCCGTTCGCCAGTTCGACGGCGTCACTGACATCCTTATACATCTTCCAGTTGCCAGCAATGATCGGTCCTCTCATTTTTTCTCCTCGTTAAATATTTGTTTAGCTTTAAGCTATAAGCTGCAGGCTATAGGCGGAAACTTCAAGTTTTCTTAAAGTCTATAGCCTATAGCCTATAGCCTATAGCCTATAGCCTACGGCTTCTACAGCTACTTATCATTAAGCGCCGCCACGCCCGGAAGCTCTTTGCCTTCCAAATACTCAAGCGAAGCGCCTCCGCCGGTGGACATATGCGACATTTTATCTCCGAGCCCCAGCTGGTTGACCGCCGCGGCCGTATCCCCTCCGCCGATCACGGTCGTCGCGTCGAGTTCCGCGATGAATTTCGCCACGGCCCTGGTACCCGTCATGAAAGGCTTCATCTCAAAGAGGCCCATGGGCCCGTTCCAGACAATGGTCTTCGAATCTTTCAGGACCTCTTTATAGCTCTTAACCGTCTCAGGGCCTATGTCCAGGCCGATCCAGCCGTCCGGGATATGCTCCTTGACCACTTTCCCCCGCACGCCGTCCTTTATCTCACGCGCCACAACATGGTCTTTCGGCAGGAATATACTCACGTTCTTCTCGCTCGCTTTCTCAAAGATCTTGGTGACGGTATCCATCATGTCATTTTCCACACGGGACGCGCCGATGCCTTTCAACCTCGATTTAAGAAAAGTATACGCCATCGCTCCGCCGATAAGAAGGTAGTCTATCTTATCAAGCATGTTCTCGATGACCGGTATCTTGTCCGCAACCTTCGCCCCTCCCAGTATCAGGCAGAAAGGCTTATCCGGGTTCTTCGTGACCTTATCGAAATATTTGATCTCTTTCTGCACCAGAAAACCGGCCACGCTGGGCAGGTACGCGGTAACCCCGGCCGTGGACGCATGCGCCCGGTGGCAGGTGCCGAACGCGTCCTCGACGAATATGTCCCCCAGCGACGCCAGCTGCCTGGCGAAGCCCGGGTCATTCGATTTTTCTTCTTTATGGAACCTCAGGTTCTCAAGCAATATGACGTCGCCGTCTTTCATGTCCCTGACGGCCGCGGTGACCTCTTCACCGACGCAGTCATCCATCTTCCTGACATCTTTGCCGAGCAGCGCGGACAGCCTTTCCGCGACCGGCGTCAAACGGAATTCAGGTTTCACTTCGCCTTTGGGCCTTCCCAGATGGCTCATAAGTATGAGCCGGCCGCCGTTATCAAGGATGTATTTTATGGAAGGTAACGCCGCTATTATCCGGCTGTCATCCGTAATATTGCGTTTTTCGTCCAGAGGAACGTTGAAATCGGCCCTCATCAACACCCGTTTGCCCTTGACCTGAACATCCGCAAGAGTTTTCTTCATACAATGCCCCCCTCTGCTACATTACTTCGCAAGAAGACCGGCCAGGTCTACCACCCTGTTGGAATAACCCCATTCGTTATCATACCAGCCGATCACCTTGACAAGGTTCTTGTCGATGACCATGGTAGAACCCGCGTCGAATACGCAGGAATGCGGGTTACCGATTATGTCACAGGATACGATCGGATCCTCGGTATATTCCATTATCCCCTTAAGCTCGCCCTCCGCGGCTTTCTTCATGGCGGCGTTTATGTCTTCCACAGTGACCTCTTTCCCGAGCTCGGCCACGAAATCCACCACGGAACCGTCTTTGACCGGGACACGCATGGACATACCGTTGAGTTTCCCGTTAAGTTCCGGGATAACCTTGCCTACCGCGGCGGCGGCGCCCGTAGTCGTCGGGATGATGTTCTCGGCGGCGGCGCGCGCCCTTCTCAGGTCGCTGTGAGGAAGGTCCAGTATGCTCTGGTCGTTCGTGTAAGCGTGTATCGTGTTCATAAGCCCTCTTTTAACGCCGAAACTCTCGTGAAGCACTTTCACCATCGGCGCCAGGCAGTTCGTCGTGCAGGAAGCGTTGGAAACGATCTGGTCTGAGTCTTTCAGCGCCGCGTCGTTAACGCCCAGCACTATCATGTTGTCGATCTTATCTTTCGACGGGACCGTCAGGATGACCTTTTTCGCCCCGGCCTCAAGATGAAGAGCGACCTGTTCCCTCTTGCGGAAAACCCCGGTCGATTCGATAACCACCTGGACGCCTTCTTTTGCCCAGGGAAGTTCCGCCGGGTTCTTTATGCTCAGAACGTCTATCTCCTTACCGTTGGCGACCAGAGATTTCTCTTTCGCCTCTACGGTACCCTTGAACTTGCCGTGTGTGGAATCATACTTGAGAAGATGTGCCAGTGTCTTGGCATTGGTCAAGTCGTTTATGGCGACGACATCAAACCCGCCGCGTTCCATCATTACCCTGAAAACCATCCTGCCGATCCTTCCAAACCCGTTAATGCCAACTTTAACCGCCATCGTTTCCTCCTTCTGCTTTTTAACTATAAAGTTCCCGTGCCAGAATCCCGGGACCATCATCAACCATTCCTGAAATTAAAGTGTGTATTATATACTTATCGACCAAATCGTTCAATATTTTTTTTAAAAATCGCACTAGGCAGGGTCAAGTAGCAAAGGTCATAGGTCAAGACGTTCCCGGAAGGGCATAAAAAGAGCGGCGGAAGGGTTTGGAGTGAATTGCGATTTTTAGCCAAATTGCGTGATTTTTTTGGGTACCCAAAACCGGACGAGGTTTTGGGCGCGAGGACTGTCTGAGCCCGCCAGAGGCGGGCGAGTTCCGCAGCGCCGAAAAAATCACGGGATTTGGCGTTAAGAAAATCGCTCTGAACGGAAAACCCTTCCG
>JBDRFA010000176.1:0-8130 GCA_043819235.1 Candidatus Omnitrophota bacterium | reverse complement strand
ATTATGAAAGAATATGAGGCCAAAAGGGAAATATTGGGTATTTTTCGGGAGAACGCGGGAGATTTTATTTCCGGAGAACGCATTTCCGGCAAGCTCGGGTTTACCAGGGCAGGTACCTGGAAGTACATCAAAAAACTGCGGGATGACGGGTATGCCATCGAGGCTGTTCCCAACAGAGGGTACAGGCTGATGTCTTCTCCCGACGTGTTGCACGGGTTTGATATTAGCGGAAGCGTTAAAACGGATGTGATAGGCAGAGGGAATATCTATCATTATGAAAGCATAAGTTCAACGAACGACAAGGCGTATGAACTGGCCGAGAAGGGGGAGGCGGAAGGCACGGTCGTTATCGCCGAGGAACAGACGCACGGTAAAGGGAGGATGGGCCGGAAATGGGTGTCGCCCGCGTCCGGCGGGGTGTATATGTCCGTTATCTTACGTCCGAAAACCGGCCTGGCGGACCTCTCGGCGATCACGCTTGCCGCCGGGATGGCGGTCGTTAAGGCCGTCAGGAAAACCAGCGGCGCGGAAGCCGGCCTGAAATGGCCCAATGACGTGTTTATAGGCGGCAAGAAAATATGCGGCATATTGGCGGAGATCAAGGCCCAGCCGGATATGGTGGATTTCCTGGTCCTGGGTATCGGTATAAACGTGGATACGCCGCCGGGGGAACTTCCTGAAGGAGCTGTGAGTCTCAACGCTGAAAGCGCCCGTAAGGTGAGCCGCATGGAACTTGTCAGGGTGGTCCTTGAGGAAACGGAAAAAATTTATTTTAAGTTCCGGGAAGAAGGTTTCGGCGCGCTCAGGGAGGAATGCAGGTCATTTTCTCTGCTCATGGGTAAACGGGTCAGTGTTAAAGAAACGGGCCGTTCTATAGAAGGGACGGCCGAGGATATCGACGAGAAAGGAGCGCTCATCGTCAGGACGGATGACGGAAGCCTCACCCGCGTCCTGAGCGGGGATGTTCGATTTTCCCAGTGAGAAGATCGCCAGGGGTGTTCGTTATGCTCCTACCCGGGCCCCTCCGCCCGGTGTGGATCCTCCCGGTACGGAGCATAGCGAACACCCCTGGCGATATACGATGTCACCGCCAGAGGCGGGCTAACTTAATGTATAGGAAATTTAATGTATTGTCATCCCGAGCGGAGCCCCGCAGGGGCGGAGTCGAGGGATCTAACTTGTTAAGGGATGAATATGGAACTGTTGATCGATATAGGGAATACTAATACTTCTGTCGGGATAGCGGCGGGCGGGCGTGTGGTGAAAAAGTATTTTATTCATACCGATAAAAAGACTGTCGCGCCGGCTTCTCTTAAAAGGCTTTTAGGCGCCGATCTCGCGCGTATACACAGGATACTTGTGGTGAGCGTCGTGCCTAAATTTCTTAGTGTGATGAAAAAGAGCCTGAAGGCCGTCCTTCCGGAGACCCCGACTGTCGTCATCGGCGAGGACATAAAGGTGCCGATAAAGGTGAAGTATAAGGTTCCCGGTCAAGTCGGGCAGGACCGTCTGGTCGCCGCGTATGCCGCGAAACGGTTATATGGTTTTCCCCTGATCATCGTGGATTTCGGGACGGCCGTCACGTTCGACCTTGTGGGACCCAAAGGGGAATATGAAGGGGGCCTGATATTTCCCGGCCTGCGTTTAGCGCTTGAAGCTCTGGTAAAGAACGCCGCGCTCCTTCCGGAAATAGAACTAAGGCCCGCTACCGGTTTTATAGGCCGCGACACGGAGAACAGCATGAATAAGGGCCTCATATTCGGGTATGCCGATATGTGTGACGGCATTATCAACCGTTTCAGGGAAAAATACGGCAGGCCGCTAAAAGCGATAGCTACAGGCGGAGATGCCGCCCTCATAGCAAAGCACTCCAAAAATATAGAAAAAGTCGCCCCAGAGATCGTCTTCACCGGCCTGCTCCTTCTGGACCGCATATAAGATCTGTACCGTTTGCAACTTGCCCCTACATTTAAAAATTACTTGACATTGCGGTGGATTTCTTTATAATGTGCGCTTGTTAGCACTCGCGGCGCCGGAGTGCTAAATACGGTAAACAGGTAAGAAAAAATACAAAATGGAGGGAAGCGTTATGAAAGTGAAACCACTGGGGGACAGAGTTCTGGTAGAAGTGCTGGAAGCGGAAGAAAAGACAAAGGGCGGTATAGTGCTGCCGGATAACGCGCAGGAAAAGCCTCAACAGGCAAAAGTTATTTCTGTCGGTAAAGGCAAGTTTTCCGACGACGGCAAGATCATACCGATGGAAGTTAAAGCGGGCGACATCGTCCTGTTCGGGAAATATTCCGGGACGGAACTGAAGATAGACGGGGACAGTTTTATGATGCTCAAGGAAGACGATATCCTCGGTATTGTTGGATAATTGCGTATCCGCGAGAAATTAAAAAGTGCGATAGAATAAACAGGAGGAAAAATGGCTAAGCAGTTACAATTCAGTGATGAGGGTCGCCGCTCGATATTGCGCGGTGTGGAAAAACTCGCTCAGGCGGTCAAGGTGACATTAGGGCCGAAAGGGCGCAATGTCGTTATCGAAAAGAAGTTCGGTTCGCCGACGATCACCAAGGACGGCGTTACGGTGGCCAAGGAGATCGAACTGGAAAACCCGTATGAGAACCTGGGCGCGGAAATGGTCAAAGAGGTGGCGTCCAAGACCAGCGACATCGCCGGGGACGGCACGACGACGGCTACGGTGCTGGCGGAGGCTATCTGCCGCGAAGGCCTGAAGAACGTGACCTCGGGCGCGAATCCCATGCAGATAAAAAGAGGTATAGAAAAAGCGGTGAACGCGATAGTCGGGGAACTCAAAAGGATATCCACCCCGATCAAGGAAACGAAAGAGATCGCGCAGGTCGCTACCATAGCCGCGAACGGTGATAAGGTCATCGGCGACAGGATCGCGGAAGCCATGGAAAAGGTGGGCAAGGACGGCGTTATAACGGTTGAAGAAGGTAAGACGCTCGAGACCACCCTCAGGCTTGTCGAGGGTATGCAGTTCGACCAGGGGTATCTGTCACCGTATTTTGTGACGGACGCGGAAAGAATGGACTGCGCTCTTGATAACCCGTATATCCTTTTGTGTGAGAAGAAAATTTCCAGCATGAAGCCGATATTGCCTCTTCTGGAGAAGGTAGCCCAGTCGGGCAAGCCGCTGGTCATAGTTTCCGAAGAGACCGAAGGCGAGGCTTTGGCGACGCTTGTGGTCAACAAGATCCGCGGGACCTTCAGCTGCTGCGCCGTTAAGGCGCCGGGTTACGGCGACAGAAGGAAAGCCATGCTTGAGGATATCGCGGTGCTCACGGGCGGCCGTGTAATAACGGAAGACCTGGGGATCAAGCTCGAGAACCTCACGCTGGACGACCTCGGGCAGGCGAAAAGGGTTACCATAGACAAAGAGACTACGACGATAGTGGAAGGCAGAGGTAAGACCGCGGACGTCAAGGCAAGGATAGCCCAGATAAAGGTCCAGATCGAAAAGAGCGATTCCGACTACGACAAGGAAAAGCTCCAGGAGAGGCTCGCGAAACTCGCCGGCGGCGTAGCGATAATCGAGGTTGGCGCGGCTACCGAGATCGAGATGAAAGAGAGGAAGGCGAGGATCGAGGACGCGCTTCACGCCACAAGGGCCGCGGCCGAGGAAGGTATAGTGCCGGGAGGCGGAGTTGCTCTTCTCAGGGCAAGGAAGGTCCTCGCGGGCCTGGCGACCGTGGACGACGAGAAGATAGGCGTGGACATAATCTATCGCGCGCTTGAAGAACCGGTGCGCATGATAGCCACCAATGCCGGACAGGAAGGTTCCGTGGTAGTGCAGAGGCTTCTTTCCGAGAAAAAGGATAAAGTGGGTTATGACGCGGAAACGGATACTTATACCGACATGGTTGAAGCCGGTATTATAGATCCTACGAAAGTGACGCGCAGCGCTCTGCAGAATGCCGCGAGTATCGCGTCCCTTATATTGACGACGGAAGCGATAATTTGCGAGAAACCGTCGGAAAAAGAAGGCGGTATGCCCGGCGGTATGCCCGGAGGTATGGGCGGCGGAATGCAGGGTATGATGTAAAAAGGAGTGATTCCTGACATGGGTATTATTTCTGTGGACGTGCGATTTTCGCCACGGGTATCCGCTATGCTCCTACCCGGGCCCCTCCGCCCGGTGTGGATCCTCCCGGTACGGAGCATAGCGGATACCCGTGGCGATATGCGAGCGATGATCTAGTGTTTCTTTGGGCAATATCCATGTCGGGAGTTCGTGAAAAAATTTTCAAACTTGACTTACAGCGTGTGTGTGTTAAAATAATACAAACTTTGGGGTAAGGTGATCCTCGTGTTTCTTGGGGGAAAGTCCTTAGCCGGCGGTGATTTTTCGCTTTCGGGCGAAGATAAGTCCGCGAGGCCCTTTTTTAAGGGGCTTGAATCCGTGAGAACCGGGTACCGACCGTAAAGCCGGGATGGGAAAAGTTATCCAGGAAATATTTTTTTTATGGAGAAGCCCTGAAGTTCATTTCAGGGCTTTTTTTTAGGACGTACGAACGGGAAAGAGATCATTATGAATACGATAAAAGAAGTCATACAGGATATGCGGGAGGGGCGCATGGTCGTCGTTGTGGACGACCCTTCACGGGAGAATGAAGGGGACCTGATAGTTCCCGCCGGGAAGATCACGCCGGAAAAGGTCAATTTCATGGCGAAGAACGGCAGGGGACTGATATGTGTCCCGATGGAAGAGGAGATAGCCGAAAGGCTGGGACTTCACCATATGGCACGGGATTCCAAGGACCCGTATAAAACGGCCTGGGCGATATCCGTCGACGCCGCCAGCGGCGTTACTACCGGTATATCGGCGCATGACAGGGCCCGTACGATAGGGCTCCTTGCCGACCCGGCGACGGTACCGGAGGATTTTGTGAAACCGGGGCATCTTTTTCCTCTTCGCTCGAAAAAAGGCGGCGTCCTGGTAAGGGCGGGGCACACCGAAGCGAGCGTCGATCTCATGAAACTTGCCGCTCTGTCCCCCGTGGCGGTCATATGCGAGATAATGAACGAGGACGGTACGATGGCAAGGATGCCGGACCTTGAGGTTTTTGCCTCAAAACATGGCCTGAAGATATGTTCCATCGTTGACCTTATAAAGTACCGGATGGAAAAGGAGAATCTTATCGAGAAGGTCGCGGAAACCGTTCTTCCCACGTCTTTCGGTGAGTTCCGTCTGTTCGCGTACAGGTCCCTTATCGACGATTACCAGCACCTCGCCCTGGTCATGGGGGATGTAACCGGAGGCGAGCCGCTGGTCAGGGTCCATTCCCAGTGCCTCACGGGGGACGTGTTTCATTCGATCCGCTGTGATTGCGGGGACCAGCTCGATAAAGCCATGCGGATGATATCCGATGAGGGTAAAGGGGTCATACTGTATCTTTCCCAGGAAGGCCGGGGCATAGGCATCCTGAACAAGATAAAAGCGTATCAGCTGCAGGATGAGGGGTATGATACCGTCGACGCCAATGAGAAACTGGGGTTCAAGGCCGACCTCAGGGATTACGGTATCGGCGCGCAGATACTGGCGGACCTGGGCCTGAAAAAAATAAGGATATTGACGAATAACCCGAGGAAGATAATAGGGCTGAAAGGGTACGGCCTCGAGGTCATCGGCAGGGTTCCCCTGGAAACCAGGCCGGGCGCGAAGAATTCCGCGTATCTGCGAACAAAAAAAGAACGCCTCGGCCATACGCTTAGTAAAATATAACCCAATGAACGCGAACCGGACGTACATAACAACAGGAGGAAAAAATGGCGGGTCTGAACGTGATAAAAGCCGATATGATGGCTAAGAACAGGAAGTTCGGGATCGTGATATCCCGGTTCAATGAATTCGTATCGTCCAAACTTCTGGAAGGCGCCGTCGATACGCTTGTAACGCACGGTGCGGAGGAAAAGGATATTTCCGTGGTATGGGTGCCGGGTTCGTTCGAGATACCGGCGCTGGCCCAGAAGATGGCCAGGTCCGGCAAGTATAATGCGGTGGTCTGCCTGGGCACGATCATAAGGGGGGAAACGCCTCATTTTGATTACGTGGCCGGCGAAGCGGCGAAAGGCGTGGCGAAAGTATCGATGGATTCAGACATTCCCTGTATTTTCGGTATAATAACCGCGGATACCCTGGAACAGGCCCTGGACAGGGCGGGCACCAAAAGCGGCAACAAGGGAAGGGACGCCGCCATGGCCGCCATCGAAATGGCCAACCTGTATGCGCGGATATAGGTTGAATCCTGAGGCGACGGGAACACCTGGCGTGGGTATTCCCGTTGAAGGCGGACTAAATTAGAAAGGACAATATATGAGAAAACGTACTTTTTCGAGAGAGATAGCCCTGAAGATCCTTTACGCTAAGGATATAAGCAGGGATCCCGCCGAGGAATGCTGCCAGAGGTTCTGGGAACACAGCGACATCGGTGACGAATCTGTCAGGAAGTTCACGGATCACCTTGTTATGGGCATCGATGCGAACCGGGTGGAAGTGGACGATATGATCATGAAATACACGACTAACTGGCAGCTGGCAAGGATGGCGGCGATAGACAGGAATATCCTGCGGATAGCCTCTTTTGAACTCCTTTTTTCCGGTGATATACCCCCAAAGGTGGCGATAAACGAAGCCATCGAATTGGCCAAAAAATACGGGGATAAGGACTCCGGGAAATTCGTGAACGGGATCCTCGATAAGATCAAAAAGATAGAAAGGGACAAGAGGTTCCCGTTAGAAAAGGGAGTGGAGTGATCTGATGAAAATGGATAATAACGGTGGTTATTACGTTGACCTGCACATACACACTTCCTGTTCGGACGGGGTATTCACCCCGCAGGAGGCCGTCGCAAAGGCTTTAGAGCTCGGCCTGAAAGTTATCGCTATAACGGACCATGATTCCATAGACGGCCTCGCGCCGGCGCTGAAAGCCGCTAAAGGGACCGCTCTGGAAGTGATACCCGGTGTGGAGATCTCCGCGATAAAAGGCGAGAGTGAGATACACATCCTGGGATATTTTATCGACTGGAAAGACCCGGCGCTCGCGGAGGCGCTCAAAGACATGCAGGTGAAGAGGGTCGGAAGGATGGAAAAGATCGTACAGCTTATGCGGGAACACGGTTTCGATATGAGCCTGGAAAAGGTGATAAAGGCCGGCAAGGGCGGCACCGTGGGCCGTCTGCACCTTGCCCGGGCGATGGTGAAGGCGAAGATAGTAGGGAGCGAGAAAGAAGCCTTTGACCAGTATATAGGTGAAGGGAAATCCTGCTACGTGAGGCACAAGCATCTGGATTACAGGAAGGCGATAGAGATGATCAAAAGGGCCGGAGGGGTTCCGGTGCTGGCCCACCCGGCTATCATGGGAAGCGACGAATATTTTCCCGATTACATAAAAGCGGGGTTGCGGGGAGTGGAAGTCTTTCATACCAAGCACAGGCCCCTTACCAGCGACAGGTATTTTGAGCTGGCGGAGAAATACGGCCTTCTGGTTACGGGAGGGTCCGATTGCCACGGCACCGGCAAGAGGGGTGTCCTGATGGGCAAGGTGCGTATGGACCATGAAGTCGTGGAGAAATTAAGGGAAGAGGCGGCGAAGATACGCTCGAAACGTTCTACTTGCACGGATTAAACTGTTACGGGTAATTTAATGTTTAGGAAATTCAGTAAAATGGAGGTTTGACGCGATAAGAGCGGGGAAAGGGTTTTCCGTTCAGAGCGATTTTCTTAACGCCAGATCCCGCATTTTTTTGGCGCTGCGGAACTCGCCCGCCTCTGGCGGGCTCAAACAGTCCTCGCGCCCAAAACCTCGTCCGGTTTTGGGTGCCCAAAAAAATACGGGATCCGGCTAAAAATCGCAATTCACTACAAACCTTTCCCCCGCTCTTTCAGCGCCCCGTTATGAAAATGATCAGACACGTATCTCGGCGAGAAGAAATTTCAATAAATGGGGGGATATCAAGGGGGGCTTTAGCCCCCTTGATATAAATTAAACGCGCCGCATATCCCCCAAGTTGCGCAAAGCGCTTAATTTATTGCTTGAAATTTACGGAAATTCTTGTACAATAAGTGTTTATTTATAAGTTTTTAAATAAGATAAGGGA
>JBDRFA010000175.1:0-10085 GCA_043819235.1 Candidatus Omnitrophota bacterium | reverse complement strand
CACACCGGGCGGAGGGGCCCGGGTAGGAGTATAGCGAACGATTCCATCCGTTCATCAAAATTGGGACATCAATGTCAGTTGGGTTTAAATGGCCTGAGCAGAAACATCAAGGAGTTCTTCCGTGGGCTAAACTGTTACGTTCAGAGCGACTTTTTTTACGCCAAATTCCGGGATTCACTCCAAACCCTCACGCCGCTCGTTTAGTACCCCGGCAATCTGTTTGTCGTTGAATTTTAATTACCCCTATGCTATAAGATAACAGTCCCGATAAACGGTATTATATAAATTCAAATTTTAATTCACGATCTTACCATGGCATACCAGACATTAGCGCAAAAATACCGGCCTCAGACATTTGAGGACGTCATAGGGCAGGAGACGGTCATACGTACCCTGAGTAACGCTATTACCAGCGGCAGGATAGCCAACGCGTATCTGCTTTGCGGGCCCAGAGGGGTAGGGAAAACGTCAATAGCCCGGCTTGTCTCGAAAGCGTTGAATTGTGAAGAGCCCTCGGGGAAGAAACCCTGTAACGAATGCGCTTCATGCCGGGAGATAACCCAGGGGAACAGCATAGATGTCCTGGAAATAGACGGGGCTTCCAATAACGGCGTCGATGAGATCCGGACCCTCAGGGAAAACGTCAAGTTCTCGCCTTCCCGGGGGCGTTATAAGGTCTATATCATAGACGAGGTCCATATGCTGTCCCAGGGGGCTTTTAACGCCCTTTTGAAAACGCTGGAAGAACCGCCGGGGCACGTTAAATTCATTTTCGCCACGACGGAACCGCAGAAAGTCCCGGCTACCATTATATCCCGCTGCCAGAGGTTCGATTTTAAAAGGATAGGGACAAAGATGATGTTAGGCAGGGTGAAGGATATATCGGCAAAGGAAAAAATAAATATTGACGAAGACGCCGCGGTCCTTATTGCCCGCGGCGGTGACGGGAGTTTGCGTGATTCGCTGGTCATACTTGACCAGATGGTCTCATTCTCCGGCGGCAGGATCTCCGCCGCGGATGTGACGGAGCTTCTGGGCCTGGCCAACAAAGACAGGATATTCGATCTGGCGGACGGGGTTATAAGCTGCGACCCGAAACGGATAACGCTGATCCTCGATGAGATGATAGCTGAAGGGAAGGACCCCGCGTTCATCGCGCACAGCCTTATATCTCATTACAGGGACCTTATGGTGCTCAAAGCGGCGGGAGCTCCTACGTCCGATATGGCATTCACGGATGATGAGATCTCCGCGCTCACCGGGCAGCTCGGCAGATTGTCCATGGAAGAAATACTGTATATCCTGCAGAACCTGTCGCATTGCGTGACCTTGATGAAAGGGACGATATTCGCGCGGGCGCCTCTGGAAATAACACTGATCAGGTTGACGGGGAGAGGGGCCGTGATGTCCCTGGCGGAGATATTATCGAAGATCGATAACGCGGAAGCCGGAGGCGGTGCGGGTACGGGCCCTTCGGCCGGAGGCGGTGAAGCCGGGCCTGAGACAAGTACCCCGCCGCCGCGCTCCGGGGAAATAGAGCCATTCGTTCCGCATGAGAGTTTGAAAGGGAGTTTTCCGGAAGCGGCATCCCCGGAAGGGCCCGGAGGCGAAGCGGGACCCCGGGGACCCGACCATTCTAAATTCAACTGGCCGGCGGTCCTTAATTACGTCAAGGGGAAGAAGATGTCGGTATACGTGTTCCTTAAAGCGGCCAGGCCTGTGGAATTTTCCGGGGAAAAGATGATGATCGGGTTCGGGAAAGACCATATTTTCTATAAAGAAGCCTTGGAATCCGCGGCCAACAAAAGTGTGGTTGAAGAAGCGGTAAGCAAGGTCATGGGCATGCCGCTCAGGGTAGAGTTCACCATACTGGAGTTTCTCGGAGATTCTTCCGAAAAAAGGCCCGGTGAGGACAAACCGGACATGTTCCGTGAGGAGATAAAACCCATTATCGAGAAGGCCATGGATATTTTCGGGGGGCACGTTGTCCGGGATATCCGGGAGGAGGCGCAATGATAAAAGGGTTTCCCGGTTCGATGATAAGGCTTATTGACGCGTTCAGCCGCATGCCGGGCATAGGGGTCAGGTCGGCGCAGAGGCTGGCGTTCTATATACTGCAGTCGGGGAAAGAAGAGATCGAGAACCTCCAGAGGAACATAAGGGAAGTCAAAGAGAATGTGAAATTCTGCCGCAGGTGCAATAACCTCAGCGACAGGGAACTTTGTTCCATATGTTCCGATACCGTGCGGGACAATACGAAGATATGTGTGGTCGAGACTCCTGCCGGGGTAATAGCGATGGAGAAAAGCGGCGCATACAGGGGGGTATACCATGTCCTTCTGGGCGGACTTTCCCCCATAGACGGGTTAGGGCCCGAAGATCTTAAGATCGACGAACTTGTGGCAAGGGTAAAAGAAGGACGGGTCGAAGAGGTAATAATAGCTACCGATTTCACCACCGAAGGCGAAACGACCGCGCTGTATCTTTTTAAGATACTCCAGAAACTGAAAGTGAAAGTGTCACGCCTTGCCCGGGGAGTGCCGGTCGGGGCGAGCCTTGAATACGCGGATGTAGCGACTCTCCAGAGAGCGTTTGAGGATCGGACTAAGGTGTAAGGTCCGATAAAGCCTACTGCCTAAAGCTTAAAGCTAAATTAAGCGCGCCGTACATCCCCCAAGTCGCGCAAAGCGCTTAATTTATTGCAAAACTTATTCTTGACACCACTTTGAATATCATTATACTTAAGATGAAAATAGGTTTTTGTTAAAACAACGGCAAGGAAATACCGTTGTCCCCGTTATTTTATCGTAACGGAATTTTGATGTTGTGATGGAAGAGGAAAAACACCCTCTTCCATCCGGGAGAGGGCTGGGGTGAGGGGAGATAAAGCCTGCAGCTTAAAGCCTAAAACTTAAAGCTAAATTAAGCGCGCCGTATATCCCCCCAATTTGCGCAAAGCGCTTAATTTAACGAGGAGGTATATGTATGGGGATCCTTGATGCGATCAAGAAGGGATTTGGGTTGGCTTCGGAACTTATGAATTTGGTTGTGGTGTTTTTTGTGTTTAACATAGTGATAGGACTGATAAGTCTGCCGCTCGCGAATCCCGCCAGGGCAGGAAACCCCGGGATAGTGGCGGTATCGATCATATCCAGCATATTGTTCTTTCTGGTGTTCATATTCCTTCAGGGCGGAGCGCTCGGGTTGGTCCAGGACCAGATAAAAACCGCGTCTGCCAGTATAGCTCAGTTCCCTTCGTATGGGAAAAAGTTTTATCTGAGGATACTCGGGCTTTTACTGCTTTATATCCTTATTGCGATAGGGATCGTTCTTCTTCTTGGGCTCGTGAGCGCGGGGATATTGCTGTTGGGCGATAACATCGTGACCAGGAGCATCGTAGCCGCCCTTGTTACCGTAGTAGCGATAGCGGCCGTGACTTTACTCGTTTACCCGATCTATTCGATAGTTGTGGACGATCTGGGAGCGGTTATGGCGCTGCGCAAGGGTGTCGTGACGGCTAAAGCCAATTTTGGGAGGACTTTGGGGCTTTTTGTAACCATGTTGATCATAAGCCTTTTGATATCGCTGGTCATAGGGTTCATTGTCGGGCTGGTGACGGTGCCTTTACCGATGAACATAAGCCAGATACTGATAGCCATAATTAATGCTGCCGTACAATCGTATATCCCGATAGTCATGATGGGCGCTTTTATGGGTTTTTACCTGTCCCTGAAAGAGGAAGGGGAAGGCAGTCCCGCGGCAGGCCCCGGATCGATGGGAAGCATATAATAACCGTTCCATCCATTACAAAAAAAAGGACAGCGCTGTATAAGCACTGTCCTTTTTTTTTGTAACAATCCAGACCGGCGACCAAGCGCGATAGCACGAAGGCTCTCAATGATCTTCCAGTACGGTCTATGATGCGGCGTGCGGTCTGTAACTATGGCATATGAGAGGGGACGCTATGCTCCGTACAGGGAGGATCCACACCGGGCGGAGGGGCCCTGGTAGGAGTATAGCGTCCCCTCTCATTCGGGTATAACCGTGTTAAAGTGCCTGCGGCCGGGCTTAGGTTACTTTGTATTTTTCAACTTTTACGTTTTCCGGCGTATTCTTCATATTTTAACTTTTCATACGGTGAAGGTTGTGATAAAATAACACTTCTTGTATTCCGCATTACCCCTCAAACGTGAATATTTATAAAAATAAGGAGCGAATAATAGCACGTCACGGGTGTTCATTCGCTGGGAATAGAAGGGGACTTTTTTTGTCGGTGCCGGGAAAAGCGGTCAGTATGGTTCGCGGCGAGCGTACTGGAGGAATGGTTTTACGCTGTATCAGTAAACAGGAGGTCATAAAATGAAACGTGAGATGGTCCCGCATGACGGGAACTCGGCGGTGGCGCACGTCGCGCACGCGACAAACGAGATTATCGCTATTTATCCGATAACTCCGTCTACCCCGATGGGGGAGATATCCGACGATAAATCTGCCAGGGGAGAGAAGAATATATGGGGGACAGTGCCGGTAGTCGCCGAACTGCAGTCGGAAGGCGGCGCTTCGGGCGCGGTACACGGCGCGCTCACCACGGGCGCCCTCACGACCACGTTCACGGCTTCCCAGGGGCTTCTCCTTATGATCCCGAACATGTATAAGATAGCCGGCGAGCTTTGCCCGACGGTATTCCACGTTTCGGCGCGTTCGGTAGCGTGCCAGGCGCTGTCTATTTTCGGTGACCATTCCGATGTCATGGCGACCCGTTCCACGGGATGGGGCATGCTTTCCTCCATGAGCGTCCAGGAAGCGATGGATTTCGCGCTTATAGTCCAGGCGGCGACACTTGAGGCGCGGGTGCCTTTTATCCATTTCTTCGAAGGGTTCCGCGTATCGCATGAGATACAGAAGATAGAAGAATTGACCTTTGACGACATGAGGGCCATGCTGGACGCGAAACTTATCCACGCGCACCGCCGGAGGGGCCTGCATCCCGAAGAACCCGTGTTACGCGGGACTTCGCAGAACCCGGATGTTTATTTCCAGGGCCGGGAAACGGTAAATAAATATTATCTCGGATGCCCGGCGATAGTCCGGAAGGCCATGGGTAAATTCGCGGAACTTACGGGCAGGGCGTATAAACTTTTCGATTATTTCGGACATAAAGACGCGGAGAAGGTCATAGTGATAATGGGTTCCGGCGGCGAGACCGTGCAGGAGGCGGTGGAATATCTGAACGCGAAAGGCGAGAAGCTGGGGCTGGTCAAAGTCAGGCTGTACCGTCCTTTTGACATAGGCTCGTTCATCGCCGCGCTGCCTTCCGCCGTAAAAGCTATCGCGGTACTGGACAGGACAAAGGAACCGGGCAGCCTTGGCGAACCCCTGTATGAAGACGTGCGTACGGCCATAGGCGAGGCCATGGAAAGCGGCACGGCGCCGTTCGCGAAATATCCCAGGATAGTTGGCGGCAGGTACGGGCTCGGGTCCGCGGAATTCACGCCGGCGATGGTCAAAGCCGTCTATGATAACCTTTCGGCTAAACAGCCGAAAAACCACTTTACTGTCGGCATAAACGACGACGTGACGGGCACAAGCCTTGAGTATGACCCGTCATTCAGCTCGGAAAGCGAAGAGACTTATCGCGCCATGTTCTACGGGCTCGGGGCTGACGGCACCGTAGGAGCCAACAAGAACTCGATAAAGATCATCGCCGAGAATACCGACAATAACGCGCAGGGGTATTTTGTTTACGACTCAAAAAAAGCCGGCGCGGTCACGATCTCGCATCTGCGTTTCGGCAAGAAACCGATACACAGCCCGTATCTCATCACTAAGGCGAACTTTCTGGCCTGCCATAATTTTTCGTTCCTTGAAAAATACGATATGCTGAAGAACCTTACGGCCGGCGGGATATTCCTTTTGACGTCGATGTACGGGAAGTCGGAAGTATGGGACCAGCTGCCGTATAAAGTGCAGAAGCAGATAATAGATAAGAAGCTGAAGTTCTACATTATCGACGCCGTGAAAATAGCGGAGGATATAGGGCTCGGCGGGCGCATAAACGTTATTATGCAGACGGCGTTCTTCAAGATCTCCGGGGTGATCGATGAAAAGATCGCGATCGGGGCCATCAAGGACGCTATCAGGAAGACTTACGGGAAGAAGGGCGACAAGGTGGTCGAGATGAACATCCGCGTCGTTGAAACGGCTCTGGAAAAAATAGAAAAGGTCGATGTCCCGGCAAAAGCCACCGCGAAGGCCGCGGCGTGCCTGACCGTCTGCGAAGACGCGCCTGAATTTGTGAGGAACACCACCGCCAAGATCATGAGCGGCGAAGGCGAAAGCGTTAAAGTCTCGGAAATGCCGGAGGATGGGACATGGCCGACGGCTACCACGCAGTACGAGAAACGAAATATCGCGATAAATATACCCGTATGGAACCCTGAGACCTGCATACAGTGCGGCAAATGTACTCTTGTGTGCCCGCACGCGGTCATAAGGGCCAAGTTGTATAAAGAAGAGGCGCTGAAAGGCGCGCCCGAAACCTTCAAGCATTCCGCCCCGAAACCTCCAAAAGGGAAAGAGGGATATGTATATACCCTCCAGGTGGCGCCGGAGGATTGTACGGGTTGCGGGGTGTGCGTCGAATACTGCCCGATGAAGGCGAAGGAAGCGATAAAGATGATGCCGCAGGAGCCGCTCAGGGGCGAGGAGAGAAAATGCCATAAGTTCTTCCTGAGCCTGCCTGATACTGACCCGGCGCTCTACCGGCGGGATATGATGAACGGTATACAGTTCATACGGCCGCTTTTCGAGTATTCCGGAGCCTGCGCGGGATGCGGTGAAACGCCGTACATAAAGATGCTTACCCAGCTTTTCGGGGAGAGGGCGCTGATCGCGAACGCTACGGGTTGTTCGTCGATCTATGGAGGGAACCTTCCGACGACGCCGTATTGTAAGCGCGCGGACGGGAGGGGCCCCGCGTGGAACAACTCCCTTTTCGAGGATAACGCGGAACTGGCTTATGGCATGAGGCTCACGGCGGATAAATATTCCGAATACGCGCGTGAGCTGGCGGATAAGCTCATTACGGCGAAGTCCTGCGCTCCGGAGCTCTTAAAACTTCTGGCCGAAGTTAAGGACGCCCCGCAGCTTACTCAGGAGGATACGGAAAAACAGTACGTAAGGGTGGCAAGGCTAAAAGAGCTTCTCGGCGGGTGCGATTGCCCGGACTGTAGTGAGCTTTTAAGTGTCGCGGACTATTTAACGAAGAGGTCGGTCTGGGCGGTTGGGGGCGATGGCTGGGCATATGACATCGGTTACGGCGGGTTAGACCACGTTCTGGCGTCGGGCCGTAACGTGAACGTGCTTGTCGTGGATACGGAAGTATATTCGAACACGGGCGGCCAGGCATCGAAATCCACGCCTATGGGCGCGGTCGCCAAGTTCGCCGCCGCCGGTAAACCCATAGGGAAGAAAGACCTGGGCCTTATGGCGATGAGTTACGGGTATGTCTATGTGGCGAAGATCGCTTTCGGGGCGGATCCGCAGCAGACCATCAAGGCCTTTATCGAGGCGGAAGCTTATGACGGGCCTTCGATCATTATCGCGTACGCGCATTGTATCGCCCATGGATATGACCTGGTCAAGGGATGCGATGAGCAGAAAAAAGCCGTAACGTCGGGGCACTGGCCGCTTTTCCGCTATAACCCCCAGGCCTGCGCGGCAGGGAAAAACCCCCTCACGCTTGATTCGAAAGAACCGAGCATAAAACTTGAGGAATATATCTACAACGAGAACCGGTACAATGTGCTTAAAAAAACCGACCCGGAAAGGGCAAAGGAACTTCTGGACAGGAACCAGAAACTCGTTAAACGGCAGTACAAGCTCTACAAGTACCTTTCAGACAGCACATGCTGCGCTGACGAATAATAAACAGGGGCGCCGCCGTCCAATAGTCACATTATACGCCTGCTATAGAATACGCCTGTTCTAGAATCAATATACCCGATGCCTTTTTATCGGCTAAGGTGGAAGGGGAGAACAGAAGCCCCTTCCCAGACGGATTTTTCGCCGAGTTATAGCTATCGTAACGTTTTTATCTAACTTTCGAAAGGGCGTTAAATAAACTCGCCCGCCTCTGGCGGGCTCAGACATATTTAACGCTTTATCTTTTTTATCCTTTCAAAAGTTATATAAAAACTAAAAATCCGTAAAGGGAATGGGCTTCTGTTCTCCCCTTCCACCTCCTTCGATCTCCCATCATTTAATACGGCTTTCACTTAATCTGTATTGTAGCTAGGGCACAAAACGAAAGCATTTTTATGATGGGACTGTTCACTATGCTCCGTACAGGGCGGATCCACACCGGGCGGAGGGGCCCTGGTAGGAGCAGAGTGAACAGTCCCATCTCGGTTATCACCAGAAATAACAATACCAATCAGATTTAGATGGTATAATTCTGCATGCGGAGGCAAAAGCAGACTCGCTTGCGCTTCCTCCCTTTCCACGTTACAATATCAGATATGAAAGGGAAAGCGGCGGTCCATATCGGGTGTTCGGGGTGGGACTATAAGCACTGGAAAGGGTGTTTTTATCCGGAGAGCTGTCCGCCCGGTGAATGGTTCGAGAAATACGCGGGGATATTTTCTACGGTAGAGATAAATAACACTTTTTACCGCCTGCCCCCGGTATCCACTTTTAAAAAATGGCGCGACATGGCCCCGGAAGGGTTCATATACGCGGTGAAAGCCAGCCGGTTCATAACGCATATGAAAAAGCTGAAAGACGCCGGCGGGGCGATGCGGCAATTTCTGGACCGCGCCGGAGCCCTGGGAAACCGTCTCGGGCCTATCCTGATACAGCTTCCGCCGCGCTGGCGGGTTAACGCGGAACGTCTTGACGGATTCACGGATGAACTGCCGGCTGGTTTTAGATATGTTTTTGAGTTCCGTGACAGTTCCTGGTATGATGAGGATGTTTACGGGATACTTTCGGGTAAAGATATGTCGTTATGCCTTCACGATATGAAAGGTTCAGAACCCCCGGAGACAGCGATTGGCCCGTTATCCTACATAAGGTTCCACGGCACCGCCGGGTCATATGGCGGGAAATACCCTGAAGATATACTCGATAAAAGGGCGCGGTTCATAAAGAAGATGAGGGGAGAGGGCAGGGAGGTATACGCGTATTTCAACAACGACGCCGAAGCGAACGCCCCGCGTGACGCGGTACGGCTTATTAGAAAGGTGAGTTGACCGGACTTATGCAGACAGGCCATACAAAAGAGGGCCAGATGCCCAGACCCGCATGGATACGCGGCAGGGTATCGTGGAATGAAAATACCGCCAGGGTGCGCGGTATTCTGAAGAAGCGCAACCTTAATACCGTGTGTGCCGAGGCGGCGTGCCCGAATAAAGGGGAATGCTGGGGCCAGGGGCACGTTACGTTCATGATACTGGGCGGCACGTGCACGCGCGGGTGTTATTTCTGTAACGTTAATTACGGGATACCGCTTGCGCCGGACGTTTCTGAACCTGAAAATATCGCGGAAGCGCTCAGAGAGTCCGGCGCGGAATACGCGGTCATAACATCGGTCACGCGCGACGACCTTGAAGACAGGGGCGCCGGGCATTTCGCGGATACGGTCAGGGCGGTGAGGGCAAAGACGCCGGGGACCGTGGTAGAACTTTTGATCCCGGACCTCGACGCGGACCGGAGGCTGCTGGAACGAATAGCGTATTCAGGCGCGCAAGTCATCGGCCACAATATAGAGATGCCGGAGCGTCTTTATGAACATATCAGGCCGCGAGCCGATTACAGAAGGTCCCTCAAAACGCTTCGATTACTTAATGATCTCAGAACGGGCCGTGCGGATATATTCCTGAAATCGTCGCTGATCATCGGGCTCGGAGAGTCGGATGAGGAGATCGTTAAAACGCTCGAAGATTTGAAAAACGCGGGTGTGGATATCGTTTATATAGGCCAGTACCTTTCACCTTCCCCGAAGCACTGGCCGGTGAAAAAATATTATACGCCCGAAGAATTTGACTCTCTTGCGAAAAAGGCCGGGGAACTCGGGTTTCCCGCGG
>JBDRFA010000174.1:0-6027 GCA_043819235.1 Candidatus Omnitrophota bacterium | reverse complement strand
TTCGCGCCCTCTCACATAAAAACTGGGCATGACATTACCCCGGTGCTGGCTCGCCGGATAAGAAAGCCGCGCATACAGGATATAACTATCATTGTCCGAGAGGAACTTGACCCATTTCTCGAAATAGTCCAGATAGTCCATGAAATATACCGTCTGGGTGCCTGTTTCGATGGCGTCATCCGGACCGCCGAAAGGCATCTGGACCGGGAACTTCAGTATCGTTTTCCACTCATCCGCAGTAAAACCATAACCGCCCGCATTGATGAGCGTATTGTAATATGTCCTCAGGTTCTTAAGTTCCTCTTCCATGACGGTAAGCGCGTGCCGGCGATGGATCTTCCGCAACGGAAAACCCATGATCCGGGCCATATCTCCCAGAAATTTGTACCCGTATAAAAGCGATAATGCCAGAAAGACCGACCCCGTTATCCACATCCCCGCCCCGAATCCCATTGTCAGGCCATTGACCGCGCTTATGAAATTCGCGGATAAAAGACCCGCCCCCGCGATGAAAGATAATCCCGCCAACAACTCAAGGCGGTAACCGGGGGTGATTTTTTTACCGTCGACTTTTACCCGGAAAGGTTCGATAGCCCGGTAAACGTCCCACATGGAATCTTTCATCTGCCCGATAACTTCTCCCATATCATTCTCGATATCCGTATCTTTAAAACCTTCTTTCGTGATAACGCCCGTCTTCGTGGCTGTTTTCGGAAGCGGTCCCCGCGCATAGGCCCATGCCCGCCCTGCTATGACCATGACCTGACGCGCGATCAAATACGCGGAACCCAGATAGAAGAACAGCCAGCCCCCAGATGCCGGAGCGGCGATCAGAAAGTTGCTGACGGAAAGTCTCCCCAAGAGATCGAAAAGTCCCGCCCAGGAAACCGCCACACTGTCTATAATTCCCGTCCCCGCCCACGCCCGGGACGCCAACAACATGAATACAAGAAGTACCGGCACGATATTCCTTACGAGGCTCATCGCGCTGCCGGTACCGGCAGAAAAAAGTCCGGCGGCCGGCGGCGCTTCCGCGCCGGGAGCACCTGTGCCGCCGCCCGAAGACGGCCCCGAAGGGCCTGCCGGCCCCGCGGCCGGACCAGCGCCGCTTTTATCACGGCGGGACTTCCACCGACGGAATATCTTTTTTCCGTATACCGCAGCCGCTATCACGAATGCCAGGCCCAGTATGCCGGCGGCGAACCTTTCATACGCGCTTCTGATCTGAGCGGCCCTCGCCTCTTCCAACTCCGTGTCCATCGCCCTTTGCGTGGCTTCACGGCCGACCCCTGCCGTCGCTCTCGCCCACTTCATTAGATACGCGGCACGGCTGCCTTCCAACCCGCCTGAAGTATACGCCTCGTAATTGGCGAACATTGATACCGCATCGACATACTCGGCAAACTTCAGCGGATCGGACAGCCTGTCATACGCCGCATCACTCTTCCCTTCTTCTATGGCTTTACGGTATGCTTCGATTTTTTCACCGGCCTCATCGCCGCTGACAACGGCGCCCTCTTTCCCTGCGCCGTCAACACCGGCCCGCAGATAAATACCTATTTCCCGCCGATTCCGCGCCATGGCGTTGAAACAACTCATAAAAGTCCCGAAATCGTATTTTTTGTTCCTGTTGCCGGCCCAGTACGTGATCGTGCTGATGATCCGGGAACCGCTTTCGGTGGCGAAATCCATGTAATCAGCGCTCTTTAATCCTTCCGCGTTCTCCGTTTCGCCGAACGATTTCAGCGCGGCATTGCCGAGTTCGATGAAATTCGATTCGAACTCTCCGAAATCCGCGGGAGCGGAAAGCAGCGGTTTCCCGGTCTCGGGTGACTTTTCCAGGGTCATCTGCATGGCCCAGTGCAGTATCGCGCCTATATTTTCGGGGGTCGTAATTATCGGG
This sequence comes from Candidatus Omnitrophota bacterium, assembly GCA_043819235.1. GTDB lineage: Bacteria > Omnitrophota > Gorgyraeia > Tantalellales > Tantalellaceae > JBDRFA01. Next base: position 4,124 of record JBDRFA010000174.1, on the reverse strand, counting down.
CCCGTCAGTTTCTCGAAAATATTCCTCATTTTCACGGCGTTCTCGAGGAACACGGCGAGGTCGCCGCTGCCGGTGATGCCGTTCATCCTCGCGACGGTGTAGATACCGTTAAGGACGTCATCCGAGGCGTCGGGGTTGAACATAACGTCCGGTTCTTTTCTCCCCCTGTTGAGCGTGCGAAGCGCGTCCATGACCAGGGTTTTAGCCGCGGCGCTGGTCCCGATCTCAAAAGCGTAAGGCACTTTATACGGGTCACCTTTTTCTAAATCCGCGGGCGTGCCGTAATTACCGTCCGGCGCGAAATATCTTACTAAAACCGTCCCCACGTCTTGAGGGCTGAAAGTCAGCCGTTTATCACCTTTCCGCCTGAATGTCATCTTCAGGTCCCGGAATGAAGTAATCGGCGTTTTTACCCATTTAAGCCGGGGAGCGGCAGATAACGAAATACCTTTGGCGGACCCGGCACCCGGGTCCAACTCATCGGGCACAAGGCCCTCTAAAGCTGAAATTTCCCTGAAATTCGCGAGATGGAATATATCTTCCTCAAGCCTCAGGTCGCCTTCCTGCCCGGACGGATGGTACTCGAGTTTGATGCCGCGTGTCGAATCGATAGTATTATCCGGGTTTACGGGACACGCGAATATCGTCCTGCCTGTCTTCCCGTCCTTCACGGGGACCTGGAACTGGTAAAGCGTCGTCCTGTCTTCGGTCAGATAACCGTAATAATAAATGTGTACAACGTCAGCTATTTCGCTAAGGGGGCGTTTCTGAAAATCTATATTATGCGTCGACGATACCGCTCCCTTGAACGCGCCGTCCAGCGCGTCTTCCGTGGACTGGCCGGGCTCGCGCTTTACGAGAAGTTCGGACACCGGCAATCCCCCCGGACCTTCTCTCGGATCGGCTCCTCCCGCGTTCCGGCTTTGCCATTTGCGCTGGTAGAATATCCTGCCCCTGGCGTATTCCGGGTTTTTCTCCTTCATGCTGTCGCCCAGCGTACCCGGCACGGAAAGGTACAGTACGTTGTTAATACCTCCCGTCACGTCGTATATGAACTTCTCGGTGTAAAAATCCTTCGGAGGAGCCGTCACGCCGGGCTCAGGGGCTATCATAACGCCGAACTTCGCGATGATATCCGCGTCCTCACTCAGTATCCTGCCGGTTACGGGATCTATGGTAACCGTATCCGCGGGCAGCCTGTAGAATTCCACAACATGCCTCTGCCCGGCGACGCCTTCCAGTTTAGGAACAGGCCGGCCGACATATACCGCTTTCGCCCTGTACCGCCCTGCCGCCGCCTCAAGAGGCACAGTCAGGAACCATCCTTCCGGAAGCTGATGGTTCTTCCTGCGGAGCAGTTCCTGCGCGGCGGTCACGCGTTCCACGACCACTCTCTCAACTTCTTTACCCTTGCCCGCTCCGGGCGTAATTATCGTCCTCAAAACCGCCTGCCACTGTTCGTCCTCGAATTCGGACTCCCGGGGAAGATACGTCCTAAAAAGCTGTACCACTATGTTTTCCCGGGCAAGACGTTCGAGTTTGTCCTTCGTAGTCTTCAACCCCTTCAATTCCGCCAGTAACGCGGGTTTTAGCGTCGTAATATCCACGACCCATCTCTGCTGCCGTTCCGAATCATATATTACCAGGGCCGCGTTTATCCTCTCTCCCGCGGCAAGGAGGTTTTCGATCTCCGCGTACGGCTCGTATTTTTTCGCCTCGGTGATAAGGCGCTCGACCATGTCCTGAGTGAATTTCATTTTTACGACACCGCTTTCAACGGGCAGCACCTTGAAATCCCTGACCGGTTCCAGAGCGTAAGCCGCCGCCCGCAGTTTGTTCCTGTCGTATTTGTGGATGATCGCGTAATCCCGTTTGGGGAACACTTCTACGAGGCTCATATACTGGTCCGCTTCCGCCGGGTCCCAGTATCGCGTCAAAAGGGAGACCTTATTCCTGTACGGCCGGAGTTTCTCTTCGTCGATAACCGCCTGGCGGTCGCTTTCCGCGGCCGTGTCTATCCTGTCCTGCCGTATGATATACTGCACTTCCTCCATCTCGTTGACCGTCTCATGGTAGACCAGTATATCGTGCACTTCGGTATTTTGTTCGGGGTCGTATTCCTTCGAATCCAGATACCACAGTTTCCCGGCAACATCCGTAATGCTGTACTGGACGCTCGAGGATCTTTCCACTTCGGGGACATGCTTCACGTCATGCCGCCATTGCGGGAAACGCGGAAGGGTGAACGTCCTGCTCCCGGCACCCGACTGCATGCCTTCGCCGAAATATACCTCCGCCGTCCATTTTTCAAGATCTATGTTAGCAATTATATTTCCTTCACCGTTTCTTTTAATGAGGTACCCGCATACGTTCAGCCTGTCTCCCTTACGGTGAACTTCCTTATCCTTCGAAAATTCCCATTTACGCCCTTCGCTGTCTTCAACCGTATATATCCTCCCGTTTTCCTCATGAAAAGTATATACGGTGCCGTCAGACGTTTCTTTTAGAAGCGTTCCCTTGTCATTGTACTCGTATGCGGTAAGCTCCTTATTGCCCGCGCTATATTCTTTCATAACCCGGGCCTGGGCGGTCCCGGGATAATACACAAATGACCTGTACGACTCATCAGGTCTTGATATCTTTACGAGCCCGCCGTTTTCATCATACTCATATGTCCCGATGAGTCTGCCTCCGGCATCATATCCTTTCACGGACTTTCCGGCACCGTCCGGGTATTGCCCGATCACTTCCGTCCTGACGGTTTCCGCTATCTGAGCGTACTCTTTTCTTTTCGGCGCCCGTTCCAGAGGGGACACTACTTCTCTCTCTGATCCTATGGTCTTTTTTTCTCCGCTGACCGCGTCAGTATATGTTAAGGCCGCCGTACTCTCTGTCGTACTGCCGAACTGCGTGCGCCGGCTCTTTTTAACGACCGTTATACCGTTATCATACTCCCGTGTTTCATCAACCTTGTTATACCCGCGTAATGTGGCGGGATCGTCAAAGTCCACCTTTATCGATGACACCGTATAAGGCACTTTCGCCATGGCCCCCGTAGTATGGTCATATACCCATTCGGCTTTAGCCGCGGGGACTCTGATCGTCTCCGTCCCCAGGAAAATGAACTGTTTCCGGTCCCTGAAACGGGACCTTTCCGCTTCGGATCCTTTCCCTCGCGCGTCAAACTCTGTCAGGCTCTTGGTAAATTCGTCCTTTTTGGGATCCTTATCATATGCATATGTTTCTATATTCTTCAGCTCCATCTCGCGCGTACTGATGTTGAACCTCCAGTTCCACACAGCCATGAAAAGGAATTCGCCGTTCGCGTCGAGGACCTTCTCGGTTATCCGGGTCACCCTGACCTTGCCTTCTATGAACCTTTTGTCCGTTACCCTGACAAAATCCTTAGCCCGCACGTCATCGACCTGCGCGTACAAGAACTTGCCGTCACTGTAACCCGTGGCGACTTTCTTTTTGCCGTCCGCAATGGCCTCTTTTTCCTGTACGGACCCCGAATAGGCCCCGGGAAGCGCTGCCATCGGAAGAAGCGGCGCCGCCACTCCGCGCCTCCCGGCCGCTTCTTCCGCGGCCCGTATCACAGCCTCCTCTTCCGGCAGGATATGGTCCGCACGCGAAGTTTCCCAGAGTATTTCCCTGCCCCTCGCGAGCATATAATACTCGCCTTTAACTTCCCTGTTCGACATCTCGTCGCTGGAAATACCGCGATACGCGACTTTTACCGCCTCTCTGCCGTCGGGCAGTTTTATCCCATACGTGTATTCCGTGGGATCGATCGTTTGTTCGTCGGTCTCGAAATTCCGGTAAGTGACCATATCCCAATACGTCTTCGGGTCCCCGTTCTTATCCTGGCCCTCGACGAGCCTGTAAGAACCTTCCGATATGGGCGCGATGCCCTTCTGCATAAGATTGTCTACGCACTCATCAAGGCCCCTTTCGCACTTTTCCCTTTCCGTTATATAATACTCGAGCGTTTCCCCGGGTTGCGTGCGGAAGGCGTATTTACGCACAAGCCCGCTTGCGTCCCTTTCCGTGAACACTATCTGCCCGTAAGCGCCCGTTGCCGCGTAATCCAATGTTTCCTGGGTAAGAAGGTTCCCGTCCTT
>JBDRFA010000173.1:0-5667 GCA_043819235.1 Candidatus Omnitrophota bacterium | reverse complement strand
CTTGTCGGCCTGGGGGGTGTTGGTTTTGCTCTTAACTGGGCGCCCCCACCCGGGGCGTGGGGCCCGGGGTTGGTGCGTCGCCACCACCCCCCTGGCAGGTCGCTTACCTCGCACTATACGCCATCACAATTCTATCTCGTCGCAATCGTCATAGTCGGGGTCTTTGTCCTCGTCGGGATACTCCCGGCGCGCGGTGCCGGGGCCGGAAAAGGAATCCACTTCCCATATTTCATAATCGCCCGGATCCAGTTCCTCGATAAAGACGCTCGGATGCGATACCACCATGCCCTGCTGATAATCATACCGCGACGCGGGATACACGAGATAAAGGTATTTCCTGGCCCTCGTCGCCGCGACGTAGAACAGGCGCCTCTCCTCTTCCCTTTCTTGCGTCCCTTCACCGGACTTTGAATGCGGGAACTGTCCTTCGCAAAGTCCGATCACCATGACGACGTCCCATTCAAGCCCCTTTGCCTGGTGTATCGTCGAAAGCACAAGATATTCCTCATCCGCATCCGCGCCGGCGGCATTTTCTCCTTTAAAACCTTCTCTCAGGGTTATGTCGCTGAGAAAATCGGACACGCTTTCATATCCGTGCGAAAAATTAATAAGTTCATGGATATCGTCGAGCCGGTCCTTCGCGTTGTCAAAAGCGGCGCATACATGCGTTTCATAGCCGGAATCAAGGACGCGGGATATCATTTCGGGCGGCGCCAGGCGTCCGCCCTCCTCCAGTATCGCTTCCATGATGCCCCGGAACCGGACGAACCCCTGCCGGGCTTTCTGCGACACGACTCCCGAAACACCGCCCGCCAGGAACTCTCCCAAACCAAGGCACTTTTTACGGAACGCGTCATATATCTTCGCCGCGTATCCCGGGCCTATCCCCGGGCACAGTGTCAGGGCCCTTACCCACGCGACCTCGTCCGCCGGGTTAGTTAGTACCTTCAAATACGCGACTATGTCCTTTATATGCGCCTGTTCGAAAAACCGTATGCCTCCCCGCACCAGATAAGGTATGCCCTGTTTGACAAGTTCCATTTCGAGTTCCGCCGACTGGTAATGCGCCCTGAAGAGGACCGCCATATCCTTTATGCCGATACCTTCGCCCCTCATCTCTTTGACCCTCTGCACCACGAACCGGGCCTGTGAATACGGGTCCCGGACCTTCACCAGCGCGGGCATCTCTTCAGGCGGGTTGACGGCTTTAAGCGTCTTTTCGAACTGGTTGAGGTTGTTCGACAGCGAATCGTTCGCGAGTTTAAGCACTTCGGGCGTAGAGCGGTAATTCGTTTCCAGCTTGAATATCCGCGCGCCGGTGAACCTTTCGGGGAACTTGAGGATGTTCTCTACCCGCGCGCCCCGGAAAGAATAGATGGACTGCGCGTCGTCCCCTACCACAAGGATGTTACGATGACGCTCACATAGAATGTTTATTATGTCCGCCTGGATATAGTTCGTGTCCTGGTATTCGTCCACCATTACGTACCGGAACTGTCCGGTAAATCTTTCCCTTACCTCCGGGACGTTCTCAAGCAGCCATTTCCATTTGCACAAAAGGTCATCATAGTCCATGTTCCCGGATCCGGTCTTTCTCTTGCGATATCGATCTTTTATTTTCTCTATGTCCCCGGCGAACTTGAGAAAATAAGGATATCTCTCATCCAGGATATCTCCGATACCGTTCTTCGTATTGGACGAAAGGCTTATTATCGCCTGCAGGACCGACGCTTTAGGGAATTTTTCTTCCTTGTCCTTTTTCCGGATATCCTTGACGCATATTTTGATGAGATCACGGGAATCCTGTTCGTCAAGTATGCTGAAATCCCGCATGTACCCGGCTTCGGCCGCGTACATGCGCAGTGTCCTGTTGCCTATATGATGGAACGTCCCGCTCCAGAGGCCTCTGGGCTCGTATCCCAGAAGCCTCTCCGTCCGCTCCCGCATCTCGCGCGCGGCTTTATTGGTGAACGTCATAAGCAGTATATTGTGCGGCGGGACGCCTTTCTCCAGGAGATACGCAAGCCGGTAGATAAGCGTACGGGTCTTTCCGCTGCCGGCCCCGGCCAGGACGAGGCACGGCCCGTCGGCTGAAGTCACGACTTCATATTGCTGCTCGTTGAGGTCCCCCTTGAAATCTATATGCGTCCTTATCTCGCCGGACGGTTCATTCAATACATATTTTTTCATAGTTTCGCCATTATAGTGTAAAGAAGCGGTAAAATCAAACGGACCACAGATCACGGATCGCGGATCGCAGATCACGCTTTCACTCTGAACTTCGCGACAACTCCCGGACGGGTGAAATAATAAATGAGGGACAGTTCGAACATGGTGACAAGGCCTATGAAGATGACCGTGACCGTATATACGGCGCCGGTCTCATCAGGCGGGATGATCAACTGGCCCGAAAGAAGAAGCTTTTCGAAATTCACCATAACCAGCCTGTTAAAGCAGAGCCCGATAACCACGCTGACAGAAGTTAAGCCAACCATTAAACGCCTGGCCCAATCCTCCAGCCTCAATATTCTCAGGCCGCAATACACTCCGCAGATACCGTAAAGGATAGAAAATATATACAACGGGATCACGGCAAAAGAGAGCAGCGGCCGGAACATTACCGAGAACTGCCAGTAATCTCCCAGGCCGGCCAGGTTATATATGCCGTAAACCATGATCGCTGACCCGAAGACCTTTATCCCTTTGCAGTTTTTCATTTTTGCCGCCCTCACATCGTATATTCCACGCCCCAGATATCCCCGGCGTATTCCGCTATCGTCCGGTCGCTCGAGAACTTTCCGGAACTGGCCGTATTGAATATGGACTTCTTCGTCCATTCCTCCCGGTTCTTGTACAATTCCGAAACCTTTTGCTGCGTCTGGACGTAATCCTCAAAATCGGGGAAGATCAGGTACTGGTCGTTCCATATCAGGGAATCGACAAGGGGTTTGAACACCTGGGGATCGAACTGCGAGAAAAAATCCCCTTCTATAAGGCTTAATACCTCTTCAAGCAGGGGGCTTCGCCGCAGATATTCCCCGGGATTATATCCCCTGGCGTACAGTTCGGCGATCCCGTCGGTCTTCAGCCCGAATATGAAGATATTGTCCAGCCCCACTTCTTCCGCTATCTCGATGTTCGCGCCGTCCCATGTACCGATCGTAAGCGCGCCGTTCAGCATGAACTTCATATTCCCCGTGCCCGAAGCTTCTTTCCCGGCCATTGAGATCTGCTCGGAAAGATCGCTCGCGGGAAATATCCTCTCGGCCAGTGAGACCCTGTAGTTCTCCAGGAAGATCACCTTAAGCTTATCCTTCATGTCGGGGTCCTTGTTTATGACGTCGGCGATACTGTTGATGAACTTTATTATCAGCTTGGCCATGTAATAACCGGGAGCGGCTTTTCCCGCGACGAACGCCGTCCGGGGAGGGATGTCCTTGCCGGGGTTGTTCTTTATGTTCAGGTACTGGGCTATGAGATATAAAGCGAACATGGCCTGCCTCTTATATTCGTGGATCCTCTTCACCTGGACATCAAAAATAGATCCCGGGTCGACCACGATCCCCATTTTTCTTTTCACATATCCGGCGAACTGTACCTTATTCTCCCTTTTCACTTCCCTCCACTTTTCCCGGAACGCGCTGTCTTCCGCGAAGGGAATAAGTTTCTTAAGGTCCGTAAGGTCGCGCACCCACCTGTCCCCTATAGTCCCCGAGATAAGCTCCGACAAACGCGGGTTCGATTTCTTGAGCCATCTCCTCTGCGTTATACCGTTCGTCTTGGAATTGAACTTATTCGGGAAAAATTCATAAAAATCCTTAAAAAGACTGGTCTTCAGGAGTTCTGTATGCAGGCGCGAAACCCCGTTAACGGAATGGCTGCCCACGATGCACAGGTGGCTCATCCTTATTTTTTTTCCGGCGCTTTCCTCGATGATGGACATCCTGCGCAGTCTTTCATGGTCGTTGGGATAGTGAATGCCGACCTCCTTTAGAAAACGCATATTGATCTCGAATATCAGCTCAAGATGCCTGGGCAGAAGTTCGCCGAAAAGCCCGATAGGCCACCCTTCCAGCGCTTCCGGCAGAATAGTATGGTTCGTGTAAGCGAACGTCCTTATCGTGATATCCCACGCGGTATTCCAGTCGAGCCCCTCCTCGTCTATCAATATCCTCATGACCTCTACGATAGCGATCGCCGGGTGCGTATCGTTAAGCTGCATGGCCACTTTATCGGGAAAAGCCCTGAAATCGTCGTTATGCATCTTGAACCTGCGGATGATATCCTGAACGGAGGCGGACGTGAAAAAGTATTCCTGTTTGAGCCGGAGTTCCAGGCCTTTATACACGCTATCGCTCGGGTATAACACACGTGAGATGTTCTCGGAAAGTATCTTCTGCTGGCACGCTTTTATGTAGTCGCCGTCGTTAAAATACTCGAGGTCGAAATCTTCCGTGCTTTTGGCGGACCACAGTCTCAGGTTGTTCACCACGCCGTTCCTGTACCCGGGTATAGGCGTATCATAAGGCATCGCGAGCACATCATGCGTGTCCACCAAGTCCACCGCGAACTGGCCGTTCCTGTCCCTCCGGTTAACGGTCTTACCGTAAAAACGCACCCTGAACGTGGTTTCCGGCCTTTCGAATTCCCAGGGATTGCCGAGACGCAGCCATTCGTCGGGAAGTTCCACCTGCTCGCCGTTCACTATCTTCTGGTTGAATATACCGTAATCATACCTTATGCCGTATCCGGTGGCGGGTATACCCAGCGTGGCCATGGAATCAAGGAAACACGCGGCAAGGCGGCCCAGGCCGCCGTTCCCGAGCCCCGGGTCGATCTCCTGTTCATAAAAATCCTCCAGGTTAAAACCCAGCTCCTGCATGGCCTGCCTGCCTTCTTCCAGAAGGCCCAGGTTCTGGAGATTGTTCTCAAGAAAACGTCCGGTAAGGAATTCAAGCGAAAGGTAATATACCCTCTTACAGTTCTCATCATGGTACCGCTGCTGCGTTATTATCCATTTTTCGATAAGCCGGTCCCGTATCGTAAGCGCCATAGACTGGTAGTTGTCATAATCGGTCGCCGTATAGATATCTTTAGCCAGGGAATATCTTCTGTTATGGATGAAATCGTTTTTCAGGCATTCAACGATTCCTTGCCTCCTGCTATCCGCCGTTTCGGGCACCTCTACCTGTTCTTTTGCCATATTCCACCTGCTCCTTCAGTATACGGTATACTGTCACGACCTGGATAAATTAACGCGCAACTGAACACACTTTGTATCATTGTGTATTATATGTAAAACCCTTGGTATCCGCAAGCGATTATATATAACTATCTTAAGTCAGATGGAAGTATCAGTGGCAAAGAGAACTTAGCCCGCCTCCGGCGGGAGCTTCCTTGCAGGGTCAAGTAGCAAGGGTCATCCCTCGACTTCGCTCGGGACAGGTGGGTCAAGGAAATTCCTACTATATGAACTTAGATCCCTCGACTCGGTCACTTCGTTCCCTCGCTCGGGATGACAAAGAGTTGACACCTCTCGCTCCCCTCGCCTTTGCTCGGGACACAGCGGGATGACAAAGAGTTGACACCTCTCGCTCCCCTCGCCTTTGCTCGGGACACAGCGGGATGACAAAGAGTTGACACCTCTCGCTCCCCTCGCCTTTGCTC
>JBDRFA010000172.1:0-4877 GCA_043819235.1 Candidatus Omnitrophota bacterium | reverse complement strand
ACCGCTTCGGTGAAAGGGAGGGTCTATGTCGGTGAAGGTGCGCTGGGGGCCATGGAATTCCGTTCGATGTTCGCGACACTGGAAGGAGAGCTGCCCGTAGTGCGCGTGGAAGACGCCAGGATAATAACCGAAGGCGGCCAGATCAAAGTCGGCGGTGAGCTGGATCTCAGTAAGCTGCGTGAGAATATGGCGTTTAACGGTATAACTTTTGAAACCGACAATAAGGTGGCTGTCTGGGAGGACTGGCAGATACTGAAAGAGGAAGGGCGCCGCACGGTCGAAGCGAAGAAGGACAGGGTTACCGTAAGTACCGCTATGGAGGACGCGTATTCCCGGGGCGGTATCCTCGGAACGGAACTTCCGGCGCAGAAAGAGGTGGGCTTTAAATATAAGCTCGATCCCGCGAACAGCTTAAAACTTGAAATCGACGAAGAAAAGGATTTTTTCGGACTGGAACATAAGGTACATTTTTGAGAATTTTATGAAGATAAGATCGTTGATCAGGCAGGTCAGGAGGATGGGCGCTTACGCGCAGGGCCGCGTTTTAAGGTTCTTTACGTATATGGGCGGGCTCGGTATACTGTTTTCGCAGACCATTTTCTGGATGTTCATTCCGCCGGTACGGAAACGGCAGATACTTGAACAGATGAACAAGATCGGGGTCAGCAGTTTCCCGATAGTGTTACTGATAAGCGTATTCACCGGTATGGTCATGGCCCTTCAGGGCGCCTACCAGATGCAGAAGATGTCGGCCGAGATGTATATAGCGTCGCTCGTAGCTCTTTCCCTTACCAGGGAACTGGGCCCGGTACTGACCGCTTTGATAGTAGCCGGGCGCTGCGGCGCGGCGATGACGGCGGAACTCGGGACTATGAAGGTTACCGAGCAGATAGAGGCCCTGGAGACCATGTCCGCTAACCCGATACAGTACCTTGTGGTGCCGCGTTTTGTCGCGCTTATCGTCATGCTGCCGCTATTGACGATCTGTTCGGATTTTTTCGGCATGGTTGGGGGGTATCTGATAGGCGTGGGGAAACTGAACATAAGCCATGCCATGTACATAAAGATGACGTTCGACCCGCTCGCGATAAAGGATGTCGCAACGGGCCTTATTAAGAGCTTTTCTTTCGCGATCATCATATGCGTTATCGCGTGTTTCGAGGGGTTGAACTCGGCGGGCGGGGCTGAAGGCGTAGGCAGGGGGACGACCGCCAGCGTCGTAAGAAGCTTCATATTGATCATCGCCGCCGACTGTTTTTTTACGGCGCTGTTTTATTTTATAATAATGAAGTAAGAAGTTAGCTGAAGGGGGGCTAACTTGATACGGTAGGAATTTCCTTTTGCTTGTTATGGCGAAGGAGAATGTGAAGAGGTGTAAAGGTTGAAAGGTTAAAAGGTTGAAAAGTTAAAAGGGGCAGAGGAAATACAATACGTTAGATCCCTCGACTCGGTCCCCCTCGGCTTCGCTCGGGGTCTCTCGCTCGGGATGACAATTCTGTGTCATCCCGAGCGAAGCCCCGAAGGGGCGGAGTCGAGGGATCTAAGTTCTAAAGGTTATATATGATAGAGATCAAAGAGCTGTGTAAATCTTTTAAGGGGCAGGCGGTCCTGCAGAAACTCGACTTGACCATAAATACAGGGGAGTCCATGGTCATCATAGGCCAGTCGGGATGCGGGAAAAGCGTGCTTTTGAAACATATCATTGGGTTGATGCGCCCAGATTCCGGGGAGGTCCGGATAGACGGGCTGGACATAACAAATGTCAGCGCCAAGGAACTTAACGAGGTACGGATGAATTTCGGTATGCTTTTTCAGGAGTCCGCGTTGTTCGATTCGCTGGATGTCTTGGAGAACGTGGGTTTCAGGCTTTTTGAATATACGGGCCTGTCATATAAGGAAATAAAAGACAGGGTCGATGAATGCCTTAAGATGGTAGGGCTCCATGGCATAAAGTATTCAAAGCCGGCGGAGCTTTCCGGCGGTATGAAAAAAAGGGTGGGCCTGGCCAGGGCGATAAGCATGTCCCCGAAGATAATACTGTTTGACGAGCCGACGACGGGTGTCGATCCTGTAATGGGGGATATAATAAACAAACTTATCAGGAGGCTGCATGGCAGCCTTAAAACTACTTCCGTGACGGTAACGCATGATATGAAAAGCGCATATAAGATAGCGGACAGGATAGCTATGTTGTATGACAGGCACATTATAGAGATCGGGACGCCTGATGAGATAAAAAATTCGAAGAACCCTGTTGTCCAGCAGTTCATAAACGGAAATTCCGAAGGCCCGATCACCCATTGACGGGAAGCCGGGGAAGGGATCTGTTACATAAAAAAGCAAGGAGCGGAATCCATGTTTAGAGATGAAAAAGTCGAAGCGAAGGTCGGGCTCTTTATCGGGATGGGTATCTTTTTGATGTTCTTCATTGTGTTTTCCATATCCGATATCACTTTTCTAACGAAGGGATATGAGATACATGCCCTGTTCGATTATGTGAACGGGATAACAAAGGATTCTCCCGTCAGGCTGGCGGGCGTGCATGTGGGGGAGGTGCTGGATACAAAAATATTCTACGACGAGGAATCGGCCAGGACGCGTGTTGACCTGTATATTAAAATTAATGCCGGTGTGAGGATAGAAACAGACGCTAAAGTCAGGATAAACACGCTGGGGCTGCTGGGAGAACAGTACCTCGAGATAACACCCGGCAGCGCGGGCACTTTTCTTAAAACGGGGGATCGGATCACGGGTATAAACCCCGTTAATATCGGATATCAGATGGAAAGCATGAAAGAACTCGCGGAGGATCTTAAGGCCATTCTCGGCGGCATAAGAAAGGGCGAAGGTACGCTCGGGAAAATGGTCACGGATGACAGCCTGTATGATGACCTTGCGGCTGTAGCTGAAAGGTTAAAGAACGGCCAGGGGACGATAGGCAAGCTTCTGGTCGAGGAGACAGTTTACGACAATATCGAAGGCTTTACAAGCGACATAAAAGAGAACCCCTGGAAACTCCTGCACAAACCGTCGGGCAAAAAGGATAAGGTCGTAGAGAAGAAGAGGGGCGCGGAGGTACAGCCGGTCCGGGGGCAATAAACAGGGGCAAGGGGCAAGGGGCGAGGGGCAAGGGTCAAGGCAGAAATTGAGGGGTAAGTAGCGAGGCGGATACGATAGGGATAATTGTATCCGAAGATATAATATAAAAATAACTTGACCCTTGCTACTTGACCCTGAAAGTTTGACCCTGCGGGGGTTCCCGACGAAGGCGGGCTGACTTATTTTTAATTTGCGGCAAAAAGAGAAAGGGAGTGTAAAAGCATGACTATCAAATTTGTGAGGGTGTTTTTTCTGGTGTTGAGCATGGTGTGCGGGTATTATTTCTGGTTGATGATATCATGGCTGCCGCAGGGGGCGGCGCTAAACGGGGCAGGTATCGGTCTGGCAGCCGGACTTTTCCTGATGATGATCGAGGCGAAGATGCGGAGCGTGTCTTTGCGAAATCTTTCAGCCGCGGCTTTCGGGCTTATTTTCGGGTTTTTTATGGCATGGATGGTGACGTTGATAGTTAAACTCATCCCGCTGGAAGAGGCGTATTATTCGGCTTTTCAGATAGGTTTCACGCTTATTTTCTGTTATCTCGGCATGGTCCTGGCGATAAAGGGAAAGGACGAGTTCAACCTCGTGATACCGTATGTTCGGTTCTCGCGTGAGGACCAGCGTGATCAGCTGTTCCTCCTGGATACCAGCGTGATAATCGACGGAAGGATAGCCGGGATATGCGAGGCGGGTTTTCTGGAAGGCAAACTTGTCATACCGCGTTTCGTCCTTCGGGAACTGCAGCAGGTCGCGGACAGCGCCGATGATTCTAAACGGAACAGGGGGCGCCGCGGGCTGGATATGCTGGACAGGATCAAAGCGATCCCGGGTGTGGATGTCGTAATACACGAGGAAGAACTGGCGGGGATCAAGGAAGTTGACGCGAAACTTGTACGCCTGGCAAAGATCCTGGATTGCGACATAATGACCAACGATTATAATCTTAACAAGATCGCGAAGCTTGAGGACCTGAAAGTGTTGAATATAAACGAGCTTGCCAATGCCCTGCGTCCGGTGGTGTTCCCCGGGGAGAATATGGTAGTGAACATAAAAAAAGAAGGCAAGGAAAAGAACCAGGGTATCGCTTTTATGGATGACGGTACCATGATAATAGTGGATAACGCGAGAAGGATGATAGGAAGGAACGTGAATGTTTCGATCTCCAGTGTGTTGCAGACATCGGCGGGAAGGATGATCTTCGCGAATCTTTTGGAAAGCCCTGAAAACAAAAGGCAAAACCAGCAAAGGCCGGATCGCCAGCAAGGCGGTCAGCAAAGGCCGGATCGCCAGCAGAGCGGCCAGCAAAGGCCGGATCGCCAGCAGGGCGGCCAGCAAAGGCCGGATCGCCAGCAGGGCGGCCAGCAAAGGCCGGATCGCCAGCAGAGCGGCCAGCAGCAGGAGGAGCACCAGCAGGAGCACCAGCAGGAGCATCAACAGGAGCACCAGAGCCATCAGAATAATGTTCCTGAGAGCGATACCATACAATAAGGTTACTAGGATCTTATGAAAATAGGCATGGGGTATGATATACACAGGTTGGTCAGGGGCCGCCGTATGATCCTGGGCGGGGTGGATATCCCTTTTGATATGGGCCCGGAAGGGCATTCTGACGGTGATGTGCTTATTCATGCTGTCTGTGACGCGGTGCTTGGGGCTCTCGGGAAGGGAGATATAGGTACGTGGTATCCCGATACCGATCCCCGGTATAAGGGTATTTCAAGCAGAGAGATATTAGAACATGTCGCAGGCCTCATGGCAGGCGAGGGTTTCACGGTCGG
>JBDRFA010000171.1:0-2311 GCA_043819235.1 Candidatus Omnitrophota bacterium | reverse complement strand
AAAAATAAGGAGCTATGCCCCCGGTATACGGCAAGGGTCATCACAGGCGTCCGGGTGAAAGGATCGGCCGGATCGATAAGGGAAAGGGTCCTCGCCATGGGGATGCGGCCGGTGAACAATGTGGCGGATATAACGAATTATTGTCTTATGGAAACGGGCCAGCCGATGCATGCCTTCGACCTGGATAAGATAAAAGGCGGAAAGGTCATAGTCAGGGAAGCGGCGGCGGGCGAGAAGATAGTGACGATCGACGGGATAGAACGGGAACTGAAGCCGGGCATGCTTGTTATCGCCGACGGGGAGCGTCCTATAGCGATCGCCGGCGTGATGGGCGGGAAAGATACGGAGGTCACGGAGAATACGAGAAATATACTTCTGGAAAGCGCGTATTTCGACCCCCTCTCCGTAAGGCGGACGGCACGGGCGTTGGGGCTTTCGAGCGATTCCAGCTACAGGTTCGAGCGCGGAGTGGATAAAGGGATGATAGCCCGCGCGTCCGAGCGGGCCGCGTCTCTTATCGTCAGGGAAACGGGCGGGAAAGCGGGAATTTACCTGGATGAGGGGTCTCTTGTGCCGGAGACGGTCTCGATAGAGTTCAGTATCGCTAAAGCCGGCAGGATATTGGGTATATCCCTTGCGCCTGAAAAGGTGAAAAAGATATTGCGGAGGCTTGGGATGGACGTCGCGGAAACCGGGAAAGATACATTGAATGTTCGTGTGCCTTCCTTCCGGGAGGATATAAGGCGGGAGATAGACATTGTCGAAGAGGTTGCCAGGATATACGGATATGACAATATCCCGGCGGAGATCAGGCGGCTGGTCCCCGAGATAAGGAGGAAAGAACGGTCCCGTGAGGTGATGGAGAAGATATACCAGGTGCTGCCGTCGATGGGGCTCAACGAGATCATGACGTACAGCCTTATCAGCGAGTCATCGGCACAGAGGTTCGCGTCCATAGTAAACGGCCCGGTCAGGCTGTCAAACCCGTTATCGGAGGAACAAAAAGTCCTTACGCCGCAGCTTGTGGACGGGATGCTGAGATCGATCTCCTGGAACATAAACAGGAAAAACATCGATCTCGCGCTTTTTGAGATAGGGAAGATCTACAAACATGAACGTAAGCGGGGAAAAGCCGGCTTCCAGGAGATACCGGTTCTATGTATCGGGCTGACCGGCACGTTCAGGAAAAACTGGCAGGACCACGGGAGGGACGCGGGCCTTTATGACGTGAAAGGGTTTATCGAAGCGACGGTCAAAACGCTGAAATTGGCGCCGGAATTCGTCCCGGCGAAAGCCGATGAATTCATAAATTACGCCCGGATCAGGGTGTCCGGGAAAGAAGCGGGTTTTCTCGGCGAGGTCAGTCCGGAGATCTTGAAAGGATATGATATCTCTCAGCGAGTATATGTCTCTCAGGCAGGGCTTGACGGCATACTTGCCGACGCGGTCCTGGAAAATGTTTATCACGCCGTTCCGCGTTTTCCTTTTTCATCAAGGGACAT
This sequence comes from Candidatus Omnitrophota bacterium, assembly GCA_043819235.1. Lineage (GTDB taxonomy): Bacteria > Omnitrophota > Gorgyraeia > Tantalellales > Tantalellaceae > JBDRFA01. Next base: position 809 of record JBDRFA010000171.1, on the reverse strand, counting down.
ATCGGTCCTTTGCGATAGAACGCTTGCCGCGGGTGATATCCGCAAAGTCATATTATCGTCCGGCGAGGATATTATCCGGGACATAGACCTTATCGATGTTTATGAAGGGGACAGGATCCCCGCGGGCAGGAAAAGCCTCACGTACAGCATAAAATACGGAATGGATACCCGCACTCTTACCGAAGAGGAGATCGAAGCGGTACACGCGGGCGTGAAGGATGCGCTTGCGGCGAAACTGAAGGTAACGTTCCGTTAAGAGCGCCGTGGATATTAACGGTGAGAAGGGCGGCGTGGGAAAATTGCGTTGCGGAGGCATATTCCCGGTGTTATAATAAAGGTGTTGTGAGTTTTCTGTCGGGTTCGTTACGCGGGCAAGTAGAATTGTGGCAACATGATGAAATCGGGAGCTTAACTTCGGCGGTTCCTTGGAGCTGCCGGGAGGGCACCCACCTGGATAACCAGGCCGCAAATTCTCAACCTGTGGACGGTTCGATGGTTCAGGGCCGGGTTTCGATCCGGCCCTGTTTTTTTGACGTAACGAGAGGGAACGCTTGGCGTTGGTATTCCCTGCGGGGGTGATTTCCTCAACGCGATTATCGCCGGGGGTGTTCGCTCTTGCTCCTACCCGGGCCCCTCCGCCCGGCGTGGATCCTCCCGGTACGGAGCAAGAGCGAACACCCCCGGCGATATGCCAAGGGATATAGCGCCTGTCCCCTTTCGGATGTCGGTGCACGATCAGCGGTATCGAATAGCGGGGAAAAGGAGACGGATGGATCTTTTTTTTGGGGAGGATAGCGGGCGGGTTAATG
>JBDRFA010000170.1:0-3832 GCA_043819235.1 Candidatus Omnitrophota bacterium | reverse complement strand
GTCGCACGGGATAAGCGGGGAAGACTACGCGAGAGTGATAAAAAAGATGGATGAGCTCGATTTCCATAACGGCTGGGTGCAACCATACGGGTCCGAATTTGACAGCCGTTTCGCCGGAGAAAACTTTTCCTCAAATCTATAATAAGTGACGCGAAAAGAGCGGCGGAAGGGTTTTCCGTTCAGAGCGATTTTCTTAACGCCGGATCCCGTGATTTTTCCGGCGCTGCGGAACTCGCCCGCCTCTGGCGGGCTCAAACAGTCCTCGCGCCCAAAACCTCGTCCGGTTTTGGGTACCCGAAAAAATCCCGTGATCCGGCTAAAAATCGCAATTCACTCCAAACCCTCCCGCCGCTCGTTATAACGGCACTTTGCGCGCAACCGTTCATAATAAACATGTAGGGGCACGGCGCGCCGTGCCCCTACCGTATCCACAAGGGGTCAGGAAAGCGGTATTTATGCAAGAAAACAAACAAACGCGAACCAGGCGGTGCACGAGCGACGAGAGACAAGCGACGAGCGACGAAACGGACCGTCGCCGAAATTCCTTGAAGCATGAGGGTGATTCTGGTATTATATTCAAGAAAATATTCCAATTGTCCACGGTCTGTTGATTTAGTTTAACTATGAATATCTTTATAACACTATTAGCTATTCTTATCGCCCTTGTTTCTCCGGGATGCGGGAAAGCGGGGAAGGGTGAAGCTGTTCTTGCCACCATCGGGAAGACAAAGATAACGGTCGAAGGATTTAACGAGAGGATAAATAACCTTCCGGAAAGATACCGCGACATAATCAGAAAAAAAAAGAAGGAGTATCTCGAGGAGTTGATAAACGATACGCTGCTTTATCGGGAAGCTGTCGATAAAAAATTGCTCAAGGATAAGGACGTCCAGAAAGTGATCGAGGAAGCGAAAAAGAAAATATTAATAGCCAGGTTGCTCAAGGACGAAGTCGACGATACTCTCACTATTTCGGAAGATGATATCGTCCGGTTCTACGAGGAAAATAAACAGAACTATATGACCCCCGAGATAATGCGTGTTTCGCACATACTTGTCCCTTCCCGCGAGGATGCCGGCAAGATACTGGCGGAGATCCGGAACGGGGCCGATTTTGAGGACATGGCAAGGGCCAAATCCGTAGATCCGACCGCGCAAAACGGGGGCAACATAGGATATTTCCCCAAAGGGCAGTTAATGCCCGAGTTTGAGGATGCCTGCAGCCGGCTTGGCATCGGTGAAGTGAGCGGTATTGTCGAGACGAAGCTGGGATATCATATTATAAAACTCACGGACCGGAGGCTTCCTGAGCTGAGGCCGATGGAAACGGTCAGGGACGATATAAGCTCCCGTTTAAGGGTCATAAAAAGACGTACCATCTTTAACGGGTTGCTTGACAAATTGAGGAAAAAGACGGATATTAAGATAGATGAGAAAGTGTTAACCGCGTCAGAAGAGGAAGGGGGCGCGGCAAAGGGTGTGTCATCCGGGGATGGTTCACGTTAACAAGTGGACGTCCCCCTGTTTTTGTAAATTAAGCGCGCTTTGCATTGAAGTCGCGCAAAGCGCTTAATTTGTTTTTGTTGTTTGGCGCTGGCGCAGTGTTTTTTCCGCAAGAGGCGGGCTAACTAAAGAGGAGGATTTGATGAGAAGGATCAAGATGTTGAAACGCTGGGCGGGATTCCTGCTATTTGGAGCTGTTCCGTATTTACTTCTGGCGGCGGCCGGTGTTCCCGCGCACGCGGAAATGGTGGACAAGGTAATAGTGGTCGTCAATGACGAAGTGATCACTCAGCGTGAATTTGACAGGGCTTTTACGCCTGTCAAACAGAGTTATGAGGCCAATTTCAAGGGAGATGAACTTATGCGGCGGCAGGACGCGGCGCGCAAAGGTATACTGGAACAGTTGATAAACACCAAGCTGGCGATAAGCCTGGCGAAGAAGGGCAAGATAGAGGCGGATGAGCAGGAACTCAAGAGCAGGATCGATAAGATAAAAGGGTATTATGAGAACGAGGAGATGTTCCTCCAGGCGCTTAACGAGAAGGGCACGAATTTAACCGAGTTCGAAAAAGAGATACGCGAACAGATGCTTGCCCAGAAGCTCGTGGATAAGGAGGTAATGTCCAAGATAGTGGTAACGCCCGCGGAAATAAAGGAACTTTATGACAGCAACCGGGAAAAACTGGTATCTCCCGACAGGGTCAAGGTCCGGGGCATATTGATCAAAAAAACCGAGGGCGCGGAGGAAGGCGCGGACCTGAAACGGATGGAAGCGGTCATGTCGAGGGTGGTGAAGGGTGAGGATTTCATCACGGTGGCCACGGAAATCTCGGAAGGGCCGTATGCCGCAACGGGCGGCGATATGGGTTATATCGCCCGCGGACAGACGCTTAGAGAGATCGACGAGGCGATATTCACTTTGAAGCCGGGACAAAAATCGGATATCGTGGAAACGGATATAGGGTATCATGTTTTCCTGGTGGAGGATGTTCAGAAAGCGCGTCCTCTCGAGTACGACGAAGTGAGTGATTTCCTGAAAGATCAGCTGTTCCGCAAGAAGTTCCAGGAAGCCCTGATGAAATGGCTCGACGTAAAAAGGAAAGATGCTTATATCTCCTACAAATAGGCCCCAGGTTTTTATAACGATGGGGGATCCTTCCGGCATAGGCCCGGAAGTGATAATGAGATCAATGGCAAGCCCGGGAATAGAAGGGCTTGCCATTTTCATTATTGTGGGGGATGCCGGTGTTATCGAGAACGCCTCGCGGACGGTGTATAACGGTAACCTCGCGGTCCATATGATCGGGGATGGGGATGAAAGGATAGTTCTCGATGAGGGGCGGCTGAACGTTCTGGACCCGGGCCCGGCGCTTTGTTCCGTCGCCGCCGGCATGCCGACGGATGAAGGTGCTGCCAAGGCTTTGAAATGCCTTGATGCCGCCGTCAGGTCGATGGAGATCTCCTCGGACGAGACGCCTAAAGCTCTTGTGACCGCCCCTGTGAGTAAAGAGAGGATCGCGCGTATCTTTCCGGGTTTTATCGGTCATACTGAGTATCTCCGGGATCTTTATTCCGCGGAGATGGTCACTATGGTCATGGCGGGGAAAAACCTGTGTGTTGTCCCGGTTACCAGGCACATACCGCTTAAGGATGTGGCCGGGAAGTTAAGCGCCGCCCTCATAACAAGGACGCTGGTACAGGTCGCGAAAAACCGGAAGATCATATGCGGCAGGGAAGACGCCAGGATAGGCGTATGCGCCTTGAACCCCCATTGCGGAGAAGGCGGCAGGATCGGGGACGAAGAGGGGCGTATCATCGCTCCCGCGATAAGCGAAGCGAAAGACGTGTATGGCGCCATAGAAGGGCCGATGCCGGCGGATGTGATCTTTTACAAGGCGATATCCGGGCATATAGATATTGTCGTGGGGATGTATCATGACCAGTGCCTGGCGCCGTTCAAAATGGTGGATTTTGACAACGGCGTCAATATGACGCTCGGGCTGCGACATGTAAGGACCTCTCCGGACCATGGCACGGCTTTTGACATCGCCGGTAAAGGGACAGCCAATCCTTCTTCGATGATCCAGGCGATAAAGCTGGCTCTGCGTGCGATAGGCGTCTTATAGGTATCGTTTTTTGTCATCCCGAGCGAAGCGCCCGAAGGGCGCGAAGTCGAGGGATCTAACTTGTTGACGCGATAAGAGCGGGGGAAGGGTTTTCCGTTCAGAGCGATTTTATTAACGCCAAATCCCGCATTTTTTTGGCGCTGCGGAACTCGCCCGCCTCTGGCGGGCTCAAACAGTCCTCGCGCCCAAAACCTCGTCCGGTTT
>JBDRFA010000169.1:0-23549 GCA_043819235.1 Candidatus Omnitrophota bacterium | reverse complement strand
CACTCTTGCTCCGTACAGGGAGGATCCACACCGGGCGGAGGGGCCCTGGGAGGAGCAAGAGTGAACAGTCCCATCTCGGTTATCATTAGGAATAACAATACCAATCAGGTTTAAATGGTATCCCTGACCGTCTTTTGAGTTTTGCGCGAAACGTATTATTTCCGTGAGCTAATCTATTACAAACACACATTAATGTTAAGTAGAAAAAAGTAAGCAATTTTAGGTTTGCACTTCGGAATTTGATGGTATACTTAATATATGATTAAGTACAATAAAAAGGCTGTTCTATAAGGGATATGCATAGAGCTGTTATCGTTGCATGTGTATTTGACTTTATCCTGAATACAGTTTTTTTTGCGTACTTATTAAATAGCTTTTAAAAGTATGAAATGCAAATAAGATTAATTTTACTATGCGTATTCAAAAATTATTTTGCAACTCATACAACGAGGAAAAATGGAAACTAAAATGCTGGCCTACAGGACTTTAAATCACGGGAAACCGCGCGTCTTTCTTAAGGCGGTCGCGCTTTTCATCTCATTCGTTTTCCTGATCCAGCAGGTCGTTTTCGCCGACGGGAACGTTCCTTCTTCCGTAAGCGCTCCGCTGAAGGGCGGGCGTTTGACCGCCGACCGGTTCTCGATCCCGCGGGATGTGGCCATAACGAAGGCCGTAGAAGAGACGAACAGCCCCCGCATGATCATAAACATCAAAGACGCCCACGACAATTACGGGGCGCAGACATCTATCGTCGACGTCCTTGAGAACCTTCTCGTGAACTATGATATCCGTTTTGTCGGGATAGAGGGTTCCGAAGGGTATATCGATACGAGTATCATTTCAGCGTTTCCCGATGACGCGGTCCGCGGGATGACGGCTGACCATCTCATGCGCGAAGGCAAGATCTCCGCCGGAGAGTTTTTCGCGGCTACCTCGAATACGCCCATCACCCTGTACGGCATCGACGACAGCGAACTCTATGTAAAGAACTATAATTCCTTCCTGAACCTTCTCGAGTTCAAAAAAGAGAACCTGGGGAAGATCGACGCGTTGCGCCGTGCCCTTTACGCGCTGGAGGACCATGTCTTTTCGGAGGACCTGAAGAGCCTCAACCATAACTCAATACTGAACAACACCGGCCAGCTTTCCTTTACGAAACGCTGGGACTGCATAAAAGAGGTCGGGCTTAAGTACGGGATAAAACCCGATGAGTACCCGAATATCAGCGCGCTGATGACGGCCGTGGAACTGGAAAAGAAAATAGATTACGACGCGACGAACTTGGAAAGGGACGAGCTTCTCGACCTTCTGACGAAACGGCTCAAAAGGGAACCGCTGGAAAAACTTGTGCTTAAGAGCCTCGCGTTCAAGCTGGGCCGGATATCGAAGAGCCAGTTCTACACGTACCTGCTTTTCGCCGCGGACGAAGGGAACGTGGACAAGAGCCTTTACCCGAACCTTGTCGAATTCTGCGATTACGTGAACATCTATGAGGCAATAGATATCGCCTGTCTCATGGACGAGATCGACGAATATGAGTGCCATATCCGCGAAAAACTTTACCGGGACCCGGTCGAACGGGAGCTGACAAAGCTTCTCAAGGACACCGAGATACTTCATAACCTTTACGCGGTCCGCCTTACCAGCGGCCAGCTTAAATATCTCATGTCCCACATGGACGAGCTCAAGTGGGAAATTTTCCTCGACTTCCTCAAAAAGGAATATGGGAAATACAATCTGGCGCTTCCCGGGGAACTGGCCGGTTCCGCCCTGGTATTCGAACGCCTGCCCAAAGCGATCACTTTCTACGAGGCGGCGACCGCGAGGAACCGCGAGATGGTGAATAACACCATCGAGATGATGAAAAAAAACAACGTGGACGTCGCCGCGGTCATAACCGGCGGTTTCCATACACGCGGGATAACCGACATACTCAGGTCTGAGGAGACGTCATACCTCATCCTCCTGCCGCGTTTCAACGCCAAAACGGGAAAACGCCCCTACGTGACCATACTCACGAACAAGGCCAACGAATACAAAAAATACACGGAGTCCGGCGAATACCTGGCCGTCACATCCTTTTTAGCCCTCCTTAAGACCATACGGGAAGGAACCGGGATGGCGGAAAACGCGAAACGCGTGATGTACGAAACGATCGCCGTGTCCCTGGGCCTGGCCGATTTCCTGAAGAGGGAAAAAGGCGTGCTGAACGGGGAGATACTTAAAAAACTTACAGACACAACCATCGAGCAATACTTGGAGAGGCTCACTAAAGCGCGGGACGCGTTCATGGAAAAAGGTTTGATGACAGCGGATGATTTTCAATATATCGAGAACCTGCTTAAGAACCGCCTCGAGATAACGTCCGCGCAAAGGAACGGCAAAACCGTGACGCTGTTAGGTATAAAAGGTGAAGAGGCCACAGGCGAAGGCAATTACCTGTATTACGTGAGCCTTTCGGGGGACAGGGAAGCAAGCGACAGGGCCGTCGAAGCCGAAAAATATGAAGGCGTTTCAGCCGAGGATTTTAATAAAATTTTCGCCGAAAAGAAAGAAATATCGCTCGAGGCCGCCGCGGGAGAGAAACTTACGCTTGAAACCGGCATGCCGGCGCTTATCGACATGTACATGAGCCAGCTTAACCAGAGCACCTTAGGCGCGCGGCTCTTAAGCCAGACGATGGACGAGCTGCTGAAAAAGGGCGAACTTAATGCGTCGACCCTGAAGGACCTTAATTTATCCCTTGAGAAGATAGCGGCGCGTAAGGGCATACAGCTGGAAAAAGATGATATCAAGTATTTCATTGATCGCCTGAACGTGGATGCCGCTAAAAAAGCGGAACAGGCCCAGGCGGAGAAAGCCCGGCAGGAAGCGGAAGAGGCGGCTAAAACGAAAGCGGAGGAAGAGCGGTACAGGTCCGAGGTATCGGCCAGGGCGGAAGCGGAATACGCGAAGATGGAACGTGAGATTGACGCGGGCAATATCGCCAGAGCGCACGCAATGGCGGAAGATCTGATGAAGCGGGTGAACGCGATGGCGCCCGGCAAGACGGCGGAACTGGAAGCGAAGCTTGAGATCCAGCGGCGGGCGCTACTGGGCGCGATCGCGCGGGCTCTGGACAAGATGTACGGGCTGAAAACGCTGGAGAAGTTTTTTGGTGAAGGCGCGCGCGTAGGGGCGCTGGACATCGCGAAAGCGAGCAACACGGAGAAATCCACCGGAGCGGCGGCGACCGACATGTTCACGCAGACGGCGCGTGACGCGGCGATACGGTTCCTGTTTGAGGAGAACCGCGGCAAGACGGCGGAAAATACGGTATACGCGAAAGTCCCGGGACCCGGCTCGGACGAATTCGCGCTCGGGTTCAGGAAAGAGATGTCGAAAGAGGCGATAGACGCTGTGATGGCGCGATTTTACCAGGCGATAGAGAACGGCATATTGCATATCCAGGTGTTCGCGCTCGACCGCCGTTTAACGGCGCAAGAAGAGGCCCGGTTACGGGAACTGAACAACGGTGTGGGGCTGGTATCGATATACGGTGCGGGCGAAGGCGCGGAAAGCCGGACAAAGATAGTTATCGATACGCGTGCCCTGGACGCGAACGACCCGTATTTAAGGTCATTGAACGCGGCCGAAGAGAGCGATTTCAGGATACCGTACATGACGATGGGTATGGCCCTGGCGAAAGCCGGCGAATCGGTACACGACGTGTACATGCGCGGCGACAAGATCCAGTCGGCGCATAAGAACCTTGAGAACGCGGAGATGGTGACGTATGAAGAGGATTCGCTGGTGGATATCTACGCGGAAAAGGAAACGGCCGGCGCGAATTTAAACGTTGAAGGCGGTCCCGCGGCACTGGAGGCGATAAAAACGGGCCGGCGTGAAGCAGCGTCAAAACTGAACCTTGAAGGCCTGGAGGGAGCCGAAGGCCTGGAGATAGAGACCGAGTTCGGTACGTATCACGGGAACTACGGGGAAGTGTCGAGATCAAACGGCGTGACGAACAAAGTGCTGGAACGCGATCTCCGTGACAAAAAGGCCGGGGTCAGCATAGTGCGCGCTAACCCGAACGTACTGCTTGTGAGCATAGTCAACAGTAAGGGCGAGACGAGCCTATTGAAACTTGATTTTATGTACGAGAGCGGCAAAGAGGAGGTGCAGGGGGATTACCAGCAGAGGATAGCGGAAGCCGGCAGGGAAGGCCTGCAGATCAGGACGGTGGATAAGAAGCTGGTAGGCCATACGATGTACGGGTTCAAAGTGGTGAACGATACGATAGGGCACATAGCGGCGGATGAGACCACGGTAGTGACGGCGGAGATAGTGAGCCGGCTTTTGTCGGAGAACGTGGACATGTCGCCGGAAGAGATCGTACGCGAACTGAATGAGGGGATAAACAGGACGGTAAAAGCCGACTTTAACACGCACGTCATTGCCTCGAGTGTCAGCGCGCAGGACGTGAGGAGCGAGACGGATGGCAGCGACGCGGCCGTCGCGGCGAAGATGCTGGAGAAGGCGAACGAGCTTCTGGAAGCGAGGAACGTGATACTGGACCGGTCGGTCCTTGAGGATGCGGACAAAGGCACCAGTCTGGTCAAGAGATACGGTGATTATTACGGCGATAAAGAGACCGCTGAAAGGGTGCGTTCGTCGATAGCGCTGGCGGAATACAAGATAATGGCCAGGTCCGAAAAGCTGCTGGACCGCGAGGATTACCTGGTATCGGACAGGATGGCGCGCCATTACGCGCGCGTGGCAAGGGCGGAGAAAACCCGGGCCGCTGAAGCGGCAGCCGGGAAGATTCTCGAAGCGGAAAAAGCGGCGGAACGTGCGATCAGGGCAACGGAAAAAGGGCTGTTTGACGGTTTTCGGAAGATCGGCGCTGATCTTGCCATGTTCGGAGACTTTCTGTACGGGAAAACGAAACGGACGCAGATGTCCTATCCGATCAAGATGGGGATCGTCGCGTTCGCCACGACAGGCATTGTGCTGTTATCCTCCTACTTCGCCAGCGCCTGGGGCGTGACGGGGCAGGAAGCCGACGCGGTCAGGACGGGTATAGCCGCTCTGGGGACGATCATCGGTACAGCTGCTACAGGCATCAGCGCGTTTATGGGAACTCTGACGGCAAGAAGCGGCGGACTGTTTCGCAGGTTTTTTCAGGCCGTGTCGAAACGGTTTTTCAACGTGGGCAAAGCCCAAAAGGAGACGGAAGGGGAAAAGAAGAGAAGGGGTCCCGGGATAGCGCATAAAGGCGCTATCTTTGAGCATGGGGATTTGAATGAAAAGATAAAGGATCTTTTCTTTGATCTGGAACGGGAATTGACGAAAGCCGGAGTTTCTGTTTCGGCGCTAAAGGACGCTAATGGTAACTTTGATATAAATAAATTACAAAACCTGCTTGAAGAAAACCAGGCGTTGAAAAATGAATTGAAAAATAGTGAATTTGAATTCGAATTACTTGAAAGAGATAGCAGGTTTATCGTTATCGCGCGCGGTATTGAATCTCATTGCGGCAGAAGGACGGGTAATGTATGGATCAGCAGGGAGGATATCAAAACAAAAGCGGAGGAGTTCAAGGGTCTGGGTTTTGAGGAAGATGCTGACGCGGAACGGTTCGCGCTGGAAGCCATTATCAAACATGAACAGACGGAACGTGATGAATTACTGATACAGGCATTGGTGTCGGTGAAAGGTATTTCCGGGGAAGAAGCGCGTGGTCTGCTTAATGACCGTGAGGCTGTTTCCGACGCGGTTAAATGGCTTGAGAACGAAGACAAGGTTTCCGATTATGAATTTACCAGGATGCTTGTACAGGCGCACGAAGCGGCGGTTATAGCGGAAGACGTGTACATCGGAGAGCGGATAGCGGAAGTTCTTGTGCCGCATATGTCCCCGGCAGACATTACCGTAAAAGCGAGGAAATTATCAAGAGAGAACAGGGTTAACTGGATCAATTTCTTCTCGGCGCTGGTATCCCGGTTGTCTCAATTGAAAGAGAGAGGGGAGAAGGTGGCCGAATATGACCTGAATGATTTGAAAGCGAAGTTAGACGAGTTGAAAGAAAGTAAAATTAGTTACGATGAACAGCGCGCCGAAGCAATTCCGGCAGAAAAACAGCTCAAGGAAATGGATGAAAGAGAAATCAGAAAAACAGCTCTGCGTTTTTTACGCGAAGACGATATCGAAAGGATGGGATATTTTTATCTCGGCAAGAAGTTGGTGGGACGATTAAAAGAAATTGATGAAGAGAAAGGCGTGAAGAGCGTGGAGATCCCGTTGGATAACAGGCTGAAATATCTTGAGGGAAAATACCCTGAATTAAAAACAGCGTCCCCTCAGAGGGTAGTGATAGAAAGTGAAAGTGTTGGGGCGGAAGTCAGAGCGGAAGCTGTCGAAGAGGCCCGGTTGAAGGAGGGAGAAGCTCGTCTGAGAGAGGAAGAGGTCCGATTGAAGAAGGAAGAAGAAGCCAGAGCCAAAGCCGAGGAAGCAAGCGCGGCGCTGGAAGAGAAAAAAAAGTCGCTCGAAGATACTGTTGCCGCAAAAAAAGAACCTGCCGTGCGGGAAGCGAAAAACATGAACGACATACGGGAATTTATCGATGCCGCCGGTCAGAACATAACCGCCGTGGACAAGTTCTTCGAAAAATTCATGGCCATGCTCATTGACCCCCGTTTAGCCGGCCTTATGGCCGGGAACGAAGCCTATTACAGGGAGCTGTTGGCCCGCGCTGAAAATCTCTCGCGGTACGCGAAGGTGATCCTTGCGAACGCCGAAAAAGCGCTGGAGAAGTCCGCTGACACGGCCGCAAAGTACGCCCTTTTGAACGTCATAGAGGACCTGCGGGAGCGCCTAGAGACCCTTGAGGACCACATGCGCGGCACGAATATAGACGCGCATTTCGCCCACGCGCCGCCGTTCGAGGCCACCAGCGAAGAAGTCAGCCGCGTTTTAAAGGTGCTGATGAGCAAAAACCCCGAAGATATCACAAAACTCGCCGATACCGTTCCCGATATAGAAGGCATCCTCGCGTATTTCGCGACACAGGAAGACGCCCGGAAAGAGCTGAGAGCCGGCGCCAGAAAAGCTATCCTGGCCCTTGCCGGTTTAAAGAGCGGCCTCGGAGACCTTGAAACCGAAAACGTTTCCCCCGGCATGCTTAACGCGGCCATCGGCGCGTATTACTCGGAAGACAAAGACGCGAAGAAGGGCCTGCTCCTGGATATGTTCGTCCGGTCGGCGTCGATCGAAGATGAAGACACTGTTGTCAGGAAGAACGGAGAACAAATGGCCGGAGTGATCGACAGGACGATGGCCATCCAGAAGAAAGGAAACGACTTTGTCGACAGGCTGCGCGGGATAAAAAACCGTCTGGACAGGATAACGATCCTTAAGGACAAACTTGCCGGGATAGCGGACGAAAGCGGACTCGCCGAGGCCCAGGCCAAGGAACAGCTCACACAGCTATGGGCGGAACTTTTGCATCTTGTGAACAGCGTGACCGGAGCGAAAATACCGGCCCTCGACACGGATTCTCTCAGGCAGGCCGAAGAAAAACTCAGGAATGAGCTGGACGCCTTAAAGAACTCCCTCGTGAACGAGGATATGGGGCTCTTCAGTGAATTCCGGTACGCCGATAAACCCCCGATATTCCTGCGGCTGCAGAATGTTTTAGAGGGCATGAATACGGAACTCGCGGATATCTTCCGGGCTATGGAGCGGGACTTCCCGCTCGCGGTCGCGTTCGCGAAAGAGAGAACGGGCCAATTCAAGGATTTTAAGGCGCCACTAATGAAGGACGTCCTGGGCGAATATGTCGACGATGAGACCCGGAAAAAGAACAGGGAAGATCTCATCTCCCGGATAAAAGACGCCGGCGGCCTCACGGCGGTGATATCGCGGCTTGAAAAGGAGAGGCTTGATGAAAAAGATCTCGGTTTTCTGCGGGAAAAACTGAAAGAGATAGAGGGCACCGGGGACGCCGACGCGATAATACGGATATTGCACGAGGATATCGCCGCGAGAATGGCCGAGGTATCCTCGGCTCTTTTCAGGTCCGGTAACGGCAAACAAGCGTCCCGGATACTGGAAGAACTTATGCGGCTGCACGACTTAAGCCGCGAATACTATTTATCGCTGGATAAAGATACCGAAGTGAGAAAATGGGCGGCGTGGTTGTCGGACGTCCGGGAAGCCGGCGGGAATAAAATATCCCGGCCTGTCAGGGAAACAATAGACGATTTTCTCAGGTATTATTCCGGACGCGGGTCTATGGAGATACTGAATGAACGCCAGGGAGGGCTGTTGTCCCCGGAAGAACGGCAAAAGGGCAGAAAGGTGTTTGTGAAAGCAATAAAGGGAACAGGGAGAAAGAAAGGCTTGCTGCAGACGGTCATATCGGAGCTGAAAGCGCTGGGCGCGGATGAGGCGGATATCAAGGAACTTGAAAAAAAACTGGAAGAGATAAAAATATCCAGGGATGAGACCGCTGTCATCATGATGACGCATAAAGATGTGGCTGAACATATCGTCAAGATGATAAAGAAGCTCCTGGCGGAAGGCCGGGACGAAAAAGCCGCCGAAGCGATCGAACTGCTCATGCGGATACACAAACTGAGCGAAGACCATTTTAAATCCATGGACAAAGAAACGGAGATAAAGGACTGGGCGAAATGGATACGGGCATTGACCGATGTCTGGAACGAGAATATTGGGAACAGTGTCAGGAAGGATATCCAGGAGATCCTCGCGGATATCGTCGCGAAAGGCGAAGAACTCAGTGCCGATCTGAAAAAAATGGCCGTGGAACGGGAAAAGGAGATCAAGGTACTGGAATACGGCCTGGGAATAAGAACGACGGAACTCGCTAAGAAAAAAGAAAGCATAGCGTCGAAAAAAAATGAAAGGGGGTACAAACTCAGCCCCTCAGCGCTTGTCAGCCTGGGAGAACAGGAACGGAATCTGGAAGAAGCGATCGCAATTATGGAAAAAGAGAAGGAAAACCTGGAAAAAAAGAGGGATAACATCCGGACGCAGATCGTCAGGGTGGAGAACGCTGTCAGCGGCACGATCTCCGAGGAGGACAGAAAAGCGCTCGAAGATGACCTTGCGGGCATTTTGACGCAGGAAAAGGTCCAGGAAGGTATAGGCCTTCTGAAAGCGCGGACAAGAGAAAAAGTGCAGAAATATATCAAAACGGACAAGGACGGGAACCGCACCATCGAAAGCATGAAAGAAGCGTACAAGAAGTCACTCACCGAATATGATAAATTCGCGGCGATGGCTTACGCGGACCTGAGCATGAGCATGAAGTCAGTTAAAGATTACCACCTGTATGAAGTGCAGTTGCTGGCGGGGTTACTTTCGGCGGACGGCAAGATCGTGAACGTCGCGACCGGTGAGGGGAAAACGGAATTCGCCGTGGTCGCGCAGACCATCGCCGCGCTGACGGGGTTCAAGGTCCTGGCGGAAACGTCTAACGAGAACCTCGCGCGGAAAGACTTCTACGAGCGAAAAGGCGTCTTCGATTTCATGGGGCTCAAGTCGGCGCTTTTTTCGCGAAGCGACATAGATCTTCTGGGAGACGCGGCGGCGAGGGACAACGAAGTGAACCGCCTGTTCGATGAAAGGTTCGATAATCCCGATTCGGACGTCGATATCGTCGTGATAGACACTTCCGGTTTCAATTTCCAGGTCGCCACGGAAATAGCGAAAAGCAAGAAGGAACAGCTTATCAAAAGCGGAAGGAAATTCATGTTCATAATAACCGACGAGATCGACGCCGCTATGAGGGACGCGTCCACCCAGTACCGTATAGCGCTGCCGGCCGAAGAGATCGTAGAGGGCACGCGGCGCTATAGCATGATCAAGTCCGCGGTAGGGTTCGCGGACGAAATAGTGAACAGGACCGACAGGGGCAGGCGTGTAGTTACGCGTCAGGAGGAAGGCGACGAAAAAAGCCCCGAAGAGGCGTCGGATGAATATTACTATACGATGTCCGAGGACGGAGAAGGCGTAAACTTTACCGCCGCGGGAAAACGCGAGATCAGGGCCAGATGCGGGGAATTGTTGTCCGCGCTCAAAAAGGCCGATCCCGGGTTCGATTACAGCGCGGATGACTTCTACCGGATGGCGACGTTGTCTATAGAGATGCTCGAGACCAGCCATATGGGAGCGGACCACGACATATCGGCGACGGAAATAAAGCTTTACGACACGGGCGGACTTCTGGGTAACCGCCGTTTGAGTGACGGCCGTCATACCATCCTCGAAATGTACGCGCGCGAGTTTCAGGAAGACCCCGAGACAAAACAAAAGGGGAATAAGAACATCATCGTGCGCGGGGACAGTTCCAGCACGTCGGAGATCGGCGGCGGGCCCGCGAGAACTGAATTTTTCGCGTTCCAGACGGGGTCCAGCGGTACGGCGCTTTCGTCCATAAACGAGCTCAAAGGCATATTCGGGAGCGATGTGTTAGATATCCCCACGCATATCAGAAGGGATATAAAGTCGTCTGACCGCTACGTCGTGGACGGAAAAAATGACAAGGTCGATATGCTTCGGGCCTGGCTTAAAAAGCATATAAAGCGGGTCGAGGAAGGCGGCGGCGTACGGTATATCCTGCCAAGCAGTTTCCTTCACCTGAGGGATTATAACCAGGCGTGGGACATACAGAAACTCTTAAAGGGCGTACTCGCGGAAATGGGAGAAACGGATGGTATAGACATGTCCGGTGTCGATATCCAGATCGTGCACGGCCTTCTGAAAGGAAAAGCGTTAAATGACGCTATCAAAATGGCGGGTAACCGTAATGTTATAACGATCTTTACGGCTGCCGGCGCGAGAGGGACTGACTACCAGGCTAAATTCAAGAATATAAAGGTTTTTCCCGACATGGTAAGGGCGGAGAATTTTGCCCCTCTTCTCAACGCCCTTGGATATGCCGAAACGGATGCGGACGGCCTGCTCTCGCAGTTTAAAACATCGAAAGAAGCCGGGAAACTTCAGAAGATATTGCTTGACCTTGATAAAGACGAATACCGCGCCGGGAAGAAGAGGGAAGACAAGCTCAAAGAACTTGATAAGTTTTTTGACGATACGCACGCGGCGCTTACAAAAGAGTGGCAGACGGCAAAAGATAAAAATGATATTAACGCCGTGAAAACGTCCGAAGGCCGTCTCCGGACGCTCAACGATTTCAGAATAGACGTGGAAACGAGGTATTCATACGGATTCAGTTTACTCTCGCAGATAAGCGACAAATCCGTGGGAGACCTCCTGCAGGCGTTAGGCCGCGTCGGCAGGCAGTCCGACCCGGCGGAGATCTCCCTGTTCTACGATATAAGTGAGGCGGGCGGCGACCGGAAAATAATCGCGAGAGGTTTCGCCGAAGAATCCGACCAGATGAAGTCGGCGCTTAATAACATAGCTGAGTTCCGCCGCCTGACCGACAGACAGAGAAAGGGTGAGGCATTGACCGTTCAAGAAACGGAAGAACGCCTCGAACTGGCGGAAAAGATATACGAAGATGTATTTGACGCTCTCGTGGTATATGACGAAAAAGGCCAGAAACGGCGCATAGAAAATCATGAGATGGATACCGCCGTGTTCAGGTTTTTTACAGAAAAACAGGCCCGTTACAGGGCGGATTTTCTGGACGGGAAGTTTGCCGTACTCACGCGTGAGGAAATCGCTGCGAGAAAACAGGCGCAGGGCCGGAGGAACGAAAAGTTCAGGCGTATCGACGAATTTGTCCGCCTGTTCGAGACGGAGGGCCAGGACGCGGCAAAACTGAGGACTCTCGGAGAGCGTTTTATGAGGGAGGTCGGGGATGTATCAGTTAAGGTACAGGCCGAAGGGGGAGTACCTGAAACCATATCGGTCCGTAACTTGACCGGGGCAAATGCCCGGCGTTTCGCGGAAGGATTGAAGAAGAACATGGAAAAGGAAACCCGCGAAAGCGAAACCAGGGTCCAGAAACTGCGTATGTGGTCGGAATACGCCGATAAATGGATAGATGACATCGTGAAACAGTTCGAGGAAGCGGGGGACAACGCCGAGAAGATCCGTCATCTTCAACTACTGTTTTTCATGGCTTTCGGGGACAGGGAGCACAAACTGATGGACGGATTAAAGATAAAAAGAGAAGACGGCGGGGAAGACATAACGGTCTATAACCTGGACAGCGAGAATATCGCGTATTTTGCCGCGGTTCTGAAAGCGCTCGTGACGGGAAAAGGCAAACTGCCGTCCGGCGCGGCGAAAGTCGTGAGCAAAGACACATTTGGCGCGTTTTCGAAAGATTATACGAGAGAAGCCCTGCTCGGCGAAAAGTTCCCGAAGTTCGTCGAAGAAGCGGTCGCGGAACTTCTGCAGTACCGGTATTTCGAGCAGACGGCGAAATTGAGAGGACGTTATCCCTCGCATTTTACGAACCGCTTGAGCCGCTGGTGCGACGAATGTATCAGGGCCATGCCGGGATCAATGCCGTCAATGATGACCGATATCTGCCTGAAAGGCCTGGCTAAAGAACTAGACAAACCGTTATCCGCGAATACGTTAAAGTCGCAGGCGGCAAAAGTTTTGGAAGTTTCGGGCGGATTGGTCACGGGGGCGCTGAAGAGCATAAAGAAGAAACCGGGGACACGTAAAGGGGAACTGTTGACCGATGTGGGGTCTTTCGCCGTAATTGGAGCGTCCCTTGGCAGCGTTATCGCGCCGTTTATCGGCACGGCCGCGGGCGGCATGATCGGGGCGGCGGCCGGATGGCTCCTTAACAGGGGTAAGGCGCTCAGGCAGAAGAAGTTCGGGTATAACCGGATAAAAGAAGAAAGCGGAAAAGCCGCGGCCGATGCCGCCCTCAGGGAATCCGGGCAAAAAGGCGCCATGGAAGGGTTAGCCCGGGGCTCCGCGTATGGCGCGGCCATAACTGGCGTGTTTGCCGTTATAGGCGGAATAGCGGGATCTGTATCTAGCGGGCCCGTAGGCGTTATACCCGGCGCGGTGCTGGGGGTAAAGATCGGAGGAGGCGTTTCCGCGCTTCTGGCGCTTGGCCTGGGATGGCGCGGGGCCCGTCGGGCGCGGAGGGATGTGTACATGCCGCCGGCCACGCGCGTAGCCGACAAAAAAGACCTGAGAGAAAAAGAAGAACGCCCCGTACGGATCGAAACTCCGGAAGAATTCATGGCGCCGCTCGCGCGCGAAGGACAGCACGTGCGTGAGGTCACAGAAGACACCCGGGCGAGACTGATTGGCGATATGTTGAATAAGAACGCGGACGGCAGGCCTTCTCCGACGGTCATGTCGTTCCTTAAAGGAGAAAGACCTAAAACGGAATCACGGGATGACATCCGGGGCCGGATAGAGATGTCCACGAAAACCATTAATATCAGCGGCAAAGAAATTCAGGTTCGAGTGGCGAGTGTTAAGCCTGAGATCGGCAGCGGCGGTAAACCCGGGCGTGCTATAGACGAGGGCCTGAACGCGGAAGAACGGGGAGAAGCGCTCCGCGTGTATATCGAAGAATACGCCGTGGGGGGCGCGCCAAAACCGGGAGCTCCGGACTTCGTCTGCATACCGTACGGCGCGTTCTTTGTCCCGGGCTCGCAAGACCCGGAAGACGAGGGCAAAATGGACCGGGCCCGTGCTTCGCTGGTCGCCGCGAACAATGATATCCGTGAAGATGACGAACCGCTTGTCATCTTCGCCGACGGCATGGCTGCCGCCGAAAGGGCGGCAGTCGATGAATTCAAGGGACATGTATCCATGCCGTTCGTTCAGGCGTCGGCGATGGCGCAAGGCGCGGTATCATCCGGCGTGCCCGTGAACCTTACGCTGAAAAAGGATGAAACACACAGGGTTGTGCGGCATAACGGCGATATCATTCTTATGATAAAGTCGGATGACGGCCGGCCGGTCATAAGGAATTTCGGCAGAGAACTTGACGAACACAGCCTGCCGGTAATGCGGGCGATGATAGGACTTAGCGTGTTCAAGTCGAAAGGGAAGTCCGGCCTGGAAAAAGAGGAAACCCCGGAAGGGCGGGCAATGCGCGCGAAAATGGCCTCTCTCGGCGGCATGGCGGGTATGGACATGCCCGGCGGCGGGGACGCCGTCGATATCGCGCTCCTTGACCCCATCGTAAGATCGTTCCTCGATAATACGAACGCGGATTCAGGCGATATTGTCATTAACGCGGAAGGAATATATTTAAAGCGAACGGCGGGTGGCGGAGATATTGAGGAGATCATCCGGTTCGAGGACGGTTCCGCGAGAATAACCGGAAATTTTGCGGATATCTCGAAAGTGCCGGTTGAAACGGTAGCGATACCGTTCGAAACCGCGCGTATGCGGATGATGCAGAGGTTGTTGGCATGGACGGGTTCACGTTTGTCGATGTATGAGTATCTGTTCAAGACCGAAGGCTGGGTGCGGGCCGTGGACGAAAAGCTCGAGAAATATCCCAGGATCAGGAAAGTCGCGAGCGGCGTGTTCGTTTCCGCCCGCGCGTGGGTATCAAGCCTCCATCTGTTCTCGGCCCTGCTTTACGCGATTTTGATAAAGACGGGAGATGTGGATAAATGGCTCATCGCGCGCGCGGACAAGCTCGCCAGGCGTTTTACGGAAAAAACCGTTCTCGGAGAGAGAAAGGAGAAAAAACCGGACAGGGCCGAGCTGAAAAACGACCTTGTTCCTCCGGTTTCCGGCGGAGTTCCTGATCCGGACAAGATCGACGCATTATCGATGCAATGGACAGGCACAATTGACCCCGGGATCATCAATGCTTTGAATGACCTTGCCGCAAACAGCGAAGATGCCGGTAAATACGCGGAGCTCGCGGACATACTGAAGAAAAAAGCGGAAGATGCCGAAAGGGATAAAGGTGCAAGAGAAGCTCTCAAAATACACGAAATTGCCGCGCGCTATTATCACATGGCGGTATTTCTTGACGGAAAAACAGCGCGCTACCGCGCCGGTTTCGCCAAAGCGCTGGATACACTGGGCAAAAAGGACGAGGCGCTTAAACACGCGGACGAAGCGCTCAAGCGGCGGTTCTCGAAGGGCTGGTTCCGGCGCGCCATACCCCGCGGCGCGGAGCGGGACGGGCTTCTCTTGAGGCGGGCGGACATCCTGGCCGGGAACAAGAAATACGGCAGGGCTCACGCGGCGCTGAGGGAGCTTTATACGGCAGAGGCGATAAAGAAGTCGGAGGGCCTCCGTAAGAGGATCGATGCGGAATGGAAAGAGCAGGAAGAAAAAGACGGGACGGATAAAGAGAAAGGCGAGAAAGAGAAACTGTCCATGAAAGGGCTCAAGGATAAATTTTCCCTCGAGAACATGAAAAAGGCCGCGGGAGGGAAGAAAATGTTCATAAACTTAGCCGCCTACGGCGCGATATCGTATATTTTAAACCACCTGTCCATTACGCTCGTACTTCCGGTATTGGGTATTGCGGTCCCGCCTTTTGCGGTTTCGTCCCTTCTGGTATACGCGGGGACGATCATTATAGGCAAGTGGATATACGGGGATATCTATAAAGGGCTCATAAAAGGCGACCGGGAATATTCACGCGCAAAGTCCATGAAAAAGGGCCTGGCCGTTGAGGAGGCGTATGCCAGAAATAACCCGGCGGACATAGAAGGCCACCTGCGTCTTGTGAACCATTACCTTGAGGCGGGCATGACCGATAAAGCGATGCGGCACATCAAAGAGACCGTCGCGCGTTTCTGTCCCCGGCGGCGGCATGCGCCCGAAGTTCAGCGGGAATTCGCCGAACGGCTCACGCTCTTCAGTGTTATGCTGCCCGACCTCGACATTAAGGACAAGGATAAAAAGGAAGAGGTCCGGGCGGTCATCCATGAAAAAACTTTCGCATGGCTGAACGGGCAGATGGATGCGGATGACCTTATTAACCTTCTTGCGGCGAAACTGGCGTTCGCCTCCGGCGATATGGAGAACGCGTCGGGTTTCATCGATAACGCGTTTGCTCATGTAAACAAAAAAGGTTACTTGATCAGCGATCTGGACAGTCCCCTCAACCGTCAGATCATCATCATGCGGGCGAAGATCGCGGAAAGGGCCCTCGGGAAGATGGCGGGAAAGAAAACACTGGCTCAGGCGGATAAAAATGATCTGCGCGGACTGACGGACGAAATACAAAAAATTGATAAGTGGATAACCGATAATGCCCGTTTTTTTCCTCCGGAAGAAATGGAAAACCTCCGTGAAACGATCATTGCCTCAAATCAGAAACTTTCCGGCATGAGCGCCGCGGAAATAAAGGCCGGCCGGGAAAATATCCCCGAAAAAGGCGTTTCACCCGACCTCACGGCCCCGATGAAAATTGAAGCGGCCGAAAAAGAAGCCGAAAAGGACATGATGAAAACACTCGAAGCCCGGCTGAAAGCGAACCCCATGGATAATAGGGCCAGGATCGAGCTTGCGGAGCTTTACATCAAAAAAGGCAAAGATGAATACGGTAAGGCGGAAGAAGTCCTCAAGGCCGCCCTGGAGATCACAAAAGACGCCGGACAGGCTTCAAATATAGCGGAGACGCTTGTGGCCATACAGATGCTCAGCGGTGAAGGCGCCTTTAACAAAAAGCTTGCCGCGAGGATAACGGATCCGGTCCGTAAAAGCATCCTGGAAGACTTATTGTCGTTAAAAACCGCCAGGCTGCCCGGTAACATCGTCAAACTGATACCCATGGCCAGCCTCGCGGCGATCAGCCGTCTCGACAGCCTGTTCCTTCTGGCCGTACTGCGTTCCTACGGAAAAACTGTCGCGAATAATCTGGAAATAGGATACCTTGCGGCGCGGGAAGACGCTCTCGCGTCGTTCCTTGAGCTTCAGGGCCTGTTGAAGGACAGAAAATTCGACGATACCGCGGTCAAGAACGATATTGATAACGCGATCGGCGAGAATATAAATATCCTCACAGCGGCTTCGGAAGCCGCTTTCAGGGAAGCGCGCGAGTACCGGCAGCTCGGCAGGAGGCGCGGCGAACTTGCCGTGGAGATCGAAAAACTGACGGGACCGATAAACCTCCTGGAAGCGGAAATATCCGCCCTGAGCCGTGCCATAGAACGCGGGGAAGAATTCAAAGAAGCCGAAGAAGAACTGAAGGCCAAAAAGAAAGAAATGGAGACGAAAAAAGGATACCTCGAGAACCTTAACGCCCTGAAAGCGCGTAAAAGAACGGAGATCAATATCCTTCTGACACGGGAGATACTTGAATCGGACCCCGCCGTTATGACGCGCCTTCTGGACGAACTTTTCAGCCTTCAGAACGAGTATATCACCGACGCCGGGAGTAACCTTAAGGAGCGGCTGGAAAGGAGCCGCGGCATAATAGATGAATTGGAAGAACTCATATCCGCGTTCGAGGCGCGCCGCGTGACGGCGCCGGAAGCCTTATCGCGTCTTACTAAACAGCTTTCGGATGTGCATGACAGCTACATATTCGCTTCACCCGTCGGGAAATATTACGAGAAAGCTCCGGCCGGTCCGACACGGGTATTGTCAAAAACTATTGCTTTAACGGTTCTCTTGATACTTGACGCGCTCCTCCGGCCCGAGTATGTCTCGGACGGCGCGCAAACGGTAATAGACGCGGCCTTCCGGGGCATAGCCGCCACGTCGGACCTGTGGGCCGGCCTGGCCCGGCAGCTGATCGGCGCGGCGGCGGTTCTGGCGGTATTCTTCGCCGTCCTTCATCTGATCGGTATCGCCGAACGCCTGCCGGATATAGTGCGCGCCTTTTTCGCCGCCCCGGTAAAAGCCGAGGAGGATACACCCGGGGCCAGACGCGATCGCGCCGTAGAGGTCATGGACCGGCTCGTCGCGCTATTGAACCGTTACGGCGGTAACGACGAGATACGCGCCGCTCTTGTGTCGCAATTGGATCCGGCCGTAAAACGTTACGTATCCCTGGAAGAAGAACTTGCCGCGGCGAGAAAAGAAAGGAAAAAAGGCCGGCCGGAAACGGAGATCGATCGGGCCCGCCGCGACTGGAAAAGCATGAGCATGATCAGCGCCAGGATCAATTCCATGAATGATCTGAGCGACTGGAACGCGTTATTAAGGATCAGGTTATATTCCCGGTACTTGTCGCTTATGTTCACCCGTTCCGGGGAAAACCGTCCGTTTATCTCTTTTGACGGTATATACAATAAGCTGCAGAGAGGGGCATTGTCGTTGAACGGAAAAGTAAAGGATGCTGTTCTTGAGGAGATGGCCGCTATCGCGAAAAGGAACATCACGCGGGACGGCGGCGAGGATGCGGAGTATCTTGCCGATTTCCTTATGGATAATTTTCGCGACGCCGACGGGTATACGGATCTTTTCATGAAGATCGCGGAAGCGCGTTTTAAAGACAGCCGGGATTCGAAAAACCTTGTTCCGTATGCGGAGAAATATGCCGGGGAAAAACTGCGTGAGATACGGGATATCCCCGATGAAAAAGGCCGCCGGAGCGAACTTGAAGAGTTCGTTAAATGGATGGATTCCCTCGCCGCGGACAAGCTCCGGGAGGCCGCGCTGAAACAGTGCGCGGGTATCGAGGACGCGGCGTACGGGGCTGAAGTAATGGGCGCTGTCGCGAGATCGAAAAAACTGCCGGCGATCGAAAAAATAAACGCGTCCATTTTCGTCGTGACCGCGGCAGGGGACGGGAAAACGCGTGAGGACGCGATGTCCGAACTCGAAAAAACGGTCAAGGGGGCCGGCAAAAAAGAGATGGAGGCCGGTTTGGCGGACAATTTGATAAAAATGTCGGCGGACAGGATAAAAGCCGGGGACCTGACGGAAAGAGAAGCGGCGCGGATATTCAACCTTTTTATCTCGTTAAGGGGCAAAGCTGCCGAAAACGATAAAAAGAATATAGACGCCGCCATGGAAAAAGTTTACGCGGAGATCATCGGCCTGCGCGAAAAAGCCATGGAAGAGGCCGGCAGGAGCGGTTATGGCGCGGTCATGTCCCTCGTGGACGCGAAAATAAAACTCGCGGAATTTTATGAGCGGGAAAGCGAACTTGAAAAAGCCCGGAAAGAGCTCGAAGAGGCGAATGGACTGCTGGGCGGTGAGATGAGAAAAGTCATCGAACTTCAGCGGGACGACAAACTTTCGCGGTACGGCGGCCCGGTCGAGGGCATCATCCGGAAAAGCACCGATGTCACGGGGAAACTTGAAACGGTTTTAAGGAAGATGGACAAGCTCGATGCCGCCTGGTTCATATCGAGGGCACGGGGCGAAATGGGCCTGGCAAAATACTATATCGCGGTAAAAGATACCGCGAACGCCCGGAAACACCTTGAAGGATATCGTGAGGGGGATAAAGGGCATATGGGCGCGTTCGGCCTTTTAACCGAAGCCCGGAGGCGCGACCCGGCGGGCGCGAACTTACCCGTGTCATTTGACCTCGCGCGCCTGCTCATATCAAGGATCGTCGTTATGGAAAAATTGGGCCGTGATGATGTCGTTCTTGATACGCAGAAACGGGAAAAATTGTTGTCGGAGGAAGAGGAAATAGAAAAAAGGATCGAGGAAAACGGCAAAAAGAAAGCGGAGCTCGAAAAGAAAATAGCGGATTCCCGGGAAAAGAGCCGGGCATACCGCCGCATTTCCGGTAAGCTGGAGCAGATAAAGGACGGAAAGATGGGAACGACTCAGGAAGAACGGGTGTTCCTTGAGAAAAAATACACTGAGGACCTCAGGAAAAGTAAGGAAGCCTTCGGGATAACGGCGACCGAAAAGGAACTGGAAAACTTCGCGAAACAGGGCGAAAGCCTGGCAAAGGACCTGGCTAACGCCAACAGCAAACTAGCCCTTCCCGCGGCGAATATCGCCGCGTTTTACTCGGGCGGCCTGCCCCCGGATGACCGGCAGGCGCTTATCTTTAACGCCATAAGCGCCGTGATGGACGGGGATGACGTGGACGACGACGTGAAAGAAGCGCGGGAATTCCTGATCGACGCCGCGAAACGCGGCCAGCTGCCCGCGCGGGAGCTCCTCTTCACTTCTTTCAAAAAGAAGGAAAAGGAGATACTCGACCGGCGCGAAAAACTCGGGCGGACCGAACGTGAAAAAGAATTCACCCGGCTCAAAGGGCTCGCCATGGAAGCCGCTTATGAGTCCTTCGGGAAAGAGGGATCTATCGATCTTATTAAAAACTCACAGAATAACCTGATAAACGTGGATGGCATGATGCTTGACGCCGACGTGTTCCTGGATCATGCCGCGAAAAAATTTGAGGGGGATAAAGGCGAACTTATCGCGGCCTTGCGCGATATCGCGGAGAACGCCGATGACGGCCTGATGAAACTTATGGCGGAAGAAAAACTCCTGACGGAGATCTTCGGGCTCATCGAATACAAGGACAAGCCCGAACTTTTAAAAGATAAGACCGCTGATGAGGCCAGGGACATGCTTTACCGGATAATGGCCGGAAAACTCTCAAAAGAAGGTGCCGCTTACAGCCCGGAAGAAAGCCTCCTGAACGTTATAGCGCCGGCCCTTCAACGAACGGCGGACGAACTGGAAAGGAGGGGAGAAGGGTGGGACGGCATGGAGGCCTTAAAACGGCGCGTAATGCTGGCCGGGGAAAACGAGGAAATAACCGGACGGATGTACCGTCTGGAGGCCGCCCGATATAACGCCGCGGGTTATATCGGGATAGCGAAGAAAGAATACGCCGACGGCGGCCTGGTCTCCGCTCTCGACAATATAGATATGGCGCTTGCCCTTGCCCCGGATCCGCCCGAAGCTAACCTTCTTAAGGCGAAAATCCTCAGGCACCTGGGCCGTCCCCACGACGCGATAAAACTGCTGAAAAAGGCTGTTGAAAAAGATAAGGAGAACGAGGACGTGCTTAAGGAACTCATCAGGGATTACCGCGCGATAAACGACGGTATCAGCCTGGGGGATACCGCGCTGAAGCTTTCCGAACTGTATCTTGAGAAAGCGGAAGCGGACGGGGCAAAGAGGCTGGCCGCCGTCGATTCGGGAAAAGCGCCGTGGAAATACGCCGTTTCATCCCGTAACAATTACAAAAAAGCGGCAAAATACGCGAAAGAGGCCCTGGAGGCAAGGCCGCGCCTCGCGAAAACAGTGATAACCCTGGCGAAAGCGCTCAACAAGATCGGCGAAACGGGAGACGCCGTAGAAATGCTGGGATCCCTGGCCGGGAACGCGAAACCTTTTATGACGGTACTATACCGTGAAGAACGCGGCGCGAAACTCCGTTTACCCGGCAGGATCGCCGCCGAAAAAGAAGCATTCGGGGTATACGGCCCGATCATCACCGACGAGGACGCGAGGGCCCTCGTGGAAGAGCTTGCCGGTATCTATTTAAGTTCCGGAGATAAAGAAGACGCGGCGAAAACGATACGCCTTATCGAAAAATACAGGGGCCTTATGAAAAAGTCCGCCCGGGCCCGTGTTCTCCTCGGGAAGGCATACGGCATACGGGGGAAGGTCCGGAGATCTGAAAAATATTTCGCGAAAGCCGGAAAAACCGCGGCGGATGACATTGAAGCGCAGGAAACGCTGATAGCGCACCGTGAAGGAAAGGGCGGGTTCGGCGGTATCACGCAGGCTATCCGGATCGCGGAAGAGGCCGCGAAAAAAGATACGGCGGGGAAAAACCGCTGGAACGCCGTAATAGCGCGTTTGTGCCTGAAGAGAAGCCGTTTGAGCCCTGCCCTCGCGCATATCGCGGGGATAAACTATAAAGACCTGGAACGCCGGACAGAAGACGTCAAAAAAGCGCTGGCCGCCGCCAAAGACCTTCCGGAAAAAGATAAGGCCCTTGTTACGCGTGAAGCGTACGGGATAACGTCCGGTATTTATGAAAAACTTATAATGCTGCGCGCCGCGGGCATCCGGCGGAAAGAACGGGACAAAAGGCGCGAGGATCTCGCGGAACTCCGCCTGGAAATACTGGATATGACGGCCGGTTTAGCTGAAACCGTCCCGGAGGCCGGTATCGATAAGCCCATAGATGAACTCGAGGGCCTGCCGCAGATACAGGAAAAAGTAAAAAGCACCTTAAGCCGCGCCCTGGCGCTGAAAGCCGGAAAAGAGACTGACCCGGACAAGAGGCTCGCGCTGTACGCGAGAGCGGCCGAACTGGACAATAAGAATTATAAAGCCCATTTTGAGATGGGACTCATCTATGAACTTATGGGAGACCTGGAACTGGCAGCCATAAGTTTTGCGCAGGCGAAACTAGACAAAGAACTTGAAGGTGATGACCTTGAGGTGACCCGGGCTTTGATCAACGTTTATGAAAAACTGGGCGAGGCGGAGGCGGAAAAACTTAACCGGGAGTTGAAGAGGGTGAGGAGAGCCGCTTTGGCTGACGGGGACAGACTTGCCGGAGGAGCGAGGGCAACAGAGGCGTTATTTGACATCGCGGACAGATACGCGAAAATGAAGGATACAAGCGATGCTATGAAAGAAGAACTGGATCAAATGGAGGGTCCGGGAGAAACCGTTCAGCCCGGAGATGCGGACGATGAGATAGATCGTGCGCTTGAGTTCCTGGAATTGGACAGAGGGGAAAGAGAAAATGTCGAAATAGACGCCGGGATCTTGTCGAAGGAGTTGATATCGACGATCGCGGCGATGTCCATCCCTGAAAGGGCCCACCTTATGAAACAGCTGATCAGGAAGCTGGAAGCCGGGGATGCTGACAGGGCCATTAACCGGCTCGAACCGTTTCTGCCGCTTATGAAAGAGGAAGGTCAGGGCAGAGAGTTTGTGCTGCTTTCCCTGGCCGGGCTATATGAGCGAAAAGGTGAGAATGAAAAAGCGATGGCACGGATAGAAGATCTCTCTCTCATGACAGGGGTGCATTACAATATGCTCATAGAGGCGTCGTTGATCCGTTCCGCCGTATACAGGAACGAGGGGAAAGACGCGGAAGCCGTCCGGGAACTGTTAAAAGCGCTGGATGTCTACCGGCGGGAAGCTCTGGATGAACATGAAGACGGCAGAATGAAAGCCAGGCTGGCAGGGGCGGTCGACAAACTTTTAAAGTATTTAAAGAGCAAAGAGGCGGATATCGCGGTTAGCGGGGAAGATCTGGCAAAGTTCACTCATGCGTTGAAACCGCTTGATAATTTCGATCTTACGGGGGACCTTATCGCTTTGATATTATTTCACGCTAAAGATAAAATAGTGGAAGTAGCGCAGTTATTGAAAGATAAGAATATCTCTAAAGAGAACAAAAGAAAGATCATCGGGGGTTTGCTTGCCCATCTAAGAATAGATACGCGTGTTGTGGATGCGGGACTCGCGGGCCTTATATCGCCCATGATAAGCGAATATGCCGAAAAGGATCCTGCGGCAAGTGTCCAGGCGCTTTTGG
The DNA here is from genome assembly GCA_043819235.1 of Candidatus Omnitrophota bacterium. Taxonomy (GTDB): domain Bacteria; phylum Omnitrophota; class Gorgyraeia; order Tantalellales; family Tantalellaceae; genus JBDRFA01. The sequence goes on along the minus strand of JBDRFA010000169.1, from coordinate 178 downwards.
CGTATCTTTACGGGATCGAGAATGAGCGGATCAAACATTTCTTTGCCTCAAGAAAAGCGAAGAAAGGTGAAGAAAAAGTCGAAAAAGATTCTTCTTACTACTATGACCTTGGCGGCAAAGCCCTGTCCGGTACCAGGAATATCAGGGGCCTCTGGATATTCAAGAGAAAGGATTTCAG
>JBDRFA010000168.1:0-5158 GCA_043819235.1 Candidatus Omnitrophota bacterium | reverse complement strand
CGCTTTTGGCGTATTGGTGAACCCAAAGCTTTCCGGCACTATCAAGACCAAAAAATTTTGCCGCGGCTGTCCAGCTGCCAGGGAGGTATCGGGTAAAAATATGCTGTTCGGCTGTTGTGATAGTTTTAATCCACGCCAGCGCAGTCCAATTATTTGACCCAAAATTAAGAGCTATCTGATTCCCACAATCAACATAAGCACCCACCCCATCAAAATTTAAAGCGCCGCCATACTTTCCTGTTGTCCATGAGGGATCGTTAATCAGGGTGCCGTCATTCGCTCCCGCGGCGTCAGCGGCGGTAGTGCCGCTTCCCTCCTCGAAATCCCAGTACGATACAAGCGAATCTTCGTAAGTCACCGCGGCAAAGAGGGGAGACGCTCCCGCAATTGCTATGTACGATACCGCCAGTACGATGATTATGTTCCTTAATAAGTTTTTGTTCATCACTTCCTCCTTGTTTTCAGCTGGCATTTCTGCCGGTTTTTGACACTTTCTTACACATTCCTTCTGCTACCGTTCTTCTTTCTGCTGGCTTCTTCATTTCTTGTCCATAAAAAAACCCGGCCATCAGGGGCCGGGTTTTTTACATCAAACCGTATCAGGCGTTTTAACGATACGCTTAATCGGTAGCCGGCTAACCGTCTCGTTGTGCGTTATGCGTTATGCGTGTTGCGTTATCAAAAAACGCGATACGCACGACGCAGTACGCAGTACGAGAAAGGTCCCCTGGTTTTGCGCCCCACTCTTTCAAATGGTTTGCCGTTAATTGCATTAAGTGTTTCTCAAAGAACGATACCTTTCGTTTAACCTATCTGCTACAAGTATACCTTGTGGTTTGTGAAAAGCAAGGCGATTTCACCTTACTTTTTTGTGCCTAACATATTTGCGGTCGCGGTAACAGTTTAGCCCACGGAAGAACTCCTTGATGTTTCTGCTCAGGCCATTTAAACCCAACTGACATTGATGTCCCAATTTTGATGAACGAATGGAATCGTTCGCTATACTCCTACCCGGGCCCCTCCGCCCGGTGTGGATCCTCCCGGTACGGAGTATAGCGAACAATTCCATATAACAAGATATTTTCGGTTTGTGTCATTCCTGAAAATTCCCCACCGTTTTATTTTGAAACTGCGGAAGATAAGCTAAACTGTTACCATCATACACATTAAATATTACTTTTCCCGCAATAGATTAGCTCTCGGAAGTAATACGTTTCGCACAAAACTCAAAAGACCGTCGGGGATACCTGGTGTGGGTGTTCCCGGAGGGGCAGCTTGATCCGTGAATAGTTTATGGTGAATGGTGAATCGTAAGAACCGGGAACCGAAAACACTGCGAACCCCATTGTGAACTATTCACTAAAGACCATTCACCATTTTAAACGTCCCCGCAGGGAATACCCACGCCAGGTATCCCTTGTTATACGGCTTTAGCTTGACCAGTATTGTAGCTATAACAAAAACGAAAACATTTTTATGATGGGACTGTTCCCTATGCTCCGTACAGGGAGGATCCACACCGGGCGGAGGGGCCCTGGTAGGAGCATAGGGAACAGTCCCATCTCGGTTATCACCAGAAATAACAATACTAATCAGGTTTAAATGGCATGATACCTGAAAGTGCCGTTACCCGGATTTGTTCCATAAGTACATATCTTTATGTGGGTTGGATGCAATGTCTGGAATATTGTATGGAATATTGTATTATAATGCGCGCAGGACCTTGTCCTGGGCGTCTTTCCATTCCCTGATAAGTTCCCAGCGGACCGGTCTTATTTCCAGGAGATAGCCTGAAAAGATCGTTTTTAATAATTGCGCGGTATCCACACTCCCGGTATCTTCTTTCACTTTTTCCATCAGCGCGTCATAGTTGGTGATGGATAACCTTAAAAGGTCCAAAAACCGTTTTTCCAGCTGTACCGGCAGTTCTTCCCGGTATCCGTCATTTTTGAAATCCCCGTTCTCGTTCCTCCCGTACCTTTCACATTCCAGCATCGTGATATCGGTAAAAAGATCGATAACGGTATTGAGATATTCGGCGTTCCCCACATAAGCGTCAACGAACCTGATCTTGCTGCTGATAATTAATTCCGCCATCTTCTGTTTTTCACCGATCGTCATCTCATCCCTGTCGGCGTCTATCAGTTCAAACAGTTTAACTCTTATGTGTTCTTTTACCGCGCTTCTTCCTTCCGCGCACCCTCTCCCGTCTTTAGATACCAAGCGTATCACCATCCTTGTTTTATTCTGATAGTGATCTTTGCCTTCGTAACCGGTCACATCGTCATAAAAATCCGGCAATACCGCGTCCAGTTCTTTCATCACATTATCTTTCCAATTATCGTCCGCGAGGTAACTCCTCGCGTGGAGATGGTGTCCTTTCTTCCTTCCCGACCTCTCCGTCCGCCTCAGGTAACTTATCACAGGTGAAACCGTATCCAGCGACGCGGCCGGCTCTATGGCATAGGTGGGGACTTTCCGCATCATATCAACCGCTTCCGGGACCATATTTTCCGCGGCTTTATACATCCGGGCCCCTTTTACGATCTCCTTCTTTTCTCGCCCTTTGATCCGCTCCGCAATAGCCATGGCAAACAGGTAATAGTTAGCCGTTATCAGTTCCTGTATGGGATACGCGCCGTTCACAATCCCCAGCGCGGGAGCTTCCCTGACACTTTCCGTTTCCGATTCATCCCCTTTACTTCCTATCTCCATATCAAAAGTCCCGGGCCTGATCCTGCCGAAAGTCACGGTAACATCTTTACCGTATATATTTTCCGGAAATCCGGCTTCTAGTGTTTGATCGGCTTCCTCGGGGTCAAAGAATTTCATGTATTTCATCTTCATATAGAAAGCCGCCTGTTTCCCCATCATTTTCCAATCCACTAAAAACGAATATTTATCCCTAAGCGCGTCGATATCCGCCTCTTCCATTTCCAGATACGATCCGATGATCTCAAAATAGATATCTTCCATAAAGTTCCCCATAGCGGTAACCGCGTCTTCGTCCTCCCAGTCCGGAATCTTGCCGTTCTCCATGAGCCAGTCACCGTAAAGATGCGTGAGGGCGACCGCGTATTCACCCAAAAAGTGTAAAGTGAGAAAATTAGACGCCTTGTCACCGAACTGCTCTGCCAGGAATGTTCCGTTGTCCCCTAAAAATTTCGCGGGGTCTTTCTCTATTTCATCTATATGTTTCAACTCGGCCCAGTCCCGTATCTCTCCATTCTTCCCTACGTTCGGCCATTTGCACGCCAATCTCCACGCGGTTACCCTTCCAGCGCCCTGCCGTGCCATAGGATCGTTCATATCGATAGACCAGATATATCTCCTGCCTTCATCGGCAAGATTGTGGAATATATCTATCAGCGCGGTGTGCACCACTCCCCGGCGCGCTAAAGCGCCCAGCTCCGAGGCGGAGGAAAGGATCGCCTGTTGAAAATCGATTATATCCGTGTTTTCCTGCACATATCCGTCAAACCCTGATCCTTTCGGGATCTTATAAGCGATCGCGGCATGATCACTGTGAATGTCAAAAGAGGCGTCCTTCTTTTTAGCCTCAAGCATAGCCGCCTCCAGTTCCCTCGTAATTCTTTCCTGAAGCGGTTCCTCGAGAGAATCGATCCCGAACCTGAAACAGTAACCATCGCCTATCTTGACCGGTTCAGCGGGTTTATACCCTAAAAGCCGGACCTGCTCTTCTTCCCCTCCCCATTCAAGCATACGGGCTTCGTCTTCAAGCACGCTGACAGGTTCACCCTTCTTCCGCAGTTTGATGCCGAGCCTGTCGCCTTTTTCGTCTTTAAAAACAAGGGTCCTGCCCAGGACCTTGACGAACTTAATCTCTCCTTCCAGTTTAATGCCTGTTTCATTCGCTTTTTGCCGCAATTCCTCCAGACCGCAATATTCAGCGGCCCGCCGAGACCCGGAAGCCGGCGGCACAGTTTCCGGCCTTCCTTCTTTGATCGCGGGCAAAGAGGCAAGCAACTTTCTCGCTAAAGAATTTGAAACGTTAAACGCGTTCCCGCCATCCTGGAACTGGATGCGTTCCAATCCCGGAACATCTTTCATGATCTCCGTGAACCCGGAGGCCCTCAGAAGCTGTATAGTTTCAGCGATAACCGTCTCCATCTTTTCGCCTTTTTTGACACGGTCGTATACCCTCCGGTATGTTATTGAATCCGCGAACAGGAGAGTCCTGCCCTGCCGCATGACGTCATTTATCGCTTCCTGCAACTCCTTGAACAGGCGGGAAACCCCATGCAGCGTTGTTACAATATCGGCGTCTGCGATCTCATTACTCGCGACAACGTCCCGCACCGCGCTGATCGCTTCCGGCGCGTTTATACCTGAAATTAAGACGATCTCTCCTGTCGCTTTTAGAATATCCAGATAATTTTCGCGGTTAACTTTCGAACGCCATAAAATATTGGAAACAACCACGCATGTTTCCTGCGCCTCTGAACCCGCGGCAAGCCTGATATCTCTGACGGGTACTTCAAGCTCTTTCAGTATTTCCTCGATATCGTTATACCGCGTTTCTTTTTTGGAGATCATCGCCCTGGCGATTTCCAATGCCCCCTGTGAATCCGGGCCCGCAAGCCTGGAAAATTCCGATAACGGCTTAATGATGCCCTCTACAGCGTCTTCCCTGCTGGCCCCACTGATATCCGCCTTTCTTAAAACCGACAGAATTATCTTGACAACACTTGCTACTGCAAAGCCTTTTACATTATGGACACCTTCCAGATCCTTTACTATACTCGCGAAAGACCGATAGCTCGTCTCGGGTCTCTGGAGAACGGTCATGAGAAAAGTAAATACCAGGACTGTGCTGCTTCCCGCCATCTCGGAAATACGCTCAAACAAGGCAGTGCTGTCCCTTAATACCGCAGGAATGGTCTCATCTGTTACATCGTCCTTGTCAATAATACTGTCTATTATCTCCAGTATCTGGAGATAAGCCCCTCCGGTAAAACCGGAGATATTCGCTATTTTTTCCACTGCCGCATAATGATTTTCATAGGTTATTTTTTCATCTTTCATTATCACGCTGACTTTTTCGAGAACATCCTGCACTTGCCACTCCGCCTTTCGGCAAATATCCCCAAAAGGCCCGGCCAGCGGTTTTAATACATCTGCGATGTTTTCATGTGTC
>JBDRFA010000167.1:0-6075 GCA_043819235.1 Candidatus Omnitrophota bacterium | reverse complement strand
TCCGGGGAAGACTTTGCTGGGCAGTGACAGCCACACGCCTACGGGCGGGGGTATAGGGATGATCGCGATAGGCGCCGGCGGGCTTGACGTCGCGGTAGCTATGGGCGGCGGCGCGTTCAATATGATCGCGCCCGAGGTCATCAGAATAGAACTTAAGGGAAAACTACGCAGGTGGGTATCCTCAAAGGACGTAATACTGCACGTTTTAAGCATCCTTTCCACAAAAGGGAACGTGAACAAGGTACTCGAGTACGGCGGGGAAGGGGTGCGGACGCTTTCGGTGCCGGAACGCGCCACAATAACGAATATGGGTGCGGAGACCGGCGTGACCACAAGCGTCTTTCCGTCGGATGATGTCACCAGGCAATTCCTGAAGGCCCAGGGCAGGGAAGACGCGTGGGCCGGGATGGAAGCGGATAAAGACGCTGAATATTCCGGAATAATCGAGATCAACCTTTCGGAAGTTGTCCCGATGGCGGCATTGCCGCATTCTCCGGGGAACGTGGCCCCCGTGGCGGATATCGCGGGGAAAAAAGTCGACCAGGTAGAGATAGGGAGCTGTACCAACTCTTCGCTAAGAGACCTGATGATCGTCGGGGAGTTCCTGAAGGGCAAAAAGGTACACCCCGATACATCTCTCGCGGTCGCGCCGGGGTCAAAACAGGTATTTTCAATGATATCCAAAAACGGGATCCTGGCCTCCATGATCGACGCCGGGGCGAGGATAATGGAATCGGCATGCGGCTTCTGTATAGGCAACGGCCAGGCGCCCCGGACCGGCGCGGTGTCGGCGAGGACCAGCAACAGGAATTTTGAAGGCAGAAGCGGTACGGCTTCCGCCGGCGTATATCTCGTATCACCGGAAACCGCCGTTTTAGCGGCCATTGCGGGTAAATTTGTCGACCCGCTCAGCACAGATGAAAAGAACTATCCCGAAACAGTTATCCCCGGGAAATTCGATATTGACGACAGCATGATACTGGCTCCCGCGGACGGCCCCGTGAAGGTTGAAATATTCAGGGGCCCGAACATAGGCGACCCGCCGAAAAATACGCCTCTGGATGACGACATCAAAGGTGTAGCCGCCATAAAGCTCGGAGATAAGATAACCACCGACCATATAATGCCCGCCGGACAGAGGCTTAAATACCGTTCGAATATAAAGAAATACTCGGAATATGTCTTTGAAGGCGTGGATCCGGGGTTTTCCGCAAGAGCCGCGAAGCTCAGGGATCAGAATAAAGCGGTCTTCATAATCGCCGGAGAAAGCTACGGCCAGGGTTCCAGCCGTGAACACGCGGCCATCTGTCCGATGTATCTCGGGGTGAAAGTCGTGCTCGCGAAGTCGATGGAACGTATACACGCCGCGAACCTCGTCAATTTCGGCATTCTGCCGCTTATTTTTGTGGACCCGGCCGGCCATGAAACGATAGAGCGGGGCGACGAGCTGGAGATCTCCGGCATTATCGCGAGCCTCGACCGGGGCGAGAATATAACCGTCAAGAACCGTACCAAAGACATAAATATAGTTTTCCGGTACGCGCTCAGCGACCGTCAAAAGAACATTCTCAAGGCCGGAGGGTTATTGAATTATAAGGGAGAATAGGAAGGCAAGGAGGCGAAAATGCGGCTATTGTATTATGTTTTTTTAATTTTTTTTCCTGTTGTCGGCGTGACGTTCGGATGATTTTTAGTATTTATGGATTTTTATCTATAATTTTCTCTATGTGAGCCTTTAGAGGAGGCAATTCATGCTCAACAGCTGCCCAAACTATAGCTTTATCAATACCGAAATAATCGTGTACGAGGATATTTCGCATGCCTATAATCTTATGCCAGGGTATTTGAGGATGTTTATCGCGGAAGTCGTCAGAAAGGCGTGAAGAGGCTTCGCCGATAATTTGGAGGTGTCGCACAATCCAATTTTGGATTAATTCATCATTCTCAAATTCATCTTTGCCGCGATTAGCGTATCTATCGATGTTTTCTATTGCTTCCTGGATATCTAACAGGCGTTCGCAGTCGCTCCTCATAATGGTATAGCCTCTTTAAGAATACGGCTGCGTATGCGGGGTCTAAGACCTGTTTCAGTTACTACGTCAACTTCACAGCCTAATAAATCGTGTAAATCCATAAGTAATCCCCCGAGGTCAAAAAGACTTTTTCCCGGCGACAAATCGACCAAGAAATCTATATCACTGTCAGGATGTATTTGCCCAGTAGCTACTGAACCGAAAATGCGGATGTGTTTTGCTCCATATTTAGAAGCAATATCATAGATCTTATCTCTATTTTCTCTTAATTCTTTTATTCCCATAATTTTGCCCCGGTGGCCTCTAAGTGAAATAATAGCATAATATTCCTGTTAAATCAATTCCAAATGAGATTTAGTGATAGGAATTCCCTTTTGAAAAAATCGAATAACTGGAATATTTGACTGTTAAAAAGAGGAATTTATGTTTAACCGAACAGAAGAAGAATGGGGGAAGGGAAGAGCGACGCAGCAGTCCGGTTATATCGACACATCGGATATAAGTCCGGAGCTGGCAGACGTAAATGAATACATTGGCAGTCACACGCTGCTGCCGAAGGATTATCAGGATATTCCGGAAGAAACCGTGATAACTATGGGTAAACTGCTTTTTGAGGACAATATAGCGCGTAAAACCAGGCAGGCGGTCCTGATCATTCTGGCCCACCAGAATTCCCGGAAAGCGCTGGAGATACTGCGAAAATACTCCGCTGGTTCGGACAAAGATCTGAGGATCTTCGCGGGGCTCGCGCTTGATGAATGCATGATGTGGAATGACGCGTAACGGAGATTGTGTTTGTGTCGGTATTCGATAGGTGTTATTTCAAGACGTTCTTTACTCTATCTGCGCACGGGGGGTTGACTTTTGGGGTCAAAAGTGGTATACTTCGGAAGATGGAAGAATAAAAGGATAAGTTTTACAGGAGGAAATAATATATGAAAAAAGACATAGAAATATCTTTAGCGGAAATTTTAGGATCCATAGAGGATTCTTCCATACAACAGCTGACGTTATATATCCCGAATAAGGACAGAAATGGCAAAAAAATAAAAGGGATCCAGAAATGAATTAAGGAAGCACAGAAAGTATTGACAATTATTGGTGGTGGATCCACTACAATGCCCCCGGCCGATGGCACTTGGTTGGATCCGGAGAAAAAAATAACAAGTATCAATGAGTTGGAAGATAAGGATATAGTGTGGGAAAAAACCACGTTAGTGTGTACATATATTAACCCGGATGAATTTGAAAAAAATCTAGGTGTACTTAGAGAGTTTTTACATGAGTTAGGGAAGCAGACCAACCAGGGGGAAGTTGTTTTTGAGTTTGATGGTCGATTTTTCAGAATAAGGGAATACGATTAAGGGGAGAGGGAAAAATGAGAAAAAAAATTAAAGATACAGGGAAAACACAAAGAGTTATTTCTTCTAGCCGCGTTAGTGCGGCTTTGCGTGCGGAGGATACAGGAGCCAGGATAGAAACGAACCGGGGTCCGATTTCTTTGTTTTCTTTGAGGCAAGTTCTCGTAGATCAATTGCGTTCTACCGGTGGACGTCCTAGTTTAGAGAGTACGGGAGGTACGCGTAACAAAATACCTACAGTTGATGGGGATTGGGAAAAACTTAAAGAAATTGCGAGATATTATAGAAAAAACGAAAAAAAAGCTATAAGCCCTGGACAGATAGCGGCCGTAGTGCTTCATCTGGGGATTCAAAAGATTACCCCTTTATCTGTCCAGACGAAACTAAAAAAGGCAAAAAAACGTTAATTCATTTTATCTCGTGATTGGATATATAAGTACAGAAATATGAAAAAGGACGTCTGACGTTCTTTATTCCGCTCCAGCTAAACTCCTTGCACAACAAGCAAGTCAGCAGTATAAGACCCCCAGTTTCAATAACAGCAAGACCGGTGAGAGGTGAGACGGGTGAGAGATAATTTTAAGCGGGCGTTTGAGCGAAGGCAGCTTTCCCGGTGGGGGAGGGGTGCCTTTTTTTGTTTGAAGAGTGCGGGGTTGAGGGCAGGGGTGGGAAAGTTTACTTTCTAATTTCGGGGACCGATCCCATTATGTTTACAAGCAATATAATATGGCCGAAGCGGATGTGAAGAATGGCGAAGGGCGCTATGAAGAGATCGAAAGTATGACGAAATTCCTTAAGTTGAGAATCAAGACTCGCCCCCTTTTGCCCTAGCGCTGCTAAACAGTTGAATTCGATAAATAAGGTTTATAATACCTCTTAAAAGACAAGTCATTATTTACAAATCAGAACAATTGCAAACTAAGGCATTTTAATAAAAATACTTGACTTAAGTTTATAATTATGCTAAAATGACTATTATGGATAGACAAAATAGAAGTATAATAAACAATTTACTCAGGAATTGGCCCCAAAATACTGCTGCTGTCTCCGCGTGGCTTGATGCTCAGGGTATATATCGTCAGTTAGCCGGAACATATGTAAAAAGTGGATGGATAGAGCGGATCGCGCAGGGCGCTTTCAGGCGGGCAGGAGAAACCGTTGATTGGAGCGGTGGGCTTTATACGTTGCAAACTCAATTAAACATGTCCGTTCATCCAGCCGGGAAAACAGCTCTGGAGTTACAGGGGAGTGCTCATTATCTTCCCGCGAATTTACGGCAGACAAAGATAGTTCTTTTCGGATCCAGGAATGAGAAACTTCCCGCATGGTTTAAAAATAACAAGTGGGAAGTGGCGATCCGTTATACTATGACGGGCCTTTTTGGAAATGCGGTAGAGCTCGGGATCACGGTATATAATTTCGGAAATTATGAGGTCAAAATATCTTCACAGGAAAGAGCAGTTCTGGAATTCTGCCACGATATCCCTATACGGGAATCTTTTGATGAGTTGGACAAGATAATGTCGGGCATGACGACGCTTCGTCCACGGATGGTTCAGGAACTATTAGAAAAATGTGGTTCTGTTAAGGCAAAAAGACTGTTCATGTATTTAGCTGAGAAGCATGATCACGCGTGGGTAAAAAAAGTGAACCTCGAAAAAGTCGATTTTGGAAAAGGGAAGAGGTCTCTTTGTAACAATGGGCGCTACAATAGCAAATATAAGTTGGTTATTCCGAAGTAAAATAGGATTATGAATACAACTTTATTCCGCCAGCAAGCTGAACTTCTGATATCTATTCTCCCGTATATGACAAAAGATACCGATTTTGCTCTCCATGGCGGGACTGCGATCAATTTTTTTGTGCGCGATATGCCGCGTCTTTCCGTGGATATCGATTTAACCTATTTGCGGATCGATCCTCGCGAAGAAACGATAAACGCCATCAGCGAACAATTAAAATCGATAGCACGTCGTATTTCTTCGACTATGCCTTTAGTGCGGATAGAAAAGAGTCCTGATTCCCCGAACGGTCTTGTAAGAAAACTTTTCGTAAAAAGACAGGGGGCGATAGTTAAAGTCGAGCCGAATCAAGTTATTCGTGGATCATTGTTCGGGTGCGAGGAAAAAGATCTGTGCAAAAAGGCGGAGGAAATATTCGAAAAATTCGTAACTACCAGGACATTATCATTTGCCGAACTTTACGGTTCCAAGATATGCGCGGCCCTTGATAGGCAGCATCCTCGCGATATTTTCGATGTCATGCTGCTTCTTGAGAACGAGGGGATCACGGAGCAGGTTCGCAAGTCATTTCTTGTTTATCTTATAAGTCATAATCGACCGGTAGCAGAGCTGTTGGCGCCTAATTTTAAAAACATGAAACCAGTTTTTGAAAAAGAGTTTGCGGGGATGACCTCTTTTGACGTGAAATATGAAAAGTTATTGAGTGTTAGAGAGGCCTTGGTCGAAGAGATCAATAAAAGGATAACTGATAATGAGCGGGCTTTCTTGATATCATTTAAAGAAAAAGCGCCAAAGTGGGATCTTTTGGGTGTAGAAGGCGCACAAGATATGCCAGCCGTTAAATGGAAGCTGATCAATCTTGCGAAAATGGATAACGAGAAACACGTTCGGGCAGTCAGTCAGTTAAAAAAAATTATCAAACAAAAGGGATAATCGGCC
>JBDRFA010000166.1:0-19710 GCA_043819235.1 Candidatus Omnitrophota bacterium | reverse complement strand
ATTAAGATCGTCCGGAGAAACAGGGAGTTTCCCTATCAGGCCGACGGGTTCCTCCCTTTTCGTTAAGCTGCCCATTCCCCAGAGCACGAAAGCGGGGATAATAATGATACACAACGCTATCATAGTGCGCCTGGCGAATTTCCTGCTTCTAAGTATATGCATTACCATAGGGATCTCTCCTTATTCCTTTTTAACTACCGTTCATTACGCACATCATCAAAGACACATACATCTGTCCGCGAACAAAACAAAGAACGCCGACCGAAAATATTATATATTACTTCGAACAATATACAAGAAGTTTCCATCTCCCCCGACGAGGAACCCAAATCCAGAAAGAGCATTACTTACGAGCACTGAGTGCGGAGTGCGGACTCGTGATGATGAGGGCGTATGCTGTGCTCCGTACAGGGAGGATCCACACCGGGCGGAGGGGCCCTGGTAGGAGCACAGTATACGCCCTCATCTGGGTGCGCCACGCAGAGAGGGGCTTGGGCTACCACGCCGCCGCGCACGTTCCATTGACGCGGAAGAACGGCTGTGTTAGACTTATGCGGATGAGGAGGGTTCTATGGGCGGGCTTCGTAAAATAGCGGAATACGGCAAATTGCTGCATGATGATAAACTTGTCATAGGTTCCGGCGGCAATATCAGCGAACTCGACGGGGAATTCCTTATTATAAAGAAAAAAGGCACGGATATGTCTTCCGGCAGAACGGGCGGGTATATACGCCTGCCGCTTTTGGCTGCCGAAAAAGGCGGTGACGGGCGTTTGAGTTCAGAAACCCCCTTTCATATAGCATGTTACATGGCAAGGACGGATATAGGCGCCGTTATACACGTACATTCCCCGTATATGGTCGCTTCTGCCGGGAAAACTGACATCCTTGAAAGCGTGTCCTATGAGTTCGACTGTATCCTGAAAAAAGCGGTGCCGGTGGTCGAGTATATACGTCCCGGGAGCCCTGAACTGGCCGGAGAGATAGCGGCAAAGATAAAAGCCGGGGCTAACGCCGTTCTTTTGCGGAGGCATGGAGGCCTTTCGGCGGGAAAGGATCTCGAAGAAGCATATCTGCGTATACTGGCGCTGGAAAGGGCGTGTATTACGTTCCTGCACAGCCGATAGCACAGCAGTGCCCCCAGCTAATCTCCTTGACTATACCTTGTTATTGATATACAATTTACACGAAATTTTTACTTGCGGTTAATCCCGAAAATTGACGGTTCTTTTTTGCGCTGGATCGAGCTCTATCGCGATTTTTTGGGCAAAACGGATAAAAAAGGCCTTCTCCCGGCAGGTTTTATATAAAACCACGCCATAGGGGGTAGTGTCTTTTGTCTAGAGGGTTGTTATTAATAAACCATTAATAAAAACAGGGAACAAAAAAATGAGCGATAACAAATTACGGCTGGGAATACCAAAAGGGAGTCTCCAGGATAGTACGATAAGGTTGTTCGAGAAAGCCGGGTATAAGATACAAGTTTCGTCCAGGTCATATTTCCCGGATATTGACGATGATGAGATAGAGGTCATACTGTTCCGTGCCCAGGAAATGTCGAGGTATGTCGAAGACGGGATAATAGATTGCGGGATAACGGGCAATGACTGGATAGAAGAGAATTCCTCGGAAGTGGAACGCGTAGCGGAGCTTATTTACGCTAAGAGGAGCATGAAGCCGGTAAGATGGGTGCTTGCGGTATTGAACGATTCAGATATAAACAGCGTGAAAGACGTTGAGGGGAAAAGGGTGGCGACGGAACTGGTGAAAGTTACGTCCGCCTACCTGGCAAAAAAAGGCGTTAAGGCCGAGGTGGAATTCAGTTGGGGGGCCACGGAAGTAAAACCGAAAATGGGTATAGACGCGATCGTGGAGGTCACGGAAACGGGAAGCAGCCTGCGGGCGAACGGCCTCAGGATAGTTGAGACCATATGCGAGTCGACAACTCAGTTTATCGCCAATAAGAAGGCCTGGAAAGACAGTTGGAAAAGGGAAAAGATAGAACGCCTGGCCCTTCTGCTTAAAGGGGCGATACTTGCCGAGGGTAAAGTCGGCCTGAAGATGAACGTCAGGAAAGAGGACGTCGAAAAGGTGATAGCCATTTTGCCGGCGATGAAGGCCCCTACGGTTTCCGGGCTCTTTAACGGGGAATGGATGGCTATCGATACGGTGATCGATGAAGAGGACGTAAAACGGCTGATCCCGGACCTGAAAAAAGCGGGCGCCGAAGGCATCATCGAATACCCCCTGAACAAAGTAATATATTGATGGCTTGACCCTAATGTATACAGGAGGTGACAAAGAAATGCCCTGCGGGAGAAAAAGGAAAATAAAGAAAGTTAAACGGCATAAACGCAAGAAACGGCTGCGAAGGGATAGACATAAGAAGAGGAAAGTATGACGTTAAGACGTCCGCTTATCCTGGTTTTAGTTTGCGTCATCTGTGTTCTTTCTCCGGCGGTTTTCCCGGGGGCGTATTCATATGCCGGGCAAACAGAAACATATATCGATAGGTCCCGGATAACGGTTCCAGCCATAAGAGATGTTTCGGACGCGCTGGCCCATTATATAATGGGTGTTATGTACGACAACGACGGGAATACGCAAGCCGCTGTCAGCGAGTATGAGGCCGCACTGGCGCACAAAGAAGATATAGCGGAAATATACTTCAAGATGGGGTCTGATTTTCTGGTGCTGGGGTCGTTGACCAAAGCCGCCGAGATAGTGACCAAAGGCCAGGCCCTGGAACCGGAAAATACCAAAAGTTATCTGCTCCTGGCGATCATTTATACCGCTCAGGGAAACCTGGATAAAGCGCAGGAACAGTATGAAGAAGCGCTAAAGTATGATCCTGAAGATCTAAAAGTGCTGACGTTCCTGTCGGACCTGTTCATTATCCGGAAACAGCTGGATAAAGCCGCCGAAATATATGAGAGGATACTGCGCATAAGGAACGATGACGCGTTCCTGTACTTTAATCTGGGCATAATTTATACCAAGCTGAACCTGTTCGAAAAGGCCGAGAAAAATCTGGAAAAAGCTATCACGGTCGACAGGGATTATCTCGAAGCCCAGCTGGTCCTGGGCGTTCTATATGAGATCGACGGCAAATTCGCCGAAGCTATCAAACAACATAACAGGGTTATAGAGATAGACCCGCTGAACAAAGACGCGTATGTCAGGTTGGGCCAGCTGTATCACCGGCTGGGGGATACGGATAAGGCTATCGAACAGAACCGCGTTCTTATGAAACTGGATGTACGTTCTCCCGACCCGTATCTAAGGAACTTCAGCATATATCTGTCCGGGGAAGAATACGGTAAAGCGGAAGCCGTGCTGCTCGAGGCTTTGAGGAACAACGTTTCAGACGCGGTTATTTACGCCAGCCTCGGATACCTGGCGAACGTGAAAAAGGATTATGACAAAGCGGTCGAATATTATACCGTGGCCGTGGCGGAAGACCCCGCGAACCACACGTACAGATTTTATCTCGCCGCGGTCATGGACCAGGCCGGGGGCAGGAGGGAAACCGTAACAATACTGGAGGGGCTCGTTGCGGAAGACACGCAAATGCCCGAAGCGTATAACTACCTCGGATATATTTACGTAGAGGACGGAAAGGACCTGGAACGGGCCGCCCTGCTTATCAAAAAAGCGGTCGATATGGACCCTGAGAACGGGGCATATCTTGACAGCCTGGGCTGGGCATACTATAAACTGGGCATGCTGGATGAGGCTTTGGAGCAGATAAAGAAGGCGGTGGAACGTATACCGGATGACGCGATAATCCGGAGTCATCTTGGCGATATCTATTTCGCCAAAGGGGACCGTACCGCGGCGCTCGTGGAGTGGCAAAAGGCGCTTGATATGGATCCCGGGAACAGGGAACTTCGAGGGAAGATCAAAAGAGGCGGGTTGTAGAGGGTAGAGGGTAGAGGGTAGAGGGTAGAAGGTAGAAGGTAGACTATGGACTGGGATTTATAAACAGAAAGAAAAGAGGAAGATGGAAAAGGGTAAAGATGTGTTGTACCTGAAGCGGAAAGCGATAATGTTGCGGCGGGACATTTTGACGATGCTGACGGAAGCCGGGAGCGGACATACCGGCGGGTCGTTGTCGATAGTGGAGATATTAGCGTCTTTATATTACGGCAGGATGAATATCGACCCCAAACGGCGGGAATGGAGGGAGAGGGATAAATTCGTGCTTTCAAAAGGGCACGGCTGCCCGGCGTTATACGCGGTCCTGGCGGATCTGGGATATTTTCCGAAGGAAGAATTAATGACACTGAGAAAACTCGGGAGCCGCCTGCAGGGCCATCCCCAGCGCGGTCTGCCGGGCATGGAGATATCCTCCGGGTCCCTGGGGCAGGGGCTTTCCGTGTCCGTGGGCCTTGCTCTGGCCGACAGGATGGACAACATAAACGCGCGGGTCTATTGCCTGATGGGTGACGGGGAGACGGACGAAGGGCAGGTATGGGAAGCGGCGATGACGGCAGCGCATTATAAACTGGATAAGTTATGCGGTATAGTCGACCGGAATAATCTGCAGATAGACGGGTTTTGCTGCGAAGTCAAGGACCTCGGAGAGTACAGGAAGAAATGGGAGAATTTCGGATGGCATACGATCGAGGCGGACGGCCACGATTTCGTTGAGCTGGATAAAGCTTTCACCGAGGCCGGCAGCGTCAAAGGCAAGCCTCAGATGGTGATAGCGCATACGATAAAGGGGAAAGGCGTTTCTTTTGTGGAAAACAAGATCGAGTGGCATGGGATCGCCCCGAGCAGGGAAGAGCTGAAAAAAGCCCTGGCGGAACTCGACGAACAGGAAGCGGCTTTGGCGAGATAAGTGTCGGACGGGTTTAAAAAGTTAAAAAGTGTAAAAGTTAAAAGGTTCCGGAAAAAAGGAGAAGAAGATATGCTTAGCCGAAGGCTCAACATGTACCTGATGCAGTACAAGACCATGATAATAGTCGTTTTTATCGTCTTTATCTTGCTTATCCTTTCGGTCGTGGGGCTTATGTCGCTGGAGTCGTTCTACCGCAAGATGACGCTCGCGACCATGCCGGTACAGTTCATAATGGCCGGTATACATGCCGGGATATTCGTGTTCATGTACCTTACCTTTATGCGGGGCGGGTTCGCCAAACTGGACAAAGCTCCGATAAAAGGCAGGGACGTATCCATATCGTGGGGAGACGTTATCGGGATGCATGACGCGAAACAGGAAGCGTGGGAGGTGGTCCAGCTCATAAAAGACAGGGCGAACGTCCATAAAATGGGCGGGTTCGTGATAAAAGGCCTTCTTTTGCTCGGGCCTCCGGGGTGCGGGAAAACGTACATGGCCAAGGCTATAGCCACGGAATCGAACATGCCGTTCATCTCGATGTCCGGGAGTGAATTCGTGGAAGTTTTCGTCGGGGTAGGCGCTTCCCGCGTGCGCAAACTGTTCAAGAAGGCACGGTTCCTGGCGTACGGATACGGCGGGTGCATAATCTTTATCGACGAGATAGACGCTATCGGCAGGTCAAGGACGTTCAGTTTTATGGGCGGGCAGGAAACGAACAGCACCCTTAACCAGGTCCTTGCCGAGATGGACGGGTTGAAGGGCAAGGAAGAGAATATAGTAGTCATAGGCGCGACGAACGCCGCGGAGCAGCATCTTGACGAGGCGCTTCTCAGGCCGGGGCGTTTTGACAGGAAGATAATGATAACTAAACCGTCACAGGAGGACCGGGAAGACCTGTTCAAGTTCTATCTCAGCAAGGTCAAGGTCGAGAAAGAGACCGATCTGGGACGCCTGGCGCGGCGCGCTGTAGGCAAAAGCCCGGCGGATATAGCGAACATAGTAAAAGAATCCGCGTTGATAGCGACGAGGAACAAAAAGGCCGCTATCGGGTTGAAGGAGATCAGCGAAGCTTTCGAACGTGTCGATCTCGGGATCAAGTACCGGCTCACCGTGACGCCGAAAGAGAAAGAAATGACCGCGTGCCATGAATCGGGGCATCTTATAACCACGTTCTTCAACGCGCCTTCCAAGAACATATTCAAGGCCAGCATTATCCCCCGCAGGGGAGCGCTTGGCGTTGTGTGGTCCCCGGAAAAGGAAGAGCTGCACTCGTACAGCAAAGAGCATCTCCGGTCCGAGATCATGATATCGCTTGGCGGATATGTGGCGGAAAGGATCAAATACGCGACATCTACCACCGGGGTGAGTTCCGATTTCAAGACAGCCATGGGAAGGGCGCACCTCATGGCGTGGGGTCTTGGGATGGGGGATTCGGGGCTCGTGGGCGATTATACCATCATCCCGCAGGAACAGTTATCCGAAAGCATAAGGGAAACGCTTAACAAGGATACGGCCGCGATAATCGCAAAGTGCCTGGCGGAAGTCGAAAAGACCCTTACCGACAAAAGAGAGATACTCGACAGGTTCGCGTCCGAGCTCTTGAAGCGCGAAGAACTGGAATATGACGAGATAATAGCTATTTTCGCGGAATACGGGTACAAAGAAGGCGTGGACGGCGGTGCGCCGACTGGAAACCATAACCTGGAAGAGCGAGCATGAAACGCCGGATCAGCGACAGCTTTTTTACCGGGGCCTGGGCCGCGGTTATCTTGTGCATGCTTATGTCGATGCCCGCCTGCGCGCCGACATACCCCAAGGAGAACCTTCCGGAAGCTGTCAGGGAAGTGTGCAAGATAGAATATGACATGGAGGTAGATGTCACGGTGGCCGGCAGCACTATGGGGATATACTACCCCATGAAAGGCCTTCTCGACCCGGGGATGGGCATAAGTGAAGAATCGTGGGATAAGATAAGCAACCTTCTTTTGATCGCCTCGCGCGTTGTTTTAAGCACGGACGCGGATATAAAGTTCTACTGCGTGATAACGCAGGACGCGAGACTGCCGGAGCTGCAGGTCATAATCATAAAATACGTCGATGACATCAAGCACAGCATGTACCGGGGCATCTCCAGGAACGAGGCGTTCAAGCGTACGCTTTTCAGCATCAACCTTACTCCCCAGGCGAGGAAGGAACGGTCCATTGAGCAGATCTTCGACAGGATGGGCATAGCGGAAGAGACGAAACAGAAGGTGCTGGATGAGTTTTTCCGGAGCCCTCCCACAAGGTTGAGCGATATAGGGTACTGGAGGGGGAATTTTTACCTGAAGGACGTTACGCTTGAAGAATTCCTGGCGTCGCAGATAGCTAACAGGATAAAAATAGATTTCAAGGGCGAAAAAAAGCTGGAGAAGTTTTTTACGTACAAAACCGCTGAAGGGCTGTTCAATACCGACGAGAAGGCCAGGACCTTTCTTATTATGTTCAAGATAGCGGACGCGGTCGGGAGTGAACCGGTTTCCTCTCTGCGGAGGGAGAAGATAAAGACCATTATTGACATCGCGAGCGAAGTCGTCAAAGGGTATAAGTTCAAGGACTTCGATCTTCTTGTGTTGGACGATCAGCTGGAAAACGTCAGGGTGAGCGTGAAGGGCCAGGATGTATGTGATTTTGCCGACAAAAAGCTGTCAGTGGAGAACGTGGCCTACGGCCCAGCCGGATATTTCGAGGGTCAGGATATGAGCGAAGGGATGTGAGGGGGGGGGAACGTTTTGTTTTAAACATGTAGGGGCACGGCGCGCCGTGCCCCTACGGATAATGACGGGTCGCCCCGTGTATTCCTGTTTTTATTTTTATCCGGCCATGGCGACGACAGGGTGGTGGTCCAACCGTAAGCGGGCTAATTTGAAAAGGAGCTGTTTGATGGAGAAGGGAAAGGTGCGGAAAGAATCTACGAGAGACGGGTTCGGAAAGGCGCTTATGTACCTCGGGGCGGCCAATAAGGATGTGGTGGTATTATCGGCCGATCTTACTGAATCGGTGAGGGCGCACTGGTTCAAGGAAAAATACCCGGACAGGTTCATCAGCCATGGAGTCGCGGAACAGGATATGATAAGCACCGCGGCGGGCCTTGCGCTTTCGGGGAAAATACCCTTCGCGTGCACCTTCGGGGCGTTCGCTTCCGGGCGCGCGTGGGACCAGGTGAGGGTGTCGGTGGCGTACATGAACCTGAACGTGAATATAGCGGGAAGCCACGGAGGGATCTCTGTGGGAGGGGACGGCGCGACACATCAGGCACTGGAAGAAATAGCGTTGATGCGGATAATCCCAAATATGACGGTGGTTGTCCCGGCGGATTATGAGGAAGCTTATGCCGCGACAAAACAGGCGGTCAGCATACCGGGCCCGGTTTACTTAAGGCTGGGAAGAGCGAAAGTGCCGGTGATCCAGAATAACCCGGAATTCAAGATCGGCAAGGCGAACACGCTTATAGAAGGGGACGACCTCACGATCATAGCGTGCGGCCAGATGGTTTTCATTGCGATGGAAGCGGCAGACACGTTGAAGTCGAAGAATATCAGGGCGCGTGTTATCAACCTTCATACACCCCAACCGATAGACAAGGAAACCGTGATCAGAGCGGCCCGGGAAACGGGGGCGATACTTACCGCGGAAGAACATACGGTATACGGAGGGATGGGGAGCGCCGTAGCGGAGGTCGTGGTCCAGGAATGTCCCGTGCCTATGAAACTGATAGGCATAGTAGGGGAATTCGGGGTAAGCGGCGAGCCGGATGAATTGTTCGAACATTTCGGCCTTACGGAAGAAAACATAGTCCGTGAAGCGGAAGCGTTGATGGCTAGAAAAAAAGAATTCAAGGTCAAGTAGCAAGGGGATGTAGGGGCACGGCGCGCCGTGCCCCTACACTAATGGATCACATCATGGATATTGCAGCGCCTGCCAAAGTTAACCTTTATCTGAAAGTCGTACGAAAGTTAGATGATGGGTATCATGAGATCGAGACACTGTTCGAGCGGGTGTCTATTTTTGACAGGATCTCAATTGAACCCGTCAACGGGCCTACGACCATAACCTGCGACGACCCGTCCATACCTGTTGATGAGACCAGTCTCCTGGGCAGGACCGTCAGGCTGTTCAATGACGAAACAAGCCGGGATCTGAATTTTAAAGTTCGTTTGGAGAAACAAATACCCGTGAGTGCCGGGCTGGGCGGGGGTTCAAGTGACGCGGCGGCTCTTTTAAAAGGGATGAATGAGCTCGCCGGCTTTCCGCTGGAAAAAGCGAGATTACTTGAGATATCAAGGGTTCTGGGGGCCGATGTGCCTTTTTTTGTCAGCGGATACAGTTTCGCGTACGGCAGGGGGCGCGGTGATATCCTCCGCGGAGTTGAAATGCGATCATCCAGGATAGAGCATGTCCTGATAAACCCTCCCTTACGGGTGTCCACAAAAGAGGTGTACGGCAAGGTGTCCGCTTTTGGCTTGACAAAAAATAGGGGGGTTGCTAAAATACCTAGCGCTTTTTCAAGTGCGGAGACGATAGACGATCTGGCAAAAAATCTTTGTAACGATTTGCAGACAATAGTATTACGGGAATTCCCGTTGCTTTCGAGGGTGTTTTCCGGGCTTCGGTCTGTGGGCGCGAAAGGGGTGCTTTTATCCGGAAGCGGTCCTACTGTTTTCGGGATTTTTGAAAAAGGTGAGGCGATGACGGCCGGAGAAAAGATGAAAAAGGCCTTTCCGGAAAAGGACGGATGGAAAGTTTACACTGCGGATACATGGTAGCCCGGATCCAGCGGTTACACTGAAATCTGATATTTGAAAGCCGAGCAAGGAGAAAAAGATGAAGATCACGGAAGTCAGGATTTTCCCCACAGAAAGCAAAGACGGTAAGCTCAAAGCGTTCGCGACAATGACGTTCGACGATTGGTTCGTTATCCGGAACGTTAAGATCATTCAGGGCAGCAACGGATTTTTCGTAGCGATGCCTTCAAGGAAAGCCATGGATCCCTGCCCGAAATGCGGCTTTAAGAATGTGGTCGGCAGCAGGTACTGCAACCAGTGCGGCGCCCATGTCGATATACGGCAGAAACCGGTGACGGAAGACAGAGGCGACGAGAAACAGGGCAGCCATATGGATATAGCGCATCCGATAACGCAGGAATGCAGGGAATATATACAGGAACAGGTAATAGAGGCTTATAACAGCGGCAAGGACCGGAGACATCCGGAACACGGCGAGAAGAGATATCCGGCCGAGGCAGCTTCCGGTGCGCAAAAAGCCCGTCCCGGGAAAGGAACGGACGAGCCGGTTTACCAGGAAGCGCCAAAACCCGCGGGCTTCAGAGATAAGACGGCTAACGATATAGAGCTGTAACGCGCGGGCCGGGTTCCATGCGGTTTTACCGCGCGCGGCGGCAGGATCTTGAGACATGCGGAGTGCTTTCAAAACGGCAGGTGGCGGGTAGTGTAATGGTAGCACCGCAGCTTTTGGAGCTGCTTGTCAAGGTTCGAATCCTTGCCCGCCAGCCAACAAATTTTTGGAGGTTAGAGGTTAGAGGTTAGAGGTTAGAGGTTAGAGGTTAGAAGTTAGAGGTTAGAAGTTAGAAGTAGAGGGTAGAGAATGGAAAACATAACAGCTGTCATACTGGCGGCCGGCGAAGGTACCAGGATGAAGACGAAGCTTCCGAAGGTTTTGCATAAGGTGGGGTCCATGACCATGCTTGGAAAGGTCATATCCAACCTTAAAGAGGCCGGCGTGGCCGATATAGTGGTGGTTGTGGGGTATAAAGCCGAACAGGTGGAAGAGCTTTTCAAGGGCCAGGTAAGGTTCGTCCGGCAGACGGAACTTCTGGGAAGCGGTGACGCCCTGATAAGGGCGATGGGTTCACTGGGGGAAACTTCCGGAAAAGTACTGGTAACATGCGGCGACGCGCCGCTTATTCCCAGTGAAACTTATAGAAAGATGACCCGCGAAAAAGAAGGCGTCTCCTGTGTTGTCTTGACGTGTGAAGTGCCTGACCCGTCCGCATATGGCAGGATAGTGCGGGATGCCGGAGGCAATGTCCGGAACATAGCAGAGGAAAAGGACGCCACGCGCGAAGAGAAGGAGATCCGCGAGATAAACGTGGGAACGTATTGTTTCCTGAGGGGCGACCTGGAAAGGTTCCTGAAAGAGATAAAAATGAACGAAAAGAAACGCGAATTTTATCTCACGGACATAATCGGCATATTGACCGCGAACGGTAAAAAAGTAGCCTCGGAAAGCTGCGGGATAGAGGAAATGATAGGGATAAATTCCAGAAAGGACCTCGCCCTTGCGAGCGGCATAGTGAACAGGAAAAAGCTCGAAGAGCTCATGGTATCGGGTGTTACGATCGTCGACCCGGATACGACCCGTGTAGATGAGACCGCGTCAGTGGGAAGGGATACGGTCGTGTTCCCCTTTACGGTGATCGAAGGGGACGTTATGGTCGGCGAAGGCTGTAAAATAGGGCCTTTCGCGCATCTCCGTTCCGGGACGACTCTGGCGGACGATGTGGAAATAGGGAATTTTGTGGAGGTATGCCGGACGGAAATAGGATCCGGCACCAGGGTGAAACACCATGCGTATCTCGGGGATGCCGTCATAGGCAAATGCGTGAATATAGGCGCCGGCGCGGTCACGGCTAATTATGACGGCCGGAAAAAGAACAGTACGGTGATAGGGGATAACGCCTCTATAGGCGCCGGCGCGGTCCTGGTAGCCCCCGTGAAAGTGGGCCGGGGCGCGACGGTCGGCGCGGGGAGCGTAGTCACGAAAATGAAGGATGTCGCGGACGGAGAAACGGTAGTCGGCATACCCGCGCGGAGCATATATAAGTCTGACACTTAAAACTTACAGCTTACGGCTTACAGCTTAAAGCTGTAAAGAGAGGACAACATGGAAAAACTGACGATCTTCAGTGGTAACGGCAACCCGAAACTCGCTCAGGATATATGCGCGAGCCTTGAGATCCCGCTTGGCGACTGCTCCGTAATGCGTTTCAGCGACGGGGAGATACAGGTCCGGATCGATCAGAACGTGAGGGGGCAGGATGTTTTTGTCATCCAGCCCACGTCTTGCCCGGCGAACGAGAACCTTATGGAGCTGTTGATAATGATCGATGCCTTTAAAAGGTCTTCTTCGAAAAGGATAACGGCGGTTTTGCCTTATTTCGGGTATGCGCGCCAGGACAGGAAAGACAGGCCACGCGTGCCCATTACCGCGAAACTTGTCGCTAACCTGCTTTCGCGGGCCGGGGCCAACAGGGTGCTTACCATAGACCTTCACGCGGGACAGATACAGGGGTTTTTCGATATCCCGCTTGACCATCTTTACGCTGTCAGGATATTCGAGGAATATTTCAAGAAGAAACACCTGAAGGACGTGGTCATAGTGTCTCCTGACGTAGGGGGCATTAAAACGGCGAGGTCTTACGCGAAACGGTTCGAAGCGGGGCTGGCAATAGTGGATAAGAGGCGCATCAGCGACGTTAAAGCGGAGGTAGTGCATATCATGGGCGACGTGGAAGGCAAGAACGTGATCATCGTCGACGATATGGTAGCTACCGCGGGGAGCCTGGTAGAAGCGGTGGCGGCGCTTAAGAAGAACGGCGCGAAAGACATATACGCCGCTATCACGCATGCCGTCCTGTGCGGGCCCGCGATAGAACGCATTAAAGGGGCGGTGGATATCAAGGAACTGGTAGTGACGGACACGATCCCCCTGGGAGAAGAGAAAAAGCTGAAGAATATCGTCCAGTTGTCGGTCGCGGACCTCCTGGGCGAAGCCATAAGGCGCATACACAACGAAGAAACGGTCAGCGCGCTGTTCGAGTGAGTGGATATTAAAGGAATGGGAGAGGCCGACCCCCGTGCCGGCCTGTATAAGTCAAAAAGGAGCGATACAAATGGAAAATATAATCCTTAACGCGGCAACGAGGACGGACCTTGGCAAAAGCGGGTCGAGGCACATAAGGAAACAGGGCATGGTCCCGGGTGTCGTATACAGGGCCGGGGAAACCGGCGTCAATGTGCAAATGGGCACGAAGGACCTCTGGCGCGCGCTGCATTCGGAAGCGGGCAGCAACGCCATCATCACCATGAACATCGCAGGGTCGGGCAAAGCGAAAGCGTTCCAGAAAACGGTTATTTTAAAAGAGGTGCAGACCGATCATATCAACGACCATTTTATCCATGTGGATTTCTGTGAGATATCGCTGACAGAAAAACTGCAGGTTAAAGTACCTGTTGTCGCCAAGGGCGAAGCGGCAGGGGTCAGTGAGGAAAACGGCGTACTAACGCAGCTGTTATGGGAAATGGAAGTTGAGTGTTTGCCTACGGCCATTCCCGAACATCTGGACGTGCACGTGGATGCTTTGAAGCTAGGGGACGCGATCCATGTTAAGGACATAGTGTTGCCGGAAGGCGTGGTGGCGCTGGACAATCCCGAACAGGTCGTCTTCTCCGTACACGTGCCGCACGTAGAGGAAGAGGCAGTCGAAGAAGGCGCCGAAGGTGAAGTGGAACCCGAGCTCATCAAGAAAGGGAAGAAGGAAGAAGAGGAAGAAGCGGCTTCTTCCGGGGAATAGACGAGAGGTATATGGGATTCAATGCGTTAGATCCCTCGACTCGGTCACTTCGTTCCCTCGCTCCCCTCGCCTTTGCTCGGGACACAGCGGGATGACAACTTCCGGTTCTAAGCGAAGGATGACAGCGCTTTGTCATCCCGAGCGGAGACCCGGAGGGGCGGAGTCGAGGGATCTAACTTGTGAGTTTGTTGAAAGATGAAAATAATAGTAGGTCTGGGGAATCCGGGGTTAAGGTACAGGAACACAAGGCATAATGCCGGTTTCATGGTCCTTAAGACCCTTGCCGCAAGGCACGGGATAGCGATCAAAAAAAAAGGTTACCAGGGTATGTACGGCGCAGGGCGGATACAACGGGAGGAAACCCTGCTTTTTGAGCCGTTGACATATATGAATCTTTCCGGGGAAGCGGTAACGGCGGTATGTTCTTCCAGACTGGAAAGTTACGATGATCTTCTTGTGGTAACGGACGATGTGAATATCCCTATAGGCAAAATGAGACTGCGGGGAAAAGGGTCTTCAGGAGGGCATAACGGCCTCAAGTCGATAATAGATAAGATCGGCTCAAATTTCGCCAGATTAAGGATAGGGGTCGGGCCCGAAAAAGCGTCCGGTGGTGTTGAAACAGGGCTTATCGGGGATATGTCGGCGTATGTATTGTCCGTGTTCTCCCGGGAAGAAAAAAAAGTCCTGAAAAAAGTAATAGACAAAGCGGCGGACTGCCTCGAGGACTGGCTTGCCGCGGGCGCGGGAGAAACCATAAAACGGTATAACGGGGCTGATATAGTGTAAAACAAAACATCTTGCTTGTCGCAAGGATGTGTGTTATTATCAAACAAATAAAATTGATGGAAGGATATATGGAGAAGACACGATCATATACGGGACTGTTCATCATCGATCCGGATAAAGAAGGGTCGATGGATGATGTTAAGAACGGCATAAAAGCCGTATTCAACGATAATTCCGCCAGTATAGCCGGGGAGAAAATGTCTGGGAGAAAAGCTCTTGCTTATCCTATCATGAAGAAAAGTGAAGGCATTTATTATGAAGTTACCTTTACCGTTCTTCCTGAGAATGTTGCTAAGATAAGGCGGCAGTTCCAGATAAACACGAACATAATGCGGACTTTAATTGACGCTAACAATTGATCCCCGGAAACCTTTCGAATGTCCGCACACTGAGATCTATCCCGGGGCCAGGGTTGTCGGCGGGCATGCAAAAGTAGACCAGGAGAGAGAAAATGGCTGCAAGTCTGAATAAAGTGTTTTTAATGGGGAACCTTACGCGGGACCCGGAGCTCAGATATATCCCGAGTGGGTCGGCGGTCGCTAATTTCAGCATAGCCGTCAACAGGGTATATAAGGACAATACGGGCGAGCGGAAGGAAGAAGTTTCATTTATCAGGGTGGTGGTATGGGGGAAGATGGCGGAGGTCTGCGGGGAGTACCTTGCTAAAGGCAGGGCTGTACTTGTCGAGGGACGGCTGAAATCCCGCACGTGGGAGGGACAGGATGGCCAGAAAAAAAACGCTTTGGACGTTATCGCGAATAACGTACAGTTCATAGGGGCTAAAGGGGAGAAGGGCCCGGGGCTTTCGGGAAGGCCGCAGGCCCAGGCAGGCTCAAGAGACGAGGAATACGGGAGTATACAGTCAATAGACGTGGATCAGGAGACGGGGGACAGCGAGATCCCTTTCTAAAACCAAACAAGTGAGCGGCGAATATGCAGAGAAAGAACAGCGACAGGAACAGTGACAGGAACAGCGACAGGGGCAGCGACAGGAACAGCACCGGCGCCGATGGCGACAAAAAAGTAAGGAAGATATTCAAGAAAAAACCATGCCGTTTATGCCGGGAGAAGGTGTCATCGATCGATTACAAGGATGTCGACCTGTTGAACAAGTTTGTGTCGGACAGGGGAAGGATAATAACGTCCCGCATCACGGGTAACTGCGCGAAGCATCAGCGTATGGTTGCCAATGGCGTAAAAAAAGCGCGGATAGCCGCTCTTTTGCCTTTTGTCAGGATAAAAGAGGGGTTGGTGCGGAAGAGACCGAGGAGAACACAGTGAAGGTAATTTTGCTTAGAGACGAAAAAAGCCTGGGGCGCACAGGGGAGGAGATCTCCGTGAAGGACGGCTATGCCCGGAACTATCTGATCCCGCAAAAGATCGTTCTGGAAGCGTGCCCGGGAGCGCTTCGCGTAATGGAACAAAAAAAACTTCAAAAAGAGCGCAGGGATAAAAAGGTAAAAGAGGAATACGTGAAATTCGCCGAGAAAATAGCGGCGGTATCCTGCACCATTTCCGTAGAATCCGGAGAAGAGGATAAGCTTTTCGGGTCCGTCACTTCGGATATGATAGCTGAAAGCCTGTGCGCCGAAGGGATCGAGGTCGATAGGAAGAAGATCATCCTCGAGGAGCCTATAAAAAGTCTTGGGGTGTACAACGTAGAAGTGCGTTTGCATCCGGAAGTCAAGGCGCAAGTCAGAGTATGGGTCGTGAAAAAATAAAAGTTCCTTCCCAAAAGCGTAAAGCATAATATGACCCCGACGACTCTCATAGACAAAGTGCCGCCGCAGAATCTTGAGGCGGAAGTTGCGGTTTTAGGATCGATGCTGCTTGACCGCGAAGCCATATCCAGCGCCATAGAGATCCTGGAAGCGGACGCGTTCTATTCAGAAGCCCACCGGCAGATCTTTCATGCCATAATAAAACTCTACGATGAGAACGAAGCCGTCGATATGGTCACGCTTATCGAGGAGTTCAAGAAAAGGAGCCTCCTCGAGAAGGTCGGTGGCGCGGCATATATCTCGGGGCTGGCCAACAGCATCCCCACGGCGGCGAATATCGGGCATTACGGGAAGATCGTCCGGGAAAAGTACCTCCTCAGAATGCTTATCAACACGGCCACCCAGATCGTTGCCGAGAGTTACGATCCGGCGGGGGAGGTGGCCGAGCTCCTTGACAGGGCGGAAAAGAAGATATTCGATATAACGTCTACCCAGAAAAGGGAGACGCGGATCTTCACGATGAAGGAAGTCGTCAAGGAGAGCATCGAAACAATAGACCGCTTGTACCAGAGGAAAGAGAACATTACCGGTATCCCCACGGGGTTCCATGACCTCGACGTCATGACCGCCGGCCTGCAGAAGTCGGATCTTATCGTTATAGCGGGAAGGCCTTCGATGGGGAAAAGCGCCCTCGCGATCTCGATAATGGAATATGCCGGTGTAGTGGAGAAGGTCCCCTGCGCGTTTTTCAGTCTTGAAATGTCCAGGGAACAGCTCGCCCAGAGGATGCTCTGTTCGCTCGCGGGAGTCAACGCGCATAAGGTCAGGACGGGGTTTTTCTCCCAATCGGACTGGCCCAAGCTGGTCGAAGCGGCCGGTAAACTTTCGGAAGCCCCCATTTTCATAGATGACACGCCGGCCATATCGGCCCTGGAACTGAGGGCAAAAGCCAGAAGGCTCAAATCCAGGTACGATATACGGCTTATCTTCGTCGATTACCTGCAGCTTATGCGGGGAGCCGCCCGCATAGAGAACAGGCAGCAGGAGATATCGGAGATATCCCGGTCGATGAAGGCGCTTGCCCGCGAACTCGATCTGCCGGTTATCGCTTTAAGCCAGTTATCGCGGGCGGTCGAGCAGAGGGCGGACCACAGGCCCATGCTTTCCGACCTCAGGGAGTCAGGGGCCATCGAGCAGGACGCGGACCTTGTGGCGCTGCTCCTCCGGGAGGAATACTATAACGCTACGGAGGAGAATAAAGGGATAGCGGAAGTTATTGTGGCTAAACAGAGGCACGGGCCGGTCGGGACGGTGAAACTGGCTTTCTTGCCTGAGTACACTAAATTCAGCAACCTGTCGAGAATAGAGGAGGAAGAAGGGTTTTAATGAAAAAACGAATATTTCTTGCCGGTCTTTTAATCGCGGTATTTATCGTTGGTCACTCTTTCGGGGCCTGGGCGCAGTCCGGGCAGGGCGCGGGTAAACGCGTAAGCGACATACGCATAAAGGGTAACAGCGCTGTCAGCACCGCTACCATACTGAGCCGTATCAAGCTGAACCCGGGGGATGTTTTTGAGGAAATGGCGCTCAACAAGGAAATGAAACGCCTTTACGCCACGGGCTATTTCAGCGACGTGTTCGTGGAAACCGAAGAACATGAAGAAGGAGTGATAGTTATATTCACCGTGGTAGAGAAACCTGTTATCGGGTCTTTTGAATTCCGCGGGAACACAAAGATCAAAACGCCGCGTTTATCGAAAAAGCTTACCGTTAAGGAAGGCGACATGCTGGACCAGAGCCTTATCGCTCAGGACATTTCGTCGCTTAAAGTCTACTATGTCGAGGAGGGGTACAGCCAGGTACAGATCGATCAAAAAGTGGAAACCGACCCGGCTACGGGAAAAGCAAAGGTTATTTTCCTGATCAACGAGGGCCTGCCCCTGAAAATAGTATCCATAAAATTCGAAGGGAACTCGAGCATACCTTCGGCAGAGCTGGAAAAATACATGGAGACCAAAACCGCGTGGTGGTTCATCCGTAAAGGCGCCTATGACGATCAAAAGTTCCAGTCGGACCTTGACCGGATAAGGAGTATTTACAGGAGCAAAGGTTTCCTGGACGCGCAGGTCACGAGCAGGATAGATTATCTGGAAGACGGTAAGAGCATCGGCCTGGTGGTTGTGGCCAATGAGGGCAAACAATATGTTGTGGGGGACATGTCCGTTACGGGCAGTCTGGCGTTTCCCGAAAAGGAGATCAGGGGAAAAATAAAGATAAAAACCGGCGACGCGTTCGATTATGCCAGGATACGTGAAGATGTGGACAGCGTCCGCACTTTTTATTATGACAAAGGGTACATGGACGCGGAGATAGATCTCCGGCATAAATACAACGTGGCCACGGAACGGATGGACCTTGAATTCGATATCCAGGCGCATGACGAGATCTATGTGGGAGGGATAAACGTTCTGGGGAACGAAAAGACCAAAGATAAAGTGATAAGGCGGGAATTCAGGGTGTACCCCGGGGAAAAATATAACGGTGACAAGCTCAAGCGAAGTAAAGAAAGGATCTACAACCTTGGGTATTTTGAGGATGTTTATTTTGAGACCGTTCCGACCGATGACCCCGATATCAAGGACCTTAACGTCACCGTAAAGGAGACCAAGACCGGGGAACTGTCGTTCGGCGGCGGATACAGTTCGGTAGATGCTTTTATAGGGTTCGCGCAGATAAGACAGAGGAATTTCGACATAACAAACTTTCCGACGTTTACCGGAGGGGGGCAGGACCTTACGATAAGGGGGGAGATAGGGAGCGCCAGGAGCAATTATCTTCTCAGCTGGACCGATCCGTGGATATTCGATTACCCATACCTTTTCGGGTTTGACCTTTACAGGGAAGAGAACGACAAGTACGGGGAGTCCGGATATGATTACGATGAAACACGTATGGGAGGGTCTTTGAGGCTGGGGAAGGAACTCACGGATTATTTGAATACGGGCCTGATATATAACCTCGAAGAGGTAAAAATAGCTTCCATCCCCGATGTCGCCAGCCAGGACTTGAAGGATGAAGAGGGGACGAACATGATCAGCCGGCTTACGTGGAACCTGGAATGGGATAAACGCGACAACAGGTATTCACCCACGAAAGGATGGCTTACGGGTATTTCGCTCGAGAACGCCGGAGGGGTGATCGGCGGGGATAAGGATTTTATAAAGACGTACGCGCACGCGAGTGTATACCACAGCATCATGGAGTCTCTGGTACTGGAGCTGAAAGGGCGCGCCGGTACGGTTTCGCCGTATGCCGACACGCATAAAGTGCCGATCTATGAGAGATTTTTTGCCGGGGGCGCGACGACCATACGCGGTTATGAGCAAAGGGCGGTAGGCCCGAGGGACCCGAACGATAAGAACCTTTATATCGGAGGTGAATCTTTGGTGGTAGGTAACGCCGAACTCACGTTTCCCATATTCAAGAAACTTGTGAAAGGGGCGGTTTTTTATGACGTGGGTACCGTAGAGGCTAAGGTGGCAGATATGTTTAAGACCGGCGGGTATAAACAGGGTGCCGGTGTAGGGGTCAGGGTAAAAACGCCTATCGGGCCGGTCAAACTTGACTGGGGATATCCCCTCAGCGAGAACCACGGGGATAAAAAGGAAGGGCAGTTCTATTTCAGTGTGAGCCATGGGTTTTAACGGCAGGAAAACTTAATAG
>JBDRFA010000165.1:0-5002 GCA_043819235.1 Candidatus Omnitrophota bacterium | reverse complement strand
TTGTAAGATTATCCGTGTCCGTTCCTTCCTGTTCAACCCTTCGGTCAAAGAAATAAAGATCGGAAGAAGCCCAATAGCGTCAACCGCGACGAATACGGGAATGAACGCCACTAAAAATGTTTTGAACATCTTTCTCCTTTTATAAATTAAGCGCTTTGCGCGATCTGGAGAGATATGCGACGCGCTTAATTTATGGCAAGGGGGCTTCGCCCCCTTGTGATCCCCTTTTTATGTCGAAACTCCTACGCATGAACCGTAGGGGCGGGCCTTGTGCCCGCCCTATTACCGTTCTTGACACCCGTCCCATTGTTCAGGGCGCCCACAAGGGGCGCCCCTACGATTATTATTTGCGGGAACTTCTGACAGTTGAAAAGTTTGAAAACGTCTGGTTCGCATTCGTACGGTTATTTTGTATAGGTCCGGTCAAGCGTTTTGTCCCGTTTTCTTGCATAAGTACCGTTGTATCGCTTCTGTTGTGTTTTTTTTCGCCAAGTTGCTATTCACCATTCACCCTGACGCTCTTCCTCCCGCGTTTTGTCCCGTTGTCTCGCATCTGTGGAGCTTTATTCTCGCTACGGTGAGCTTATGCGCGTTTACATGTTCCCTGTTTGTCCGTTCCGCCTTCCTCCTGTTTCTTCCGGCAGGGTGTTTCCCTGGGCAGGGAAACCGTGAACACGGTTTTTTCGCCGGGGACGCTCTTGCAGCTCAGCTTTCCTTCATGGGCCTCGACGACCTTGGAAGCCACGGACAGCCCCATCCCCAGCCTTTCTTCTTTCATGCTGAAAAAGGGAACGAATATCTTTTCCTGGTCCTCTTTTTTTATCCCGCATCCGGTATCCTTTATCTCCACATTCACGGCCTCTTTATCCGCCGCGGCGGTTATCTCTACAACTCCTCCTTCTCCCCTTTCCCTTATGGCCTCGGCCGCGTTGACCAATAAAGCCTTTAGCGCCTCTATCATATGTTTCCTGTCTATCCTGACGTGCTCGCACGGCGCGCCGTAATTCTTTCTCACCTCAATGCCGCCCCCTTCGCGCAGCTCTTCCACGCCGGAGACCGCTTCGTCCAGGATCTCCGCTATGTCCGATTCCTCGCAGCATAGCCTGACCGGTTTGAAAAACCGCAGGACACTCCGTATGATCTGCTTGGCTTTTTCGGATTGTCCTTCTATGGTTTCAAGGTTGCTCTTTACCTGTTCGTCCTGAATATCCTCCATAAGCGAGAGCCGCGCCCTTCCCATTATGACCATGATAGGGTTATTCAATTCGTGCGCTATGTCCGCTATGATCTTGGCCATTTCGGAAAACCGCTGCATTTTCCATATTTCCTGCTGCTGCGTTATGTCAAAAATAATGCCGTCCAGGTGTTCCATCGCGCCTTCTTCGTCGAAGATCCCGCTCCCTTTTTCAAAGACCCATTTTTTCCTGCCGTCAGCGCATATTATCCGGTATTCTATCGAATAGGGGGTCTTCTTTCTAACACAGTTACATATGAATTTGTCCACCCTTTCCCTGTCGTCCGGATGTATTATCGAGGCATAGGACCTTCCTCCACCGTGCATGAGATCTTCGGCCGTATATCCTGAAATATCTTTTATCCCCTCGCTGATAAAATGCATCGCGCACCTGTCATAACAATCGTACTGGTATACCGCTCCCGGGATACTGGATAAAAGGTCCTTTAAATTCAGGCCTTCTCCTTTATATATGTCGGATAATTTTCTCCTTTTCCCTTCCATAAGTTTTGTTTTCCTCCTCATAAATTCAGCGCTTTACGCGCCAGATCATCTAAATTTCTTACTCTGAGTATACTTGACTTTTAAAAATATTCAAATAAATTAAGCGCATTGGATCGCCTATACGTGCACGAATCCCGCCGTTCCCAGGCACTTTACATCCCCCTTGCCGAACAAATTGTGCGGGCTCAAAGACAGTTCCTGAATAGATTGTCTGCCTGTTTCCGTATTGCCGAACTTGTAAAAGACCGCGACGCAGACCGAAATGATAAGAAAAGTAGCGAAAAAAGTTGATATGGAAAACGCGGTTTTTGCTTTTGCCGGCTTCATATCTTCTGAACTTTTTTGTTATTCATTTGAAGAATGGGCGTTCTCGAGATATACGGCAGAGGCCTTTCGGAAACTGATATCGTGATGGTTGTATAAGGTCCTTTGCCGGTAAAGCTGCTTGATCTCGTCTATTTCCTTTTCAAGTGCCGCGGCAAAATCTTCCGGGACCGCAAGAAACTGCGCCCCTATAGTATACTCACTGTCGCTTTCTGGTTTTATATAAACGACTTTTGCTGTCAGGACAAACATCTTATTTTTAAGAAAAAGCCTTACCTCGAACTTATCGTTTTCAGCCGCGGCTTTTTTTGACTTGAACGATATCCCGCTTATGCTTACATCCATTAAAACGACCGAGGAATCTCCCTCCCCCTCTACCGTTTCAACCGGATATAGAACACTGTATCGCTTATGCCTTCTTCGTTCGTCCATATCTTATTATATCATAGATATTTATGGCACACAAGCATCTCTCCCGGATACGGTATATCCTATAACTATGAGCGCGATAATGTTACACTTTCGCCCCGGTCCCTTTTAATCTAAAAACCCGGTGGCTTCCTGGATCAGGGGAAGAACAGCTTCTACTTCCGTTTTGTTCATCCTTCCCAGTTTGGCAAACCTGAATTCGCCTTGAGCGTTCTTATTTTCCCTTGTGATCTGCAGCTTTTTAGCGCCTTTATTGTACGAAAAAACACTTATTGTCAGGCGCTCATCTTCCGTTTCCCATGATTTCGAGAATACGCTTTCGTCTAAACTTCGGTCATACGGCATTTAGATCCCCCCCTTTTTTTTTACCCGGTTTATTTTTAAAGTTGTATACTCGTCGGTCTGCCATGGCCAGAACATGGCTATTACTATACTATCTCCGAACTCTTTTTTGAACAACGTCTGCCGTTCCCAGATACCGCCATACCCCGCCGTTACCTTCATATCCGCAGAAGTAGGTTTTACGCCGGCGGGTTTTACTTCAGGCCCCAGGATCTCCGTGAGCAGTGACCTCCACTTTTCCGTCTCAGTGTTGAAAAAAGCGATATCTATCATGTCCTCGGTAACACATCTTTTTTCCGAGATCTTAAGCCCCTTGCCCTTCTCCAAAAATTCCCTTAAGTCCATGTCCTGTTCTTCCCTGTATTTAAAGTTTCTTTTATCCGCCCCTTGCGCAGGAGTCCGTCGCTGCATGAGCCTGCCTGGTTTATGCCTGTCCCTGTAAGTATATTATATTTATAGTAGAATTGAAAGGGATTATTCTCTCTCCTGGATCCCGCGGATTAGACACTCTATGGTCACACGCGTAAGCCGCACCTGGGGTCCGGACAAACCGCGGCGGCTAAATTTTGCCTATCGCGAAATTTGGGTAAAAACAAGAAGCCGCACACTCCTTGTGCGCGGCTTCTTTCTTATGGAGGGAATTTTCGGCAGATGTTTTTATACCTCCTCTTTAAGCATTTCGTTTGTGTGTGTTATGCTTTTTTTCCGATCCCTCCCGTTTTTTCCATGCTATTCCCATTAATGCCACCATGCACATAGGCCCAATGATCCCTTTTGGCAGTTCTGAAACAGCGGCGTCTCCTGTCGGCAACGCGGCATATGTCAGAACTCCGGGAACTGCTGTTTTCCCTCCTCCTCGTCCGGTAAAAGACGCTATCAGCTCCCTGTCGACAAAAACCGCCGGATCGACATCGATCCCTTCAAAGGCGCCGTAATAGATCGATCCCGGATATACCGAATTATGGGGCTGCGGATTGATCGCCTCGATATGCCAGTCCAGCATCAGCGGACCGCCCTGGTCTCCCCGGTCGGTGGCAATATATGTCAAGGGCTTATCTTTCGCCCCGTTCGGCAAATATCCATAATCCATTATTGTCGGCGGAATATCAATACCCTGGCTATTGGCTAGCGTCACGTCCGTTAACCTGACCTGTTGATGCGATAACACGCTCGCCGTCAAATACATGTCAAATCCATACGTCGGCGCAAAATCAATATAGAGGCCGGCGACTATCCTGTCATTTGTAGAAGTATATCCCTCATAATACCATGAATGTGTATATTCCAAGGGTATATACATCTGCAGGTCCTCCTCCCATACAACCTGGCTCGCTATGTCGACCAATGAACCTGATGCTTCCTGGGTAAAAGAGGAACATAAAATCAAAAGAGTTATTACTGTAGCGTAAAAACCTTTGGTCTTCATCACGGCTCCTTTCAATACCGGTTCTTTCTTTTTGTTGTTTTACCAATTTACACCTATAGTATATCTTTTGAGTGTTAAAAAACGATTGCTTTTTGATTAAATTTACGTTAATAATGACTCTCAAGAACAAAATTGCCCTCTCCAAGACCATTGGAAAGCATAATCCCCAATATTGCCGGCAGAACTTGACTAAATCCCGGAATACCCTATACTTATATGTGATGTGGCTAAGCCTGAATACAATGTTGTCCCCTTTAAAGGCGACTTAAATTCTTAACCGACAGAGAAAAATATGAATGAGAGACTGATTGGCGTAGTTGATGATGATCCCGCGATCGTCAAGGTGCTCATAGATTATCTCTCAAAAAAGGGCTTTGTTGTCCAGGGGTTCCGGGACTCTGAAAAACTGTTCGCTTTCATAGCCAGGGAGAAACCGGTCCTTCTTATCCTGGACCTGATGCTTCCCGGCATGCAGGGTCTCGAGATATGCAAAAAGATCAAGGCGGACGAACGGTGGGCCTCAACGTCCATAATCATTCTTTCCGGCAAAGAAGCGGAACATGACAAGATAGACGGGCTGGAGACGGGAGCGGACGATTATATCGTTAAACCCTTCTCTCTCGATGAAATGTACGCCAGGATACGGGCGGTCATGAGAAGACAGGGGTTTGGCGGGTTGGAACAGAAACTGAAGATCGGGAACCTCGTCGAGATGGACCTGCAGAAATATGAAGTGTCGGTTG
>JBDRFA010000164.1:0-26073 GCA_043819235.1 Candidatus Omnitrophota bacterium | reverse complement strand
TTACGTGAACAGCCCATCTTTCGTTATAATGAAAGAATACGCCGGGGAAAAACCACTCTACCATTTTGACGTTTACAGGCTCAGCCCCGGGAGTTTCAGCGAAACGCTGGATCACGAGAGATATTTTTATGGCGGCGGGATAACGGTGGTAGAATGGGCAGACAAGATACGGGACATACTGCCGGAAAGATATCTGGAGGTCCGAATAGAATACGGCAGCGGCGAAGAAGAAAGAAGATTTACTTTCAGGGCCGTTGGCGGAGGGTTTGGGGAGATATGAAAATATTAGCATTCGACACATCGACGAAATATCTGAGCATAGCGTGCCTTGAGGATGAGGAGCCGAAGGCCGAGTTCCATGAACCTTCCGGCGTGAGGCACGGTGAGATACTTGTACCCACTATAAAGGGCATGCTGGAAGGCCTTGGATGGGGGATGCCCGATATCGGGCTCATATGCATGGGCCTCGGGCCGGGTTCTTTCACGGGGCTTCGTATAGCGGCCGCCACTGTCAAAGGTTTTGCCGCGGTGCTAGGCTGTAAGGTCATTGGTGTGCCTACCATGGACGTGATCGTGAGCGGCCTCCCGGGACGGCCCCGGGGACGCGTAGCTCCTTTACTTGACGCGCATAAAGGGAAAGTCTATACTTGCGTTTATGACTGTTCGCAGGACGGGACGGAACGGTTGACGGAGTACCTTCTCATAAAGCTTGAGGATCTTTTATCCGGCCTGGAAAAAGAGACCTGTTTTTTCGGCGGCGCTATAGAGAAATATAAAGAAACGCTGGACCGGTGCCCTTTGGCGAAGTACGATGAAAATATTTTATGGTACCCCAGGGCGGCCGAGACAGGGCGTATAGGCTATAAGAGATCCCTCGTCAGGACAGACGACCCCGCGGATCTCGAACCGTTATACCTGCACGCGAAAGACTGTAATACAACGCGGCCCGACGTGGCGGATACGGTATGAATGAGACTACTTACAGGCCTACATGGGCGGAGATAGACCTGGACGCGGTCAGATACAACCTGTCAAGGATACGTTCTTTCGTCGATAAGGACGTGAAGATCCTGGCTGTCGTGAAAGCGAACGCGTACGGCCACGGGCTTGTGCCGGTGAGCCGTGTCCTGGCGGCGAACGGGGCGGATTACCTCGGCGTGGCGACCGTCGATGAGGCGGTGACGTTGCGCAGGGCCGGCCTGGAACTGCCTGTGCTTGTCCTGGGATCGGTACTCGAGGAGGAAGCCAGAGCGGCGGTGGCATACAACGTTACCCTGACGCTGTGTAACCTGGAACTGTTAGACGCGCTTCTGGCCATTGCCGGCAGGACGGGTCTGCGCCCGAAAGTTCATGTCAAAGTGGATACAGGTATGGGCAGGATCGGTGTCTGGCATGAAGATGCCGCTGATTTCATCAAAAGCGTACACGCGAACAAGCAAATAGAAGTGGAAGGGGTATATACGCATTTTTCGGCGGCGGCCAGGGATAACGAGATAACGCGCATGCAGATAAGTTTTTTCGAAGAGGTGCTAAAGCGCCTGGAAGAAGCGGGAATAGTCCCGGTGTATAGACACTCCGCCAACAGTGTGGCCGTGGTCGACTGGAAAAGGTCGCATCTTAATATGGTGAGGACGGGCATACTCCTTTACGGCGTATATCCGAAAGAGCGCTTCCGGCGGGATTTCAAACTGGATCCCGTCATGAACCTTAAGACCAGGATAGTGTATCTTAAATCAGCGCCTCCGGGCCGGGCCATAAGTTACGGCCGGACCTATATAACGCAGAAAGACACGAAGATAGCCACGATCCCCATCGGTTACGCCGACGGTTACGGAAGGATACTTTCCAATAAGGCGGAAGCGCTTATCAGGGGCCAGTATGTCAGGATAGTGGGTATGGTGACAATGGACCAGACCCTTCTCGACGTAGGGCATATCCCTGACGTGAAGGTCGGTGATGAAGTCGTTCTTATAGGAAAACAGGGGGATGCCGAGATCCCCATAGAAAAGATAGCGAAACTTGCCGGCACCATCCCGTATGAAATACTTTCCGCGATAACGGACAGGGTTCCCAGGATATATGTGGGATAGCTGTTCGTCGCTCGTCTCTTGTCGCTCGTAAAAGTGAGAGAGTGTCAGAGTATCAGAGTGTCAAAGTGTCAGAGTCTCAGAGTGTCAGGGGGGTGCAGAACGGAGCTGACGCGGCGAAAAAAAACACAACAGAAGCAATACAACGGTTCTTATGCAAGAAAACGAGACAAAACGCTTGACGGGACTTACGTAAATTAACGATACGAACGCGGGCCACTAAGGCGCAATTATATCCGAAATAGATAGGTCAAGAACGCGCGAATTTAAGTAATGGCGCGTAATCGTTGTTATCGGCGGCGTGCAGCGCTTCAATATATCTTTTTCGGCAATCTCCGGCCTGTGACAGATCGGCGCATCCCCAGCTGAATTCTTTCTCATTTAAGATCTGTTTTTGTATAAGATCTGTCATCATTCTGGCATGCCTCCCGTTCCCGTTAGGGAATGGATGGATAGAGACCAGCCGGTGATGAAAACGCGCTGACATTTCGTCGTTATCATAGGGTCTGTGTTCGAGCCAGGCATTAAGATCATCAAGGAGTTTTTTCAGTTCGGTGGATATTTGCCAGGCGGGTACGCCGATATTTTTACCGGAAGTGCGGAATTGTCCCGCCCATTTCCAGACGTCTTCGAACATTTTCTTGTGCAATTTAAGGATAAACCCTATGGTGAGCATATCTCCGTGTTTGCGCGAATTGCACCATTCTTCGGCTTTATTGATGTTTTCCTGTTCCCACCGGTTGAGTTCTTCCAGGGTAGTTATGTGCGTCAACATGAGCCCTTCTTGTTCATCCGGGTCTATGGGTGTCGCGCCCTCTGGATAAATCAGTTTCATGTCGTCAATCCCAAAGTGTTTTTGGCATATTTTTGATAAGATCGTTCACCATGGACTTAAATACTTTTTGTTCTTCCTCATTGGTGAGCTGCTGGGCTTCCAAGAGCATTGTATGTGTTGTTTTCGCTATTCTTTGTTTTGCCGCATTTTCAGCTTGTTTTTTAATTGTATCTTTAAGGTTCGAGTAGGGGATCAAGCCATATACAAAAACGCAATCTAACGCTTGAGCGGCATGTTTCATTGTTTTAATTGTCGCGGCCCCGGTGATCTCATTCCGCTCTAATAATGTTACACTGCTGCGATCACTCAGTTTTAACCGCTTAGCGAATTGTCTGCAATTCATATTTAGCGCGTTCCGAATGGCCCTGATCCAACCTTTTTGTGGAACGCCGATAGAGCTCAATATTTTCAACTGTCCCAGTTTATTATCTAACTGTTCTATGACCAGTTCTCTATTTTTCATCTTCATGGCAAAACTCCTATAGTGTTTAACTATTACAAAACAATCAACAATTTTTGTTTAATTACAACTAAACAAAAATCTATCAAATGTTTAGCTATAATTAAACATTGAATACAAGTCAAATATACCTTGTGTTGATTGTTTTGTCAAGGCAAGACACGGAAGCGAATTGGCTCACATTAAAAAAACGGGCCTTATATTTTGAACTTAATCGAAGCGGTATGGTCTGTACCCGGCCTGAAGCCGGTACTGTCAAAAATAAAGCATAAAGAACGTCAGACCTCGCCAGAGCACATTTTATAAATTAATTTTGTCGAATGGCGAAGTCTGACGCCTTTATTTACTCGGCTTCGCTCCCCTCGGCTTCCCTCGGGACAGGCGGGACAGGCGGGATGACAATGTGGACATGATAACAATAAACGTCATCCCCGCGAAAGCGGGGATCAATTAAAAATATCATATTCATTTGATTCCCGCTTTCGCGGGAATGACGATTTTGAAATAATCAATTATAAAAGGGCGGGGTAACCCCGCCCCTACGATTATTATTTCATGCATGTGATTCGGCATGACGATAAATTCGTCCATTTCGATGTTTGGAAAATGTTTTCGCAACCCATTCCAATTGCCCCCGATCATGTCGTCGCACGTCGCTCGTCGCAATTTGCCCCAACGTAGGGGCGCGGTTTCCGTGCCCTTATTCGTGCTGCGTACTGCGTCGTGCGTATCGCGTTTTTTGATAACGCAATACGCATGACACACAACGCACAACGAAAAGGGCGGGGAGACCTCGCCCCTACGATTGTTATTTCATGCATGTGATCCGGCATGATGATAAATTCGTCCATTTCGATGTTTGGAAAACGAAAAGTAAGTCAAAAACAGTTTGACAAAGATATAATTATCTGTTAACATTTCTAGGATTATAATTTTCATATAGTGTAACAGCATATGTATATTATAAACCCACAACCAATCGGAATTAACCATGATGAAAGATAAGTTTTACGGTATTTTCGACAGGATCCTCAGTATGTTCTCGAGTGATATGGGTATCGACCTCGGTACCGCGTCCACTCTGGTGTATGTCAAAAATGAGGGTATAGTTCTTTGTGAACCTTCCGTTGTGGCGATAGAGGCAGGGACTACCAATGTTCTCGCTGTGGGCGAAGAAGCCAAGCGTATGCTGGGCAGGACGCCGGGCAATATAGTGGCGATCAGGCCCATGCGTGACGGGGTTATCGCCGATTTTGAGATCACGGAGGCAATGCTGCGTTATTTCATCAAAAAAGCGCACAATTCCAGGGGGCTGATCCGTCCCCGCGTTGTTATTGCCATCCCTTCCGGGATCACGGAAGTAGAGAAACGCGCGGTTAGAGATTCCGCTCTTCATGCGGGCGCGCGGGAAGTATACATGCTGGAAGAACCGGTCGCGGCGGCCATCGGAGTGGGGCTGCCGATACAGGAACCTGCGGGTAACATGATAATCGATATCGGCGGCGGTACGACCGAAATGGCGGTTATTTCCCTGGCCGGCGTGGTCTTTTCAAAATCTATCCGCATAGGCGGCGACGAGATGGACGAAGCGATAATAAATTACCTGAAGAGGACCTACAACCTTATGATCGGAGAGAGGACCGCGGAGGAGATAAAAATAACGATAGGTTCCGGGTATCCCATGGAAGAGGAAAAGACGATGAACGTTAAAGGGCGTGACCTCGTCGCGGGCCTGCCCAAGATGATCACTATTACCAGCGAAGAAGTGAGGGAAGCGCTTTCGGAACCGATCGCCCAGATAGTCGAAGCGGTAAGGATAACGCTGGAAAGGACCCCTCCGGAATTGTCGGCGGATCTCATAGACCGCGGTTTGATACTCGCCGGCGGCGGCGGGCTGTTAAGGGGTCTGGATAAGCTTATTTCGGAAGAGACGGGGCTGCCGGTGCATCTTGCGGATGACCCGCTTACGGCGGTCGCTCTGGGGACGGGTAAAGTTTTAGGTGAATTGCGGTACCTCAAAAAATTAACCATTGCGGCCAGTCTGCAGAAATAAAAAGAAGTAGCTGTTCGATGTGCGGAAATTCCTTAGTGAGAACAAAAGCGCAATAGTGATCGCCGGCATAATGATGCTGGCGTCAGTGTCCCTTTTTACTCCCGCGGTCCATCCCTTCTTCGGCAAGGTCAAATCGAGTATCCTCGATGTGCTTACGATCCCGATAAAAGTGTGTTCAAAGATCAGCGTTTCTTTCCGCGGGAAATACAGCCTTGCCGCAGAGAACCGGGACCTTCGCAAAATGATCGGAGACCTTTCCCTGGAGATAAGCCGTTTCGGGATGCTGGGGGAAGAGAATGAACGTCTCCGGGACCTTTTGAAATTCAAAAAGACCATTAAGTTCGATACGGTTTCAGCGGAGATCCTTGCCAGGAATCCCAACGACTGGATAGGATCGTTTATCATCGACAAAGGGACCGCGGAAGGTGTTCATAAAAATTCGGCGGTATGTTCGGCAAAAGGGCTCCTGGGTAAGGTTGTCGATGCCGGGGAGAATACCAGTTCCGTGATGTTGATAACGCATCCCGGCTTCAAAGCCGGAGGGACCCTGCAGAGAACCATGACTACCGGGATCGTGGCAGGTTCGGGCGACGGATCGGTCAGGATGCTGTATCTGCCGGTAGATACCGATGTCCGGGAAGGTGACATGGTCTTTACTTCGGGGTTCAGCAGGATATTTCCCAAAGGTGTAGCCATAGGTAAAATAGTGTCGTCGAAGATCAGCGGCTCGGGGCTCTATAAAGAAGCGGTTATCGAACCGTCCGCTAATATTTCCGGACAGGAAGAGGTTCTTTGCGTGCGGTGAACGGCGGCGGGGCGATTTGATATTATGAAACGGTATTTTTATCTATATGTCACTCTATGCGTATGCGTTATCATCCAGGCCGTATCCAAAAAATACGTAATATGGAGCCCCGATATAGTCCTGGTCATGGTGGTTTTTTACGGGATATTTTTCGGGGAACTTAAAGGGGCCGTTTTCGGGGGTGTGGCGGGATTTTTCAGGGGCTGTTTTTCGGTAGATACGGCCTGCGTGGATATCTTTATTTTTTCAGCGGTAGGGATATTTTCATCTGTCCTGTCGAGGATGTTCTACCGGCACAACCCTGTGGCCCAGTTCTTTATCACGGTGTCCGCGTTATGCGCCGTACTGACGGCGCATACGTTCTTCCTCAGCATGGTAAGCGGCAATGACATAAGGGTATTTCCCGTGATCGGGGACAGCTGGAGGACGATCGCGGTCACCGCGGCTGTATCTCCCGTGTTATTCGTTTTTTTTAAAGCTCTGCTGAGGGTAGAGGAATAGCTTCAGGCCGGGTTCTTAAGGTGATTATGATAAGGGTCAGAATATACGTTTCGATCTTGTTTTTATGCCTGGCCGTACTCTTGTCCGGACTTGTGCATATCCAGGTGATAAAGCACGAGAAATACAGGGTCATGTCAGAGGATAACCGGCTGAAGGTCGTTCCTTTGATGGCGCCTCGCGGTTCTATCCTGGACCGGCACGGTAACGCGCTGGTAAAGGATGTCCTGAGCTTTAACGTCGCGGTCGTTCACAGCCGGATCAAAGATAAAGCGGATCTGTCCGGTTTTCTATGTTCCGTCCTTGGGGTCACGGAAGATGAAATGCTCCGTAAAATAACAGAGGCGAGGAGGACCCCGTTTTCTCATGTATGCGTGGCTTCCGATGTAGGGATAGAGAAAGCGATACTAGTGGAAGAAGGCGGGATGGACTATCCCGGGCTCTTTATGGACGTGACCACCCGTCGCGAATACGTGTACGGTAAGATCTCTTCCAACGTGCTCGGGTACATAGGGTATATAAACAGGCCGGAATTCGAAAGAATGAAGCATTATGGCTACAGGATAGATGACCTTATGGGCCGGGACGGAATAGAGAAGTACTATGACGATTATCTGAGAGGCAGGCATGGGGGCAAACAGATAGAGGTCGACCACCGGGGACGCGAGTCCACTATTCTCGGGTTCAAAGAACCGGTCCCGGGAAAAAACGTTTATCTGACCATAGATCTCAAACTGCAGGAATTCTGCGACGGCCTTCTGGAAGGGAAAAAAGGAGTGATCGTAGTCATGGACCCGAATAGCGGGGCCATACTCGCGATGGCGAACGCGCCGTCTTATGACCCCGGTATTTTTATCGACCGGGCGAGAAGAAAAGAAAGAAGCCGTATTTTTAAGGATGAGAACAGCCCTTTGCTTAACAGGGCTATCGCCGGGGTGTATCCGTTAGGGTCGGTTTTTAAAGTTGTGACCGCGATGGCGGCTCTGGAAACAGGGAAAGTTACCCCGTTCACCAGTTTTGAATGCCCGGGATATTTTTATCTGGGAAAGACGAGGTTTAACTGCTGGAATAGAACGG
Source organism: Candidatus Omnitrophota bacterium (assembly GCA_043819235.1). Classification (GTDB taxonomy): domain Bacteria; phylum Omnitrophota; class Gorgyraeia; order Tantalellales; family Tantalellaceae; genus JBDRFA01. The sequence goes on along the minus strand of JBDRFA010000164.1, from coordinate 18,258 downwards.
GGCATGGCATACAAGCTTTAACGGAAGCCCTGAAAAATTCATGCAATGTATACTTTTTCAATATAGGCCTTCTGGCAGGGGTCGACAAAATAGCCGAATTTGCCGAAAAATGCGGGTTCGGGAGGGCTACGGGGATAGACCTTCCCGGTGAAAATCCGGGAGTGGCGCCGGGCAGGGCATGGAAAAAGAAACGTTTGAATGAGAACTGGTACAACGGGGACACGGTGAATTACGCCATAGGGCAGGGGTACTTTTTATGCACGCCGGTCCAGGCGGCCCGGCTGATGTCCATTTTCGCGAACGGAGGATATCTCGTCAGGCCTTTTATAGCGGAAAAGATCGATGATATCACGGTGAGCGGCGATGAAAAGGTCGATATAAAGGTCTCCGCCGGGACGCTTGAGAACATAAGGGAAGGGTTGAGAAAGGCTGTGAACGACGCCAGGGGGACGGGGCAGAAGGCGAGGTTGCCGGGTATCGTGGTCGCGGGGAAAACGGGTACAGCCCAGACATCCAGAGGGATAAGCCACGGCTGGTTTGCCGGTTTCGCCCCGTTCGATAAGCCTGCCCTGACCGTGATGGTTTTTGACGAATACGGCGGCAAAGGCGGATATTACGCGGCCGAGACCGCGGGAAAAGTCTTCCAAAAGGCCCAGGACCTCGGCCTCTTGTGACCCACGGGGCATGACGCGTGAATGGTGGATCGTGGATGGTGAATGGTGAATGGTGAATGGTTTGTTGCGGGGGGGGGCGCCCCTCAGTTCTTACAATTCACGATTCACGAAAGACGATTCACGAAAAACGATTCACGAAAGACGATTAGAGGGTGGGGATGGGAAAGAGTATGATGGGGAGGATGGATAAGGTTGTTCTGCTTGCGGAGGTGTTGATCGCTTTGCTGGGCATTGTGATCCTGTATTCGGCCACGTGGGTTCCGGCGAGCGGCGGGGGGCTTAACGCCATGGTGATAAAACAGGGGGTATGGGTCCTCATCGGGCTGATCCTTATGTTAGCCATTGCGAATATCGATTATATCAGGATCACGCACTACATCTATCCTGTATACATACTGAACCTCGTGGTGCTTGCGTTCCTTCTGTTCTTCGGTGGGGAACGTTACGGCGCCAGAAGATGGATAACTCTGGGTCCGTTCTCTCTGCAGCCTTCGGAGTTCATGAAGATAACCGTGATCCTGGCGCTGGCCGCTTTTCTGGAAGAACAGCGGGATAAGATAGGGTCGTTCAGGACTTTCGCGGGGGCTTTTCTCCTGATCATACCTGCCGCGTTCCTGATCTTTCTTCAGCCGGACCTGGGGACATCGTTCGTGCTGGTCCCGATAGTTTTTTCCGTGCTTTTCGTCTGCGGCGGGAACATAAAATATATCGTGTCAAGTATTGTGCTGGGGCTTCTCAGCATGCCTTTTTTCTGGCTATGCCTTAAAGAATACCAGAGGAACAGGCTGATGGTCTTTATGAACCCGAATCTTGATCCGCTGGGGGCGGGTTATACCATAATACAGTCGAAGATCGCCATAGGCTCGGGCGGGATCTTCGGTAAAGGCTGGCTGGCCGGTACGCAGAGTTACCTGAAATTCCTTCCGGAACGGCACACGGATTTCATATTCTCCGTTATCGGAGAGGAGTGGGGGCTCGCGGGAGCCGTTGTTCTCGTGGGGTTATACGCTCTGCTTATAGCGCGCGGGATAAAGATCATGTCGGGTTCGGGTGATATCTGCGGAAAGGCCATTGCCTGCGGGGTGGTGACGTTGATAGCGTTCCAGGTCTTCGTGAACATATCCATGACCATAGGGCTCATGCCGGTCGTCGGCCTGCCTCTCCCGGCGATAAGCTACGGCGGGTCCAACACGGTAGCATCACTTGTCTGCGCCGGTTTTCTACTGAGCGTAAGCAGAAGGGCGAATTGAGCGCAGCAGAGTAACAACGATGGGGGGGACGGCTGCTATGGCCCTACCAGGGCCTCTCCGCCCGGTGTGGATCCTCCCTGTACGGGCCATCGCCGCCGTCCCCCCCATCCATGTGACCGGCCACACCGGTCGGCGTGACGAGTTAAACGTGAGAAGTACGACAGAACGAAACGTGCGACGCGAGGAAGTTCCCGCCGGAAGCGGGCTAAGTTTAGGTATAGGAAATGCAATACGTTAGATCCCTCGACTCGGTCACTTCGTTCCCTCGCTCGGGATGACAATTCTCTGTCATCCCGCTTGTCCCGAGCGAAGCCGAGGGATCTAAGTTCTTACGATTCACGATTCACGAAAAACGATTCACGAAAGACGATTCACGATTCACGAAACACGATTCACGAAAAACGATTCACGATTCACGAAAGACGATTCACGAAAAACGATTCACGAAAGACGAGCGACGAGATGGGCGAACTTAGAGAGATACTCGACAGGGTGATAAAACCCGCCAGATATATAGGATGCGAGATAAACTCCGTGAGGAAGAGATTTGACGGGGACAAGGTTTCCGTTGTTCTCGCGTATCCGGATATTTATGAAGTGGGGATGAGCTATCTGGGTATACGTATATTATATCATCTGCTTAACGAGCGGGATGACGTATTGTGCGAAAGGGTTTTCGCGCCGTGGGACGATATGGAGCGGGAACTTGTCAATTCGGGCCGCAGGTTGTTCAGCCTTGAGTCGAAGACCGATATTAACAAGTTCGATATTGTAGGGTTTTCTCTCTCGTACGAATTGACGTACACGAACGTACTGAACATGCTTCACCTGGGAGGGATAACGGTCAGGTCCGCCGAGCGGGGGGACGATGAACCGCTGGTGATTGCCGGAGGGGCGTGCTGTTATAACCCCGAGCCGATGAGCGAGTTCATCGATGCGTTCATCATCGGCGACGGCGAGGAAGCTCTGCCGGGGTTCATTGAAGCGTACAGGAAGGCGCGGGAAAAGAACGCCGGCAGGAAAAGCATCCTGAGGTTGCTGGCGGGGCTCGAAGGGGTCTATATCCCGGCGCTATATGAAACGGCATATTCCGGCGGGCGTTTCCAGGGGCTCCGGCCGCGGGTGGAAGGGGCCCCGGGGATAATAAAAAAAGCGTTAGTGGCCGATCTCGAAAACGCTTATTATCCCGTAAAGCAGATCGTGCCGGTTACAAGGATCATCCATGACAGGATAGCCGTCGAGGTCATGAGGGGATGCCCGAACATGTGTCGTTTCTGCCAGGCCGGCGTGATAAACAGGCCGGTCAGGCTCAGGAGCCCTGAGCGCGTAAGGGCCATTTGCCGTGAAACTTACAAACATACCGGGTATGAAAATATCGCGCTGTTATCGCTTTCAAGCGTGAATTATCCGTATCTTGTGGACCTGGTAAAGGGGATAAACCATGATTTCACCGGCAAGGGTGTAGGGATATCGGTCCCGTCCCTGCGTGTGGATGAAGCTTTTTATGACCTGCCTGAAATGTTATCGGCCATACACAAGTCCACCCTTACCTTTGCTCCGGAAACCGCGAACGATACCATGAGAAGATCCCTGGGGAAGAATATCGACCTGCGGATACTCTGCAAATCCGCCTCATTGGCATACGAGCACGGGTGGCGCAGTTTAAAACTGTATTTTATGGTGGGGTTCCCGGGAGAACCCGAAGATGAGGCCCGGGAGATAATCGCTCTGGCCCGGCAGCTTTCAGAGCTCAGAAAAAAAACATCCAAAGGGGCCGCTGAAATAAAGGTCAGCGTGAACCCTTTTACCCCTAAGGCCCATACGCCCCTGCAATGGCTGGGTATGAAGGGGCCGGATGAACTGTTAAAAATAAAGAGAGCGCTCACGGAGCGCGCGACGAAAAAGATCAAAGTAGATTTTCCCGAGATCGAACGGTCTTTACTGGAAGCGTGCCTTTCGCGGGGTGACAGGAAAACCTCGGAGGTGATATTCTCGGCATGGAGAAAAGGCGCGAAAATGGACAGCTGGAGGGATTTTTTCAGGTTTGATATATGGAAGAGATCGTTCCAGGAGAACGGCCTCGATCTGTATAGTTGCGCCGGGAGGGCTTACTCCGTAGATGACGCGCTTCCATGGGGGCATATTGACGCCGGGACCGGTGGGGATCACCTTAAGAGAGAGTTTATAGCAAGCGGATTTTTTGCGGGTTGAGCCGGAATGCGGCAAAAAAGAAATGCCTTTTTGACTTTTAAATAAGCATGATGTATTATTACTTATACGCTTAGGCGGTATAAAAAAATATAAGTCGTATTTCCACACTTTCCGGAGGTGTTTTATGTTCTTCCCTAAAAAAATGTCGGTCAGAGGTAAAAGCCTGAGAGAAAAACTCTGGATAGTTTTTTCTCTCATGTCCGTTATCCCTCTCCTGATCCTGATATATTTCGTTACGGATTATATTTTCCCGAGTGGAATGTCGAACCCGGTACAGATAGTTTTAATAGTTATCTTCACGGCGCTTGTTTCCCTGGCCGGGTATTTGCTCGCGAGGGAGATAATCATGCCGGTCGTGGACCTGGCGCTCGAGACCAGGATCATAGCGAGTGGACAGTATGACGCGAAGATATCCGTATCGACGGACGATGAACTGGGAGAGATAGCGGCTTCGGTGAACAACATGACGGGGCAGATCCGCGATTATATGATGCAGCTCAAGGAGTATAACAAAAAAACGGCTACGCTGAACAGCATAATACACCGGAAGGTCCTTACGCTGACCAACCTGATGAAATTAGGCGACCTTATCAGTTCGGCCGCCGCGTTCCCGGAAGTGGCGAACTTCGCGACGGAGAGCATGGCAGGCGAGATGTACGGCGGGTTCTGCGCGATATTCATCAAGGGGAAAGGCGGCGCGTATTTTCTGGAATCGTTGTATAACAACTCTGGCAGGGAAATAGACGCAAATGAGATAAAGGAATGGTTACCGTCGGCCGAAAAGAACTTTTTAAAGGAGGAATATCTTCTGGTCGATTCCCGCCCCCACGTGAAGCACTGGCAGGAGGAGCTGTGCGAAAAGATGAAGCAGATGAACGCCATAATGTTCCCGCTCCGGTCCGGAGCTGAAATATTCGGCGTTTTTATGTTCGGGAATTTCATTGAAGGGGTTGAGTTCGATAGTGAGGATATAGAGGTGTTGAGGTCTTTCGGCAAGGAGCTGATACTCGGGTATCAGAGCTCGCAGGCCATCGCCAGGGTCAAGGAGTTGGAAGTGAGGGATGCCCTTACCGGCCTTTATACGTTTCCACATCTGGAAAAATTGCTGGACGAGGAGATAACGAGGGCGGTGTATTACCAGAGGCCGTGTTCTTTTATCCTGGTGAACGTGGACGGGTTCGAGGAATATTCTAACAGTTACGGCGTGGCAAAAGCCCATGAGGTGCTGAAAAAGATCGGGAAGATACTGTCCGCGGTGGTGCCGCAGGTGGGAAAGGTGGGCCGGACGGATATGGATGAGTTCGGTATGCTTCTTCCCGAGAAGAACAAACGGGAAGCGCTCGAGATGGCGGAAAATGTGAGGAGGCTCATAGAGGAGATGAAAGCTCCGGGGAGCGGGGAACGGGCGGTTACGGTGAGCATCGGCGTGAGTGAAAACCCGATCGATGGCGCGACGTCTGACGATATCATCGTCCGCGCGCGCCAGTACCTGGCGCGCGCCAAGGAGCAGGGAGAGAACCGGGTGGTAGGGGAGTAAAAGGCCGCGCCGCAGGTGGGTTAATTTAAGGAGTGGGTAATATGAAAGAAATTATAAGGAAAGCTTTGATAGCTATGCCGGAAAAGGGCGCTTCCGACCTCCACCTGGGGGCGAACACTCCCATGCATTACCGTATTGACGAAGAACTGGTGGAGGTTGACGGCACGGAAACACTGTCAGCCGATGAGGTGAAGGATATCGTATACAGCCTGTTCACCCGGGAAGAAATCGAAAAGTTCGAAAATGAGAAAGAACTTGATTTTTCACTGGAGATCGAAGGAGTGGGGCGTTACCGGGGCAACGCTTTTCTGCAGAGATACAACGTCGGGTGCGCGATACGGCTTATACCGTTAAGGGTCAGCAGCCTTTCCGAATGCGGTCTGCCGGAGGGGGTCATAAGGGATTTCTGCAATGCTTCCAAGGGATTGGTACTTGTCACCGGGGCGACGGGTAGCGGGAAATCGACCACCCTTGCGGCGATGGTGGACGAGATAAACAGCACGCACAAATGCCACATCATAACGGTCGAGGACCCCATAGAGTTCATCCATTCCAATAAAAAGGCCATTGTGGACCAGAGGCAGATCCTGGATGATACGCATTCGTTCGGGAACGCTTTGAGATACGCGCTTCGGCAGGACCCCGATGTCATCCTTATCGGAGAGCTACGGGACCTTGACAGTATACAGGAGGCGTTGATAATAGCGGATACCGGGCATCTTGTGCTGGGAACTTTACATACGTCGGACGCGATACAGACGATAAACAGGGTAATAGACATATTTCCCGCTCATCAGCAGAGGCAGATAAGAGTGCAGTTCTCGTTCATACTGCTGGGGATCATATCACAGCAGCTGATACCTCATATGGGCCGTCCGGGGCGCACTCTCGCGTCGGAAATACTTGTCGCGACCCCGGCGATAAGAAGCATGATCAGGGAAGGAAAAGAGCATCAGATATACTCCGTACTGCAGACATCCCAGAAGTCTGGTATGCGGACGATGAACCAGGCGCTGGCTGAACTGTACAGCTCCGGGAAGATCACTTATGACGACGCGGTAGCCAGGTCGGCCAATGTTGAGGAATTACTCAAGATAATCGTATAGGGGTTAAAACAGGAGAGCGAAGTGATCCAGGATAAAAATTTACGTAAAAAGCTCGGGGAAATATTGATCGGAAGCAAACTGATATCCGAGGACCAGTTGCAGCGTGCTGTAGATTTTCAGAGGCAGGAGGGCGGCCTTATCGGCAATATACTGGTTAAGCTCGGGTATGTAAAGGAAAAGGATATCATCCAGGCATTGATCGTGCAATACGGTTTCCCGTACCTTCCTCTTGAAAATTATGAGTTGAAAAAAGTGATAGGAATGATGATCCCGGAGAACGTTGCCAGGCAATACAGCATTGTGCCGCTTGATGTTATAGGGAATATTCTTACTGTGGCGATGTCGAATCCCTTGAACGAAAACGCCATTGAGGACATCGAGATGATAACTAAGAAAAAGGTGAAAGTGTTCGTGAGCACCATTACGGCGACATCCGATGCCCTGAACACTCTATACGGGTAGGGAGGGGCATTATGCCTTTTGAGTTGACGAAAAAGATCTGCGACCTCTTGATCCGCAAGGGCCTGGTTTCGGGATCGGAACTGGACGGGGCCCGCCGAACATTATCGGAAAAAGGCGGAAGCCTTACCGACATTCTTGTCGGCATGAAAGCGATCTCGAAAGAAGACCTTTTTGCCGCTTTGAGCGAAGAGCTGGGCATCCCTCCGATAAATCTTTCAAACCTTCGCATCGACGACGAAGTCCTGAGGCTGATACCGAAGAGAATATCGAAAACATACCGTATACTGCCCATTTCCCGGATGAACCGCCAGCTTACGGTCGCGATGGTCGACCCTTTGAACATTATCGCGATAGACGACCTGAAGATCCTGACCAACATGGATATCAGCCCGGTCCTCGCGTCGGAAGACGATATGAAGGACGCTTTGCGTAAATACTGGGAGGATACCGCCGGGGAAGAGATCAGTAATATCGTGGCGGACATAGAAAGCGTGCAGATGGAGATGATATCGGAAAAAGAGGATATCTCTTCTTCTGAACTCCTTAGTATAACCGCGGAAGCGCCCATAGTTAAACTCGCGAACATGATATTGAGCAAGGGGGTAAAAGAGAACGCGAGCGATATTCTCATAGAACCGATGGAAAAGGATTTCAGGGTGCGTTATCGCGTGGACGGTATGTTGTACATAAGCTATGAACTTCCGAAGAAGTTCCATGAGGCCCTGGTTTCCCGTCTTAAGGTCGTGGCTGACCTGGATATAGCCGAAAGGCGTTTGCCGCAGGACGGACGTTTCATGCTGAGGGTCGAGGACAGGAAAGTGGATTTCCGGATATCCGTTGTCCCGTCCAGTTTCGGGGAGAAGGTCGCTTTAAGGGTACTCGACAAAGGACAGGCCAGGATCGACCTGGAAACGCTGGGGTTCAAGGAACGGGATGTCCGGAAGATCCGTTCCGCCAGCGAGAAACCCCACGGCATGATACTTATATGCGGGCCCACAGGGAGCGGCAAGACCACGACACTTTACTCGATATTGAAACATATTGACGATCCCGGCAAGAACATCATCACGGTCGAGGACCCGGTGGAATTCGAACAGAAAGGGATAAACCAGGTTTCCATACACGACGCGATAGGGCTTTCTTTCAGCGCGTGCCTGAGGGCGATCCTGAGACAGGACCCGGATATTATCATGGTAGGCGAGATAAGGGATTTTGATACCCTCGACATAGCTATAAAATCCGCCCTTACGGGACATCTTGTGATCAGCACGATCCATACTAACACCGCGGCGGGATCGGTCGTCCGTATGGTCAATATGGGGATCGAGCCGTTCCTGATCGCGTCTTCCGTTGATCTGGTAGCCGCCCAGCGTCTTATCAGGAAGTTATGCCCCGACTGCAAAAAACCGTATTTGCCGGAAAAAGAGGTAGCCGATAAATACGGTATCTATGATAAAGACGGGAACATAGCCCGGATATATAAACCTGTTGGATGCAAGGCGTGCAGGGACTCCGGTTACAGGGGAAGAGTGGGAATAATCGAATGTCTTGAACTGACCCCGGCGATAAAGGACCTGATCTTCGCTCAGGCCCAAACGCGCGAGATCGAGGAAGCGGCAAGAAAAGAAGGATTAATCACCTTGAGGGAAAACGGCATAGAGAACGTCCTGGAAGGGGTCACTTCCCTGGAAGATGTTCTCAGGCTGACCGTTGGAATCGGGGAAACCGGGTAAGGATAATATGCAGGGATCTTTACGGGACAGGATCATCGGAGCTATCCAGGAAAGCGGTCTGGTAAACCAGAAACGCCTTGAAGAAGTCATTGAAGAGGCTCACGGGAAAAATGAAGGCGACGTCATTAACATGCTGGCGGAGAGCGGGGCCATTACGGATCGTAATTTCCTGATGGTAATGAGCCGGGAGCTTGATATACCCCCGATCGACATATCCAGGGTCGCCCTGGACAAGAAGATACTTGCCCTTATCCCGGAGAAACTCGCCGAAAGGCATTCGGTACTGGCTCTGGCACGCACGGGGAACCACATTACTCTTGTCGTTTCGGATCCGACCGATGTTTTCGCGATCGACGACGTTAAGGCGGTTACCGGATGCGATGTGCAGCTTGTCCTGTCCATGCGCCGCGAAATACAAAAAGCGTTAAAATCCGTTTACGGCGAAGAAGAGGAAAAAACCCTTTCCGAGATCATCGACGAATCCGATGTAAGCGTCATAGAGGAAGGCGCCGCGCTTGATGTGACTGAACTGACGGAAGAAAGTAAAACCGCGCCGATAGTGAAAATGGTCGATGCCATGATCAGTGAGGCGCTTGCGAAAAGGGCCAGCGATATCCACGTCGAGCCCCAGGAAAAGTCTCTAAGGGTCAGGTACCGCGTGGACGGTAAACTGTATACCGTTTTTGACCTTCCCAAGAAGAGCCAGAACGCTATACTGGCGCGCCTTAAAATAATGTCGAACCTTGATATTACGGAAAACCGTGTGCCCCAGGACGGCCGGTTCAGGGTGAGCCTCGTGGACCGTGAAGTGGATTTCAGGGTCTCTGTCCTGCCGGCCATTTTCGGAAGTAAGATCGTTCTCAGGGCTCTTGACAGGAAAAATCTTTCTGTCGGTTTTGAAAGCCTGGGTTTTTCGCCGGGGCCCATGAAGGATTTTAAAGAAGCCCTCTCGAGGCCGTTCGGCATAATCCTGGTAACCGGGCCTACCGGAAGCGGGAAGTCGACGACGCTTTATTCCATACTGAACGAGATGAACGTACCGGAAAGGAACATTGTTACGGTCGAAGACCCGGTGGAATACCAGGTCGCCGGGATAACACAGATAGCCGCGCGGCAGGACATCGGGCTGGATTTCGCCGGAGGGTTAAGGGCGCTGCTCCGCCAGAGCCCTGACGTGATAATGGTAGGAGAGATCAGGGACTTTGAAACGGCGGATATAGCGATAAAAGCGTCGCTTACCGGGCAGATGGTGCTCAGTACGCTTCATACCAATGACGCGGTAGGCGCAATAACGCGTCTTGTGAATATGGGGATAGAGCCGTTCCTTATAGCTTCGAGCCTGGTCATGTCATGCGCGCAGAGGCTCCTCAGGAGGATATGCCCCTCGTGCAAGGAGGAAACCCGGATCCAGGAAGAGATGATGAAAAAGATCAGGGAAGAGTATCCTGAAGCCGCTGATGTCGATAAGTTCTATAAGGGGAAAGGGTGCGAAAAATGTAACGGCACGGGATATCTCGGCAGGCTGGGTACGCTGGAGACCGTGCTTATTGATGACGCAATAAGGGAAATGATAAACAAGAGAAGGCCTGAGGACGAAATAAAGGCGTATTTAAGGCGCAAGGGTGTGACGACCTTAAGGGATAACGCGATGATGAAATTCTTCAAGGGATGGACCACCCTGGAGGAAGTGTTGAGAGCGACATAAGTATGCGGGAGATCAAAAATTGAAAAGAATAAAATAGTAACTACTCAGGTAATCCGTGACAAGGCCGGTTGGCATGCCTCCTACCAGGGCCCCTCCGCCCGGCGTGGATCCTCCCTGTACGGAGACATGCCAACCGGCCTTTATCCCATTCCCCGGGGTACCTCTGAGTAGTTACATAAAATGCAGATAAGGGCAGGAAGAAAGAAGAGAGTATGGCAAAGTTCACGTATGCGGCTAAAGACAGAGAAGGACGTACCGTAAAAGGTGAGGTGGAGTCGCAGGACAAGGCGCATGCCCTTGAGATCCTGCGCGCTAAAGCCTTTCTTATCCTGAAACTGGAGGAGGTACGGGAAGGAGGTTCTTTTCTTGCTTTTTTAAAGCAGGCGGTGAGCACGAAAGTGCCCATGGATGAACTTGTGATAGTCACAAGGCAGATGGCTACCATGACCGGCGCGGGGATCACTATCCTCAACGCTCTGGACACACTGTGCGAACAGGCCCAGACCGCCTTTTTAAAGAAGGTACTGGGGGATGTGCGGGATTCCGTTAATACGGGATCAAGCCTTTCGGAAGCGATGGAAAAGCATGTGAAGGTATTTTCCACATATTTCGTCAATATGGTCAAAGCGGGGGAATCCAGCGGTATGCTTGAAGAGGTGCTGGAACGTGTCGCTACGTATATGGAGAAGACCAACGCTTTGCAAAAAAAGATACAGGCAGCGTTAATATATCCGGCGGTCGTGACTATTATGGCGATCGTAATAACTCTGGTGATGATACTGAAAGTGATACCGGTATTCAAGGATATCTTTTCGGGATTCGGAGCCGCGCTGCCCGGCCCCACGCAGTTCCTCATAAACGTGAGTGACAGTATGCGTAAGTATTTTCCGGTTTTTATAGCGGTATTCGTCGTTCTGACCCTCCTCGTGAGATTTTATCTCAAGACGGAAAAGGGACGTGAAAGGTTTGACGGGTTAAAACTTAAACTTCCGGTCTTCGGGCCACTGCTGAAAAAAGTCGCGATAAGCAAATTCACCCGTACTCTGAGCACTCTCGTGAAGAGCGGAGTGCCGATACTTTCGGCGCTGGAGATCGTGTCAAAAACCTCGGGGAATGTTGTCGTCGAAAAAGCGGTGGAAAAAGTAAGGGACAGTATCCGGCAGGGAGAAAGCATCGCCGCGCCTCTTGAGAAGAGCGGGATATTCCCCGCGCTTGTTACCCGCATGGTTTCGGTCGGGGAAAAGAGCGGCGAATTGGAAAAAATGCTGACCAAGATATCTGAATTTTTTGATAGCCAGGTTGACGCGGCTGTGGACGGGTTAACGAGCCTTATCGAACCGCTTATCATAGCTTTTCTCGGAGTGGTTATCGGCGGGATCGTATTGTGTATGTTCCTTCCCATATTTAAAATGTCCACTTTGATAAATTTTTAGGCGGCGATTTTCATAGAGCAAAAACGTTAATTAACAAAAAGCTAACAATTCCTGAAATATATTTCCGCTCAATCTTGTTTTTACATAGCTGGAAAGGTATACTGAAAATGGAGGATAGAAGAGATATCTTCCGCAAATTCAAAAAAAGGAGGTGATTAAAATGAAGATGCGTAAATTGTTAGGTAAAGGGGGTTTCACTCTTGTCGAGATCATGATCGTAGTCGCAATTATAGGGTTATTAGCTTCTATCGCCATTCCGAATTTTGTGAAGGCGAGGCAGAGTGCGCAACGCCAGGCGTGTATCGCCAACCTTAAACAGATAGAAGGGGCAAAGACGTTGTGGGCGTTGGACGGAGGCACAGGAACCCCGACAATGTTAGATCTGGTGGATGAGTACATCAAGAAGACCCCGACGTGTCCCGCAAGCGGTACATACACGGTAGGTGATATGGATACCGAGCCGGTATGTTCGAAGGCCGCGTCGCCCGATCTGCATGTATTGCCATAATGCGACAATGGTTGTGACCGGAAAAACGAGGGCAGGGATCCTGCCCTCGTTTTTTTTAATAGATGTATAGGAAATTCAATAAAATGGAGGATTGACGCGATAAGAGCGGGGGAAGGGTTTTCCGTTCAGAGCGATTTTCTTAACGCCAAATCCCGTATTTTTTTGGCGCTGCGGAACTCGCCCGCCTCTGGCGGGCTCAAACAGTCCTCGCGCCCAAAACCTTGTCCGGTTTTGGGTGCCCAAAAAAATACGGGATTTGGCTAAAAATCGCAATTCACTCCAAACCCTTCCCCCGCTCTTTTAATGCCCCGATGCGAAAAGAAAGTTCCTCAGATGCGGGACAATGGCACATAGCATGCAAGCGTTTTAAAGAGGAACTAACTATACTTAACAGCACTTATTTACGAATAGGCAAATACAACGGTTCTTATGCAAGAACGCGGGACAAAACGCTTGACTAGACTTATGTAAATAAACGATACGAACGCGAACCAGACGATTTGCATTTGGTATTTTCTCAATGTATACTTCAAATTAAATTATAAGAATGTAGTTTTGACGACACATTTACTGCCAGTAGGACGGTGCACACTTGGGGAAGAAAGGGTTTACGGTTTTTGAGGTCATGGTCGTAGTGGCTATCATAGCTTTTCTCGCGGCTATGGCTGTCCCGAATTTAATGAGATCCCGCATCAGGGCGCGGAGACAGGCGTGTATCGTTAACCTGCGTCAGATAGATATGGCGAAAGTACGGTATATTCTTGATGGAGGGGAAGCGGATCCCCCCGAATGGGAGGACCTCATACCCTCATATATGAAGCGAAGACCGGTATGTCCGTCCGCAGGGACTTATGCGATAGGCGATAAAGAAACAAATCCCGCATGTTCCAAATCCGCTGCGCCGTATTCTCATATTTTGGAATGAGCGGGGATGCTGCTTGACCCTGCAACTTAGCCCGCCGGAGAATAAGGACAGGTTGTTATGGTAAATACTATCAGCGCGCGGGATCATGATAATATCCTGGCAATATTGTTCCTTTTTACCGCCGCCGTGGTATGCTACAGTTCCGTTCTTGGCGGCGGTTTTATCTGGGATGATCAGTTCATCGTACTGCAGAACTCTCTACTTAGAGCCCCGTTATTGTCTTTCCAGATCTTCAAACAGGACATCGTGAATTCCGGTTTCACTTACACCCCATATTACCGGCCGTTACAGATATTAAGTTATGCGCTGGATTACAGGATGTGGGGGCTGAAGCCCCAGGCGTTCCATCTGGTCAATATCCTGTTCCATGCCCTTAACGGGGCCATGGTATTTATTTTCGCGCGCAGGATATCCATGGAGAAAGCGGCGGCGTTCCTGGCCGCTCTTTTTTTCGTGATCGATCCGGCCCATATGGGTTCGGTCGCGTACATTTCGGGAAGGTCGGACCTTTTGTTTTTCTTTTTCGGTATCTTGTTCATGCTGCTGGAGATCCGTTTTCTGGAAGAAAAGAAAAATTATCTGCTTGCTTTAAGCCTCACGGCGCTCATACTCGCGCTCTTAAGTAAGGAGTCGGCGGCAATATTCGTTTTTTTATTTTTACTGCTGGACATGATCGTTCTAAGCCGGGGCCGCAGGTTCAACGTCCTTTTACACGTGCCGCAGTTCATGGCCGTGATCGCGTATATGTTTTTCCATCACGTTATTTCAGGGGGGAAATACGGGGTTTTGGCCCGGCCGGTCCTGAGAATAGGGGACATTACGGGTTTTTTCAGGATGGCCGGGGATTTTCTTGTCATGACGGTCCTTCCTTCCGGGCTCCACATGAGGCATGCCATCGGGACGTCGGGACGCTTTCTGCCGGCCGCGATGGTTTTAACGGGTATGATCGTGTTTTTGACGGTATATCTGAAGGGAATAAGGCGTATCCTGATCTTCTCGTTCGCTTTTTTTCTTGTCGCGGTCACTCCGTTCTTTTTTGTGGCGGAGAGTTTTAAGGTATACGCCGAGCACTGGATGTATCTGGGTAGTTTAGGCGTATTCTTATTCCTGTCCGCTGTTATCGTGCGGCTTTACGAGAAAAAAGGGGCGGTATGGAAAACGGCGCTTTTGATGCTGATTTTTTGTTCTATTACTTACTACGTTTCGATGTCAAAGGAACAAAGCTCGTACTGGTTAAGTGATCTGTCTTTAAGCGACAGGGTGCTTGCTTTTTCGGGCGAAGATGAAGCCGCGGCGTATTACAAAGCGGGAAGCTTATTCGCCGGAGGGAGCCGTACGCTGTCCCTTGACGCCGTGAAGGACATTTCAGGAAGCCCGCGCAAGTATTATCTGCGGGGACGGTTCAATCTGTCGGCCGGCAGGCGAGGCGAGGCGGAACAGGATTTCAACCGGGCTTTGGATCTAAAGGAGGATTACGATAACGCGTATCTGGGCCTGGCGCTGGTATCTTTTTTGCGAAAGGACGACGCCCGGGGCATAGAATATCTTGAAAAAGCAGTATCGATAACCCCCCGGCATCCGGAGGTTCTGCGTCTATTGTGTACCGCGTACGCGAAGTCGGGGAAAAATGAGAAAGCTTTAGAAGTGGCGCGGATGGCGGGAAAAGCGGACCCGTATGGATATGATTCCCTCGTTAATCTGGGCACGGCGTACGCGCACCGGGGGTATATCCAGGAAAGTGTGAAGTGTTATTTACGGGCCGCGCGGCTTTATCCGGAGGAACCCCTTGCGTCCTACAACCTGGGATATATATTTTTTGCCGGGGGGCAGAAAGAGGAATCGGAAAAATGGGTACGGCAGGCTCTTGCGGCCGACCCGAAATACGCCCCCGCTATCGAGCTACTGCGCCGCATGAAGACAGGGGAATGAAAGTGGATGTCATAAAACTTGAGCGGCTTGACAATGATACCCCGGTATGATAGTCTTTTTACGATAAAACTGGTAATATAATTAAACTTATATACGTCGTGTCGGATTTTAAAATACAATCTCGCAGAACATTTATAAAATGTTAAGGATCTCAGGGAAAAGAGGAAGATCGTCCGCGTTGGATATAGGGCTGGACATCGGAAGCTATTCGATAAAGATCGCTTCCCTGGCGAGGTCCAAGGGTGAGAAAATACTTACCGCGTATAATATCAAGAAGATACCCCCGGAAGAAAATAGCGGCAAATTAGCAGGTCATATCAGAGAGGCCCTTGCCGAGGTCGATCTTCACCCGGATTCGGTGAATATGGCCATATCCGGGCCGGATGTGATAGTCCGGTTCATTACTCTTCCTAAAATGAACCGGGACCAGTTGAAAGACGCCCTGGTTTTCGAGGCCGAGAAATATATCCCGTTCAACATCAATGAAGTCGTTCTGGATTTTATCATCCTCGCCGATGCGCCTGAAGCCGGCCAGATGAGAGTCCTTTTGGCGGCGGCAAAAAGGGAACCGGTCGAGGGTATCATAAAGATGGCCGAAGGCGCCGGGATCTCGTTGAACGTGATGGATATCGATTCGTTCGCCATGTTCAACGCCTTTATGGAGGCTAACCCGACCCTGGAGGAAAAGGGTAACGCGTTCCTGGACTTCGGGCATTCTCAGACGAACGTTCTGGTCGCTATCGGGACTTTACCGTGTTTTATGCGCCAGGTCCAGATCGGGGGGAAGGATATAGGATCGTCCGCGAAAGAGGCGCCTGTCCCTGAGGAAAGCCCGGCAAAAAGATCCGAGGTGATCGTGGGTGGGCCTTCCGACGCGGGTGACCGTGGTACGCAGGTCGATACGGCCTCACTTGACGAACTTGTCAAGGAAATACAGCTTTCTTTCGGCTATTTCGAGAACAGGTATAACCGGGCGGTGGAGGGCATTTACTGTTCGGGAGGCATGACATATAACGTGAAAGCTATCGAATATTTGAGCGCCAGAATAGGTATACAGGTGAAAAAATGGGACCCGATAAAAGGCCTGAAGATCTCCGAGGATCTTTCAAAAGAGGATATAGATTCGGTATCTTCACAGCTTGCCGTCAGTATAGGCCTGGCTTTGAGGGCGTAGGCGGCGGACGACCCGCGCAAAGCGCGGGTAACGGGCCTGGCGGCCCAGGAGGTGCTGCAGGCGGCGTACCTGCAGGGATATGATAGAGCTGAATTTACTCCCCGAGGAACTTCGAAAAAAACGGAAACGGTCGATCGAGATCCCGTCGATACCGGTGATACCGATAGTGTTCGGGATATTCGCGTTCCTGCTTGTCCTTCATCTTTCGATCTCAATGAGGGCCAGGAGCAATAACGACCTTGCCGAAGTATTGCGCAATAAGTGGAACCAGATGCAGCCGCAGAAGGAAAGAACGGAAAAAATAGACAATGAGATCAAAGAGCTCGGCCAAAAGGCCGCTGCCGTCAAGGAAATAACCCGGCCGAAACTTTTATGGACGAAATTGCTGCTCGGACTGAACCAGGCCGTGATCCAGGATATCTGGCTTTCGGGGCTGGACCTCAGTTTTCCGAAGGGGGAGCGGGGTTCAGAGAAAGAAGAGATGCCGATCTCGTTGAACATTACCGGATACGCTCTTGGCCGGAGCGAAAAAGCCACGCTGTTTGTCGCGCAGTTCATCAACAGCCTGAAGAAAGATCAGGATTTTTCGAGTTTTTTCGGCGAAATAGAGCTCCAGAACATGAAAAATCTGGCGATCGCGGAAGAAGAGGTTATGATGTTCAGCCTTAACTGCTATTTCAAGGTAGAGGCGGCCGCTCCGAAAGCGAAGGCGGTAGGGAAAAAATGATAGACATAAGGGCCTTAACTCCGGCTAAGATCAGAGAACTGTTTAAAGACGATGTCTTCCGGATGTATGGTATATTGGGAGCCGCCGTGGTGATGGGGTTGATATATCTGGGTGTTGTCATCTCGCCCGAATTCTCAAAATTGGCCGCGAGTTCACGCGAAGTGAGACTGCTGAACGACAAGATCGAGGCAGTGGGTGCCCGCGTGAAGAGGCTTGATGCCAGGACGAAAGAACTGAATACTTTGAAACGGGAACTCAGCGGGTATTCCAAGGCGTTTCCGGACCAAAAGGGGATACCGGAATTTCTCGAGGAACTTTCCGCCATTGCCTCGGATTCCGGGGTCAAGATATTGAGCATAACGCCGGAAGATCTTAAGGCCGTAGCGATAGAGGGGGAAAATTCCGGGTATTACAAGGAGATGCCTATCATTATCACAGCGAAAAGCGGATACCACCAGCTCGGGAACTTTGTGAGCAATCTCGAACGCGGGAAAAGGTTCATCGCTATCGACGACCTTGACATAAATTATGACAATAAATTTCCAAGAAGACACAATATACGCATGGTCCTGAAGACGTATGTGGCTGTCGATGAGGGGAAGATGTCCGGATATGGGAAGAAATAAGAGTAATTTTTTCCGGGGCAATGTGGTGCTCTCTGTGCTCGCGTCGCTCGCGTTGCTCGTGTGCCTGGTATGCGTAAGTACCGTATGCCGAGCTCTTGAATATAATTCTTTCGGCCGCAGGGATCCTTTCGTGCCGCTTGTCGGGGTTCCGAAAGAAGGTCCGGCCGGAGGGGTGGGAAGCATACTGGCGGTCGGGGATGTCGTACTGCAGGGTGTAGTGCAAGGGGCGGATGGGGAGAAATGTGCCGTCATAAACGG
>JBDRFA010000163.1:0-5583 GCA_043819235.1 Candidatus Omnitrophota bacterium | reverse complement strand
GCGATCGCCGCGGGAGGGGCGGGTAGGGTCATAATCATAAACGACAGCTGCCATTCTGAAAGGTTCAATGTCACTGTCCCGGGTAAAGAGGTGTCTCATATAAACGCGGCTGCCGGGGATAAGGTGGGATGGTCTTCCAAAGGGAATACGGTCGGTATGGGGCATAAGAACGGAGTGCTGACAAGGCAGCTGATAGAGGGTCTTGAGAGCGGAAGGGCCGATATTAACGGTGATGGTCAGATAACGTCGAAGGAACTTGGCGCGTACGCGGCGGCGGGTGCTAAGATCGATGAGCCAAACATATCCACGCATGATTACGGGAACAATTCCAAGACCCAGAAACCGAACCATAAAGGGGCGGATGTTCCTGTGACGACCGGCGGCGAAAAAAAACCGGATAAAGAAACCGTAGGGGACCTTATGGTGATGGTTCCCCGCGTGGTAGGAGATACGGAAGAGGAGGCGCTCGCGTCATTGAGCCAGGACGGACTTGAGGGAAGCGTCGAAAGCTATGTGGACGATAAGGTAAGCAACATTACAGGAAAAGATTGGGTCGGAAAAGTCATCAAGTGTTCTCCCCCCGCCGGGACGCGTGTCAATAAAGGTTCATCGGTCACGCTCTTTGTGCCTCGGGAAGAGGACCTGGTCGATGTTCCTGCTGTTTTGGGGTTAAAGGCGAGCGAAGCGGCCCAAGCCATATTAGGAGCGGGCCTGAAGTATAACGTCCTCAATAAAGGATATGCGGTTAACAATATAAGCCATCAGGAACCGACAGCCGGAACGAAAGTGATCAGGGGAAGCGTTGTGACTATCTCAAAGGGGGATGCGGCCAAGGTGAGCGTCCCGTTTGTCATGGAGCATACAAAAGACGAAGCCGATACGATGGTCAAGGCCCAGAAACTTCAACCGGCTATCGTGGTAGCGAAACCCGCGGATTATAGTGTACACCAGCCGTTCACCTACAAAGGGCTTGTGTGGCAGTGTAACCCCGCGCCGGCTTCGTGGGTAAATATTAATAGTGTTGTCAATATCAGCGTCGCGCCGGATGACGCGGTCGATGTACCCAATATCATGGGAAAGACCGAGGACCAGGCACGCGCGGCGATCACGGGAGCAGGGCTTGTCTTCAGCATTGTCGGAGAGTCGACAGCGGATGTGGCGCCGGAAGGTGTTTATTATTTTGAACCTAAACCGCAGGCATTCAAGGGCGACACTATAGAGGTAGAGATAGAGTATCCCGAAATTCCGGCCGTGACCGGAAAAAGCGTTGAAGATGCCCGCGCGGCGTGTGAGGCGGCAAAATTAAAGTTTACATCGGCCAAAAAGATAATAAAGGACGTGACGACAGGCCCGGACGTCATAGCCCAGCAGGCGCCGGCGGCCGGACAAAAAGCCAAATGGGGCGACAATGTGACCGGATATCTTCCGGAGGCAAAGACAAAGGTCCCTGGCCTTGTAGGTCTGGATCGCGGAACGGCAGAAGGACGTCTGACTGCGGCAGGCCTGAACGGAAATTTTACCGAAGAGAAACCCAGTCCAGGGCAATACGCGGCGCATCCGCCGGTTGATATAGCGGGAAAGGTATGGAAGCAATCTCCGGGCGCTGATTCTGAAGCGGATGTGAATTCCAATGTCAGCGTCTCTATGGGACCGGATGGAGCGGTGAGGGTCCCCAATCTTATGAACATGACCGATACGGCTGCCGAGGGAGCATTGAGCGGGGTAAGCCTCCTGATGTCGATAGGGGCTTCGTCCGCTTCTACGTTCGCCCCGCGCGGCGTTACGAGCTGGACACCGAGCGATTACGCGTATCAGGGAGATACGGTCAGTATTGATATAGAATTCCCCGAAGTGCCGAACGTGATCGGAGATGATTCCGCTTCCGCGTCAAACACGATAATGTGCGCGTCTTTATTCGCGGGGATCCAGGAACGTCAATCCGAAACGGATACCCCCGGAACCGTTATCAGCCAGTCACCTTCGGCCGGGACACAGGTCAAATTCGATAGTTCCGTAACGTGTGTCATTGCCAAGGCGCCTGAAGAAGACGAGGATGAGGACGAAGACGAGGACGAGGACGAAGATGAGGACGAAGGCGAAGATGATGGCGAAGACGAAGACAAAGATATGGAGAAAGATGAGAACAAAGACAAAGCCCCTCAAAAAGAGCCAGAAAAAGAAGTTTACGGCCCGCCTCTTCCTCCGGGCTGGAACCCTTACGGAACGAGTGTCGCTGATCCTGATTCGCCCGATAAGGATATCCAGAAAGGGAACAGGGATTCCGCGGACCAGGATATTAAAGATAAGAACGAGTGGATAAAAGAGAACGAGGCCGATAAGACCAAGAAGGATGAGCAGCAGCCCGGAAATTCTCCGCCGCAGCAGCCGGGAAAAGATCCGTATGGCGGTTTTGAGGCGCCGCCTATTATACGGCCGACCGCTCCAGTCAAAACGCCGTCTCCTGCAACACCGACTTCCGGATCCAGATCGAGCGGAAGCAGTAGTGGCGAGTGCGACGGCACCGGCCCTGATTGCGACGGTACCGGCAGTAAATAAAATTTCAAATACGGGGGTATTTATGCGAAAGATCATTGTGTTTCTTTTTTTGATGCTGGCGGCCTTTTCGTCAATAGTTTTCGCCGGTGATGAAGAACTTACGAAAATGGAAAACGCCCTTGCGAACGGTTACCTGGAAGCGAGCAAAGATAATATTCCGGCCGCGCTCGATCGTTTTGTCGAAAGTGTTGCTTTAGCCGAAAACGCCCGAAGCTGGAAAGGGTTGGTCGATGCCGGTAACGCCTTTATAGTCCTTGGCAACCCAAAGGAAGCTATGCGTACTTTCAAGAAAGCTTTCGATATGGCAAATGCGCTTAAAGATTGGCGCGGGCTGGTTGCCGTCTCATACAGTTATATCGACCTCCCTGAGAAGATGGAAGGTAAGAAATACGCAGTTTTCGCGTTATCTGCGGCTTCCGACATCGCCTCGAAAGATAAGGACTGGCGCGGCTTGATCGAAACAGGCGAAGCGTTCTTGGATTTCGGCGAGAAAGACAAGGCTAAAAAGTGCCTGAACGACGCGAAAGATGTCGTAAAAGAACTGGAATCCAGCCGGGCCGCGGAAAGCCTGGGGAAGGCCGCGAAAGAAATGGGGTTCATGAGCATTTATGATGAATGCTCCGCCATGTCCAGCTCTTTTGAAAAAGCCCAAAGGAAATATGCCGCCCCGCCTCCGCCTTATTGGCGAGCCGAAGGTGAAAGCGTCGCCGGACCGAAAGAGATAGACGTTGAGACGCAAAAGGCCATGCGCGCCTCCGCGGATAACGATATAAGGGCGAAACAGGAATACCTGGCGAAGATGGAGAAGAAGGAAGAAGAAAAAAGCAAGTACTACGGTATCTTTAGCAGGTATTACGATTATCCGTATTATCATAGCTATTACGTTGGCTATGGCTACAGGCCGGACCTGACCAATACTGAAATAAGCGGATGGGCATCGCATCATCTTTCCCATTACCGAAGGGATAAGGATGTTTATATCTACATGTATTAAACGGACGTTATTTTTCGCATTAGCCATTCTATCCATATACTGCGCCGCATACCTATACGCAGAGGAAGAACCCCTTCGTATCCTGACTAAAGATGGGTCTGTGCACGTTTTTAACCTGCAGAAGAACTCATGGGAAGAGGCGATGCCTTCGTACATACTCGGGCAAAACGATAAAATAAGGACCGGCAGCCTTTCTTCGTGCGAAATAGGTTCAGGGGCAGCCAGTTTTAAGGTCAACGAGAATTCCGAATTAGAAGCCGAGAACATAAAGACACTGATAGAACTATCCGTAACGAGCGGAGAGGTGCTTGTAAGATTGAAGTCCCTTCCGGAAGGGTCCAGTTTCGTGGTTAAGACCCCGCAGGCCGTGATAGGCGCGCGCGGCACGAAATATAAAGTGATCGTGTCCGGAGACAGGCCACTTACAAGGGTCGGGGTCCTTGAAAGTTCCGTTGACTTCGGCAGCAGGCGGGAGTCCGCTAAGACGGTCATCGTAAAGGAATATGAAGAACGCGAGATATCACCCTGGGAAAGCGCCATCCTGACGGCTAAAGGTTCCGGGATACTTTCAAAGTCCATACTCGGTGAGGACGCGGGGAAGAAGGCTTCGGCTGTCTTTCAGGAGATAAGCGAGGAAGAGTACGGTAACAGATTCGGGGCGTTGGCGAAAGTAACGACTAAACGCGCCGCGGTAACGGACGCTCATCGTAAGCTTGCCGAAAAGATATATGGTGTCGTAATAGATTCGAAAACAACTCTTGAGAATTTCGTAGTCAAAGACGATACTATAAGGACGACTGTCCGCGGGGTGGTGCAGGGAGCGCGGGAAGTCAGGGCGGAATACTATTCCGACGGCACTGTGCGTGTCTTGATGGAAACGGAAGCAATAAGACTTAAAAAGGACCTAACACCTTATACGGGAGATATATTCGGCGCAGACTGCATCCCCGGCCCGGAAATAGTGACCGTATCAGATTTTGACGAATTCTTAAAATAAAGAACCTAATCTAACTTTATTATATCCCCGGCCGAAAAAGAACTTGCCGATCCCGCGGTTGCCACAGCCTTCGAGAACTTTTCGTCCACGGCATTTACCTGAATACGCCCTATTTTCGTATTCTCACTGCCGAGGCATATGCCTGTATCCGGGTCAATAAGCTCTTCGCCTTTTTTATAGACGGCAAACTCGTCTCCTATGTTAACATTCGAATTCGCCCCGGCGTTAATAAATACCACGTTGTTCTTTACTGTTACTATTTTTCCTTCCCAGGGGACGTTAGCCATCTTGGATGCTATGAAGAATACGGCTTTGTTTATCGCTTCCGAGGTAGCTTTTCCCAGAGGGGTTTTGGTGAAACCGCTTCCGCTGACATCGAGAACCCCGGAATAACCCGCAGATACACCGCTGGCAGTAGCGTTCCCTTCGCAGCGTATGGAATCAAGAACCTGGCCGGTAGTAGAATCATAGATGCGGATGTCTACCGCTACATGCGCCTTGGCGCTTGACATGCCCAGGCTTACCCCGCCGTAAGATATCCCCGAGCTGCCTCCGGAAGAGGACGTGCTGAACTCCGTTACCGCGCCGCGTATAAGGATCTGTGAGTTCAATATCTTTCCTATTTTTGCCGCGCCTACTTCGGTGGTCCTGCCGCTGGCCCCGAAATCCTGTTCTTTCAGTACGTCCGTTATGGCCTGGCGCTCTACTACGATGAAACCGCCGGTATTGATAAGCGCCGTCGCGAGCATCTCTGCCATGCCTGTACCCAGGTTCCACTCGGCTTGGGCGCCGGCCTTATTCTCAAAATCCATAATAGCGATGGTCTTCTTCGGGCCTTTAAGGGGCGGGAGTTCGTAGATCACCTCTTCTTCTTTATCCCTATCCCTATCCGATCTTTTCTTGGCGTAGGAATCTGAAGGCGCTAATAATATCAATGAAACAGCTATTGAAACCCATAGAAAAACAAATCTTTTCATTTCTCCTCCTATTCAGTGAATTTTAGGTCTATCCTGTCCGGGGTCTTTCCGGTGATCCG
>JBDRFA010000162.1:0-2353 GCA_043819235.1 Candidatus Omnitrophota bacterium | reverse complement strand
ATTCGATACGGTAAAAGATCCTATGCTTTTATAAACATCATTCATACCTTCCGGGAGCTCCTCCCTCACCTGCTCCTCGGTAAACTTTTCCCGCTGTTTCGCGTCCCCGTTCTCTTTCGGGATAAGCACACCGTAATCCTTGATGTTCTCATCAAGCGGCACAAGCTGACCGAATATCTCGACATGATGCGTCGGGTCCTTCTTGACGTCGTTCTGATTCACGATGACCTGGTCTCCCCAGAAAACACTCAACCGGTTCTCCCTTGTCGGCGCGTATATGCTGGTCTGCATAAGGACCGCTTCCAGTATGGTAAGCTGTTTCGGCTGGCCCTTCACGTCCACCATTTTAGGAAGCGCCATGTTAGGATTGGAATTCACTTCCGCGCCCGGAAGGGGAGCTGTGCGCGTTCCTTTACCCGCAGTATGGTACATGAAAACACTTTTATTTTTCGAATACGACATAAAAGCATCTATATATTTCACTATTTCCGATTCCTTTTCAGCCTGGTCTTTAGCCTGGTCCGGCAAGGATTTAAATGTCCCTATGCCGAGCCTGGCCACTTCACTGTCAGACAGTGTGCCCGCCCATACCTTGAGCTGTCTGGCGGCCTGTACGTATCCGTTAAGCGTGCCGAGACCGTTACCGGCTCCGCCATCCCAGTTGGATTCCGACACCGATATAACGATCCCGTTCTCTTTCACGACCGCCCCGGATCCGTTTATACCGTTATCTCCCGTCAGCCGGTCCTGCCAGAAAGCGGTCTGCGCGGCGGTCGAACTGGTGACTATGATGATATCCGGGCCTATGTTCTTCGCCGCGGCTTCCGCCATAGCGGTCGAACTGTCAATAAGGTCCTGTTTTATCTGCGCCTGTTCTTTTTCCTTTTCCTGGGCTATTAATTCCTCAATTTCAGCAACCACCGGCGTTGTGTCATGCTTGAGTTCTCTATTTATGAAATTTTCCTGAAGATTGGCTATTTCTATTTCTTCTTCCGGGGACAGATTGTTTTGAAGGTACCTGTCGAACAGTTCTTCCGGCTTTTTCTCTGCAATATATGTTTTCCACTGCGCCCAGAGAACCAGCCCGGAACTTCCCAGCGAGTCTTTGATCTGCCTGTTTATCATGCGGTCTATCCTGACAATATCTTCACCTTTCATCTGGTCAGCAACAAGTCTTTCTATCTGTTCCGCATTGAAAAGGTCAAGGTGCGCCAGTTCATGTGCAGCAAGCGTATCAAGCATCTTCCTGCCTTCATCTGTCACGCTCAAAGCATCATAAATATAGCTGTCGATATGCGCCTGGAGCCCTTGATGCGAGAGAGCGTCACCGCCGCGCCCGGGATGCACGTTCACCGGAAGCCCCATTTCCTCAAGCGCCTCGATAAGCCCGTCATGTTTGACAAATCTGAAACCTTTTCTGATATCGTCGCGTTCAACTATATGCGCCCTGCCCGTCTCAAAACTGTCGCGCAGGACTTTGTCGAACTTTCTTGCCTGTTCGTAACTGAGCACTTCACCGGCCGCCTGGCTGCCGGGCGTACCGTCCACAGCGGCAGTACCGCCTCCAAGTTTAGCCTGTTCCTTATCCCTGATCCGCGCGAACTCGTCTACGATGATCCCGTTCAACGCGTCAAATTCGTCTTCAGCGCCCATAGTCCTGAGAGCGGTCCTGACCTTGCCTAGATACACTGATTGCAGAAGCGACCACTGGTTGTCGTCCGTCACAAACCCCGTCCATATCTTATCAGCCTTCGCGGGCTCCGCCTCATACTGGGTTTCGAGCCCTTTCTTGATCACGTTCTGTATCCAAAGACCCACCGCCATATCGATAGCCGCGTTGACCGTATCCTCGGCGACCTTACGGAGATCTTCCGCTCCGGGCACTTTCACTTCATCCATACCTCTGGCCCATGCGGCAAATATTGCCCTGCTTTCAGGGTCACGGCTTAGCACGAGATTCGCCGCCATGCCTATTCTTAATACCGGGGAAAGAAATCCGGTATCGGAATCCTCACTCTCTCTCTTCGGGGTCCCCGGCAGGGCGCTTTCGGTGAGTATGTCTTCAAGCGAGGTCCTCTGGTTCGTCAGTACCTTTATATAAGGAGTCTCAACGTCCTTCGTTATTTTGGGCGTCACTACGACGTAGGAAACCCCTTTCTTCTCAAGAAGATATTTCATCCCTTTCGTATGAAAACCTCCGGCTATCAGCACGCACCTGTCCGTGCCTTCCGCTTCCATGCGCTTTAACGTATTGTCGATAAGCGCCTCATCCCTTTTCATGGCGATCTCGTAGAAATCCACCATGTTCGGTATGTTCTCGCTTACCTGGACGGGAACACCGTCTATCGGGTAA
>JBDRFA010000161.1:0-9072 GCA_043819235.1 Candidatus Omnitrophota bacterium | reverse complement strand
ATACTGCCAGAATAACGTAGACCTCTTTTTTACGTTAATTAAAAAAATATAAAAAGGGTACTTTTATTTTTTTTTTTGATAATTATGTCGGGGCACGGCGCGCCGTGCCCCTACTGTGTGTGGGGAGGAGAGGGGATGGCGGTTACGTTGGTTGTGGATGGGTATAATGCGATTAATGCTATTCCGGAGACGCGGAGGGAATTGGAGAAGAGCCTTTATTCCGCGCGTAAGATGATATTGGCTATAAGCAGGGAATATGCCAGGTCGAGCGGGTTCATAACGGATGTAGTGGTCGTTTTTGACGGCAGTGACCGGTTCCGGGATATGGGGATGTTACGGAGCAGTTCGGAAGTGTTTTCCGGGACGGGAGCCGGCGATGATAAGATAATAGAGACCGTGAAGAAGTATTCGAGCAGGGGACGCGTGGTTATCGCTTCGAACGATAATTACGTGAGGAATAATTCGAGGGCTTACGGGGCGTCGCCGATAAATGTGGAAGAGATGGTTTCTGCGAAAAAGAAAAGATCGGCGACCCCGGAAAAGCACGGGAAGAGGATCGACCCCGCGGTGAAGGAAGAGATCACCAGGGAATACGGGCGGGAACTGGGACTGGCACCGTAGGGGCTTACTGATATTATGGAGCAGATAAAAAAAGATCCTATTGCACAGATGATAGAGGCGCGGGCGGTACTCGCGCCTATGTCGGGGATAACGGATATCCCTTTCCGGTTACTGGCGAGAAAGTTCGGTTGTAAATTCGCGTTTACCGAGATGATCGATGTCAACGGGATAGTCTATAAGAACCGTAAGTCGTTCAGGCTCCTGGAAAGGGTGGAGGGGGACGCGCCTCTCGGCGTACAACTTGTCGGGCAGGATGCCGATAAAATGGTATCGGTGGCCAGGATATGCGAGGAAAAAGGGTTCGAGATCCTTGACTTGAATGCCGGATGCCCAGCCAGGAAGGTGGTCAGTTGCGGAAAGGGGTCGGCGCTTATGAAAGAACCCGGGAAGCTGGCGGGTATGGTTCGGCGGCTGGTGAAGGAACTTACCATACCGGTGACCGTGAAGATCCGCAGCGGATGGGACGAGGATAACCTTAACTATATGGAAGTCGCCGGGATGTTGGAAGAGGAAGGCGCAAGCGCCATATGTATACATACCCGGACGAAGGAACAGATGTATAAGGGCGCGCCCAGCCATAATATCGTGCGCGAGATCAAGGAAAGGATAAAGATACCGGTTTTTGCCAGCGGGAACATTTTTTCGGTAAATGATATCGCGGGCGTTATAGATGAGACAAAATGCGACGGTGTATTCGTGGCCAGGGGCGCGCTTGCACGGCCCTGGATATTCAGGGAGGCGAACGCTTTTTTTTCGGGTGGACAGACCGGCCCCGGCGGAGGTTTGCCGAAGGACCCGGACCTTGACGAGCTGAAAGGGATAATAGCGGACCATTTCGCGCTGTGCCGCCGTTTTTATAACGACAGCATGACATTTAAAAGGATGTACAAGCATATCGTATGGTATCTGAAGAAATTCAAGAACATCAACAGTATAATGATCGACTATAAAAAGGCCTATGATCAGGCGTCGTTCGAGAATTTTTTAACGCGCCTGCGTCTGGATGAGAAGAATCGTTTGTTCATGGAGAAGAGCGGATGAGCAGGGAAGCAGAACGCGGAGAGGGAACACCTGGCGTGGGTATTCCCTGCGGGGACGTTCGATTTTTCCAACAAGAGTCTCGCCGGGGGTATTCGCTATGCTCCTACCCGGGCCCCTCCGCCCGGTGTGGATCCTCCCTGTACGGAGCATAGTGAACAGTCCCATCATAAAAATGTTTTCGTTTTGTGCCATAGCCATAACATTAAATTATACCCGTAGGGGCACGGCGCGCCGTGCCCTTACCTGTTTACCCCCGTATTATATGTAAGGAAGAGGCAACAAAATCTTGACGGCTATGTCCTGATATGTTATACTCCTCGCCAATAGAAAAATGAAGATTAAATTGCCAGAAAGAAGACGGTTTATAAGAGTAGAGCGCCCGTTACGCGTGATCGTAGGCAGCGCCGGACGGAGCGATGAGGTTGTTGCTGATAACATTTCACCTGTGGGCTTGAGTTTTACTATCGGGAGGAAATTCGGGGATTCCGAGAACTTAAGCCTGTCGTTGTATCTTCCGTCATCCGAAGAACCGGTCCTCCTCGAAGGGAAAGTTGTCTGGCAGAGCAAAATGAGCCTGGAAGACAATGCGCCCTATAAGGTCGGTGTGGAGATCCTCAAGATCGATGACAGCAATAAAAACGTTTTTGTAGGATATCTTTGTGATCTACTGTACGAAACCAGTTTTAAAGAGAGGGTATGATCCCCCGGAGGTGAAATTTGAGAAGTTTTTCTTTATTTTGTTTTTTGTTGTTGGGCCTGTGTTTTGTTTCCGGTTGCGCTGAAGTTGATATACCTCAGCCGTCACAAATATTAAAGGACCCGTTAGGAGAGGGTTCTCTCTGGATTGGGATGACGAAAAACGAAGCTCTTACCGTATACGGACCACCTGACATGAAAAGGACCGTGAGTTCCAGCGAGTGGAATCGGGACAGGGAAGAGTGGGTATTCAGAGGCAGGTATACGGTCCTTCCCGTCAACGCGGGGCATCTTTCTTCCGATCTATACCTTTACTTCGACGGAGAGAATCTTACGAATATCAGCAAACAGCCTTTGGGGAAAAGTCCGGAGGCTGGCGCTGAAACGGGGGATATCGACGACGGAATAAAGTAGCGCCGGTGGTTTTCAGAAACCGGATCCAGCCGGTATCTGTTTATAACGTAAAACACCACGGCACGTGTACAGGCCATTCATGAAGTCTGTGTTTTTCAAAAGGGGCGGGACAACCAAGCATCAGGAGAGAAAAAGCCATGTTAAGGATATTGTGTAAATCGAAGATCACTAACGCGCAGATAACCGCTACGGAGCTGAAATATGACGGTAGTATCGGTATTGACAAGACGATCATAGATGCCGCCGAAATAATGCCGGGGGAACAGGTGCAGGTCTTGAATGTTAATAACGGAGAGCGCCTTACGACTTATGTTATTGAAGAAAAGGCCGATTCCGGAAAAGTTATTCTTTACGGCCCGGCGGCCAGGAAAGGCGAAACCGGGGATGAAGTAGTGATCCTTTCCTATTGTCTTATGGAAACAAAGGAAAGCCATAACTTTAATATGCGCAGGATCGTTCTGGGGAAGAACAATCAGTGCAAGAACAAATAAATGGGACAATTCGAACTTAAGATATATCCTGACCCGTGTTTGAGGATCAAGACCAAACCCGTTGAACGGTTTACCGGCGAGATCAAAGATATACTGCGCTCGATGTCTGATATAATGTATCGCAGCCGGGGGATAGGGCTCGCTTCTCCCCAGATAGGCGTGGGATTAAGCATTCTTGTCGTAGATATAGGAGAAGGGCTTTTGAATTTTATCAACCCGGTGATCCTTGAGGGATCCGCTGAACGGTCAAAATTTGATGAAGGGTGTCTGAGTATCCCGGGGGTTACGGTCAATGTAAAACGCCCCGAAAAAATAAAGGTCAGGGCCCAGAACGAGAACGGGGATTTTTTTATCAGGGAATTCGACGGGTTGCCTGCCAGGGCGCTCCAGCATGAAATAGACCATCTGCGGGGCAGATTGATAATAGATTATCTTGATCCTGTCCGGCGTTTTATCGTACTAAAGAGGAAGTCGACGAAAAAACGCGGGCAGAAGGAGATAACATGCGAGGTTACGTGTAATGTTAAAAGATGATATAAGGAAGAGGCTTACGCAGGCCCTTAAGAACCGTGAAACGGTGCGGATATCGGTTCTCAGGATGCTTATCAGCGACGTCAGGAACAGGGAAATAGCCGACAGGGAGAAAGAGCTCGGGGACGAAAAGGTGCTGGACGTTATAAGGAAAATGGTAAAGCGGCATAAGGAGTCCATAGAGCAGTTCAGGCAGGGCGGCCGCCAGGATCTTGTAGACAAAGAAGAGGAAGAAATGAAGGTGGTTGAGGAATATCTCCCGGAACAGATGACCGAGGCCGAACTCGAAAAGGTCATTTCCGAGGTCATAAAAGGAACGGGAGCGGTTACGCCCACGGACATGGGCAAGGTCATGGGAAGTGTGATGGACCGCGTTAAGGGACGCGCTGATGGGAAACTTATCAGCAGGATGGTCCGGGAAAAGTTGGGCAAATAAAAAAAAGGAGAAACAATGAAGACGAACATGAGGATCTGCGTGGTTCTGGTAGCGGGGCTGTTTTTGTTAGGAGCAGCGGCTGTGCCCGGTTTCGCGGCCGAAGGTAAGAAAACCTTCAAAGAGGCGTCTAAGGATGCGGCAAAAGCGACCGTAAATTATCCGGCGAATCTGGTCAATAAATCGGTCAATGTCGTCGGGGACGCGGCGAAGAACACGGCCGGAGTGGTCGTGGATACCGTCAAGGTGACAGGGGAAACTTTAACGGGTGATGTGAAGAAAGCTCCGGAAATCGTGACAACGCCCGTAATGGGAAGCGCTGAAACGGTTAGAGACGCCGCCGAAGGTATCATAATGGCTCCGATCGAAGCGGGTAAGACAACTGTGGAACAGAACCAGTAATGTTTTTTCAGGGTGCCGGAATATTCCGGCACCCTGATCCAATCCGACGATAAGACATTCTTGTGGATATTGTTGTTTTTATATCGTTACTATTTTTTTCTGCTTTTTTTTCTGGTTCAGAAACCGCTTTTTTGTCTCTGGACAAGATAAGGCTGAAACACATCGAAAGCAGGGACGATCCTTCCGCCCGGAGAGTGGTTAAACTTCTGGCGGACCCGCATAAACTTCTTGTAACTATCCTTGTAGGAAACACCCTGGTGAACATCGCCGCCAGTTCTATTCTGTCGGATCTTATTTACGGGACCATGGGAGAAAAAGGCGTCGGTGTTTCTATAGTTTTCATCACGATCCTGCTCCTTATTTTCGGCGAAGTGACCCCTAAAATGTTCGCCCGGGCCAACGACGAGAAAGTGGCTTTTTTCGTCTCGCTGCCGCTTATTTTCATGGAACGGTTATTTCTGCCTTTCCAGGTAGTTTTTACCAATACCGCATATGCGGTGGTAAGGGGACTCGGGATCAAAGTGTCGCCGCAAAGCCGTAAGATCACAACGCATGAGATAAAGTCATTATTCTCCATGGGCAAGAAGAAAGGTGTTGTTAAGGAAAAAGAGAAAGATATGATAGACAGCATCCTGGAATTCAAGGAGCTGAACGCGGCGGATATCATGACCCCGCGCATAAATATTGCCGCGCTTGACCTGACAAAAAAGCAGGACGATCTTATCCGGGACGTGAAAGAATATCAGTTTTCGCGGCTGCCGGTATACATACATACTCTTGATAATATCGTAGGGATCATCCACGCGAAGGATTTTCTCCTGAACCCGGACGTGCCCGTAAGGAACATCGTGAAAAAACCTTTTTTCGCTCCGGAAAGCATGCGGATAGACGACCTTCTGCGGGAACTTCAGAGAGAACACAGGCATATGGCGGTAGTTACGGACGAATATGGCGTAACTTCCGGGGTAGTGACCATGGAAGACATGCTGGAAGAAATTGTCGGGGAAATAAGAGATGAGCTGGATTTCGAATCTCCCAAGATCCGCAAGATAGACCAGAAAAGCTACGAGGTCAGCGGGCAGGCACATATAGATGAAGTGAACGAGGAAATAGGGCTTTCCATAGAAACGGACGAGGTCGACACGATAGGAGGGTATGCGATCTTACGTATCGGTAAGAGCCCGCGTGCCGGGGATAAAGTCGAGATCAACGGTTTTGTCCTTACGATCAAAGATGTTTCCAAGAACCGTATAACGACTTTGATGATCGAAAGGAAAGAGACCAGGAACGGCGAAGGGCCGGAGATAAATACCAAATGATAACGATATACACCATATTGATCCTGGCGGCGATAATGATGCAGGCGTTTTTCACGGCGTCGGAAACGGCGTTAACGAGCGTTAACAGGAACATGCTCAAGCGGCTTGTGGAATCAGGCAATTCGCACGCGATAAACCTTGAGAAAATCCTGAAAGAGAAGGGCGGATACCTCGGGACCACTCTTGTGGGGACGAATATCGCCGTTGTTATCTCTTCCGTCCTTGCCACGAGGATATCCGTGGAATATTTTACGCCGGTAGCAGCGCCTTTACTGGCTACGTGTATAATGGTGCCGGTCACGCTCATTTTCGCGGAAATAGTCCCGAAAATGATCGCCCGGCAGTTTTCGGTCGAAGTGGCCCTGAGGGTAGCAGGGCCGTTAGGCCGTTTCTTTAAATTATTTTTCCCGGTAATATCAGCGGTCAATTCCGTCGGGGTTTTCCTGATCACGCTGCTCGGAGGCAAGAGTGCGCCGGAAGACGTGAATATCACGAAAAGGGACCTTAAGAAGATGCTGGCTCTGGGGCATGAAACAGGTGCCATGGAGGCTGATGAGGTCGAGATGATACACCGGGCACTGGACTTTGGCGCGAAAAAGATCCAGGATATAATGGTCCCGCTTTACCGGGTTTCTTCGGTCATCGTGTCCGATACGGTCGATGATCTCAAAAAACTGGTATCTCTTACGGGGTTCTCAAGGATACCTGTCTATGAGGGCAATAAAAACGATATTATCGGTATAGCTAATATCTATGATATTTTGTTCACTCTGGATGAAACGGAGCGTAAACAGAAAAAGCAGCAGATGAAGGATTTTGTGCGGGACCCTGTTTTTGTCAACGGCTCTGACGGCCTGGATATCGCCCTGACGAGGCTGCGTCATCATAAGCAGCTCATGGGTATTGTCGCCGACAAAGAGGACAAGGTGATCGGGATAGTTACGATAGAGGATATTCTGGAAGAGATAGTCGGAGAGATCTAAAGAACGGAGTGGAGGCCCATGAACCTTATATTTGTCATACCTCTCATCGGTATCATAGTAATATCGGCTTTTATAGTCAAGATAGCTTCCGTCGCGCTGAACCTTACCGGCCTTGACGAAAAGCGGGCTTTTTTCCAGGCGCTTTCCGCTTTTACCGGTACGGGGTTCACGACGAGGGATTCTGAGCTTGTGGTGAACCATGATATCAGGAGGCGTATCGTCATGTTCCTTATGATACTGGGAAATGCCGGTCTGGTATCGGTGATCACGACCCTGATGCTTTCTTTTCTCTCCAGGGGCGTTGTCCCCGTGCTTATAAATGTCAGCGTTATCCTGCTGGCGATATTGCTGCTGATAAAGGTTTCCACGAATAAGGGTATTACCCGGAGGTTGACGAAGAAGATCCAGGAAAGGCTGGCTAAAAGCCCGACTTTTACAAAACGTCCGGTCGAGGAAATATTGAGGATCGCGGAAGGATACGGCATAGCCGAGGTCACGATCAGCGAGGACTGCATCGATATCGGGAAGACGCTTTTTGAATCCTCTTTCAGGCAGAAAGATATATTGATCCTGGCGATCGAGCGGGGCACGGGCGTGGTTCCGGCGCCGCATGCTTCGGACAGGCTGCTTTTTAACGACACGCTTATCTGCTACGGAAAACTGGAAAATATTTCCACGATCATCGGGATGAAATAAGGCGAAGCATATATTCGTACAGTTAATACCATTTAAGCTTAACTGGTATTGTTATTCTAAGTCTGATGAAGGCATGAAACCATTCACTATACTCCTACCAGGGCCCCTCCGCCCGGTGTGGATCCTCCCTGTACGGAGTATAGTGAACGGTTTCATCATAACAAGATGTTTTCGGTTCGTGGCAGATTGCAATGCAAATCGAATTAAACCCGTAACCATATGATATGCCTTTTGGCCGGGAAGACTGTTTTGTTTCGAGGGTGAAGCGGTTGAGATATATTTGGCATATAGGATCCGGGTCGCGGGTTATGACCTGCAATTCAAGGGAGGATAGATGAAAAAAATTGTGGCGGTTATGGCTTTGTTTATTGTGATCTCATTTCTGGCGGGATGCGGGGAGACGTTGAACGGTGTTGTAAAAGACACTAAGCGTATCAGCTCAGGAGTAAAAAAGGTTTTTATCAGGGAATAATGAGGGGATAGATGGCGGGGAACGGGGGGTCGGTTGAGGATAAAATTCGGCTGGTGGATGCGGCGTTTCCCGGGCTTGAAAAGTTGCTGGCGCATTGCGGCCTTTGCGCCAGGAAATGCGGGGTGGACCGTATCGGAGGCGAAAAGGGGTATTGCGGGGCGGCCCGCGAGGCGGTGGTGTATAGTTATGGGCCCCATCACGGGGAAGAGCCCCTTTTATCCGGCCGGAAAGGGTCGGGGACGATATTTTTTTCTCATTGCGGCATGGGCTGCGTCTATTGCCAGAACTACAAGTTCAGCCAGACCGGGGAAGGGACGAAAGTGACGGACAGGGAGCTCGGCATGATCATGCTCGAGCTTAAGGATATGGGATGCCATAATATTAATCTCGTTACGCCGACTCATTTCGTGCCCGCGATAGCCGGGGCGCTCCGGTACGCATATTCCCGCGGGCTCGACATACCTGTTGTGTACAATACCGGAGGGTACGACTCTTTATCCGTGATCCGCATGCTTAAGGGCATCGTGGATATTTATCTCGTGGACATGAGGTATTCTTCCGATGAGATGGCTGAAAAGTATTCATGCGTGCCGGGGTATGTCCTTAATAACCGTTCTATAGTAAGGGAAATGTATGAACAGGCGGGGGTGCTTAAATGCCGCGGAGGAGTGGCCGAGCGGGGCGTTATTATACGCCTTTTGATCCTGCCGCAAGGCATATCCGGGACGGAAGAAACTTTGGCGTTCATCTCGCGGGAGATAGGGAAAGAGGTGTATCTCAGCGTCATGAGCCAGTATTATCCCGCATATAAGGCCGGGGACCATATGGAATTGTCGCACGGGATAAGCGGGGAAGACTACGCGAGAGTGATAAAAAAGATGGATGAGCTCGATTTCCATAACGGCTGGGTGCAACCATACGGGTCCGAATTTGACAGCCGTTTCGCCGGAGAAAACTTTTCCTCAAATCTATA
>JBDRFA010000160.1:0-4850 GCA_043819235.1 Candidatus Omnitrophota bacterium | reverse complement strand
TCATTGCCCTTCCCCGTACAGCCATGAGCGACAGCGTCCGCTTTTTCCCTCTTCGCGAAGTCCGCCATGGCTTCCGCTATGATGGGCCGCGAAAGGGCCGTAGCCAGATTATATTTTCCCTGGTACAACGCCCCGGCCTTGAGCGCGCGGAAAGCGTAATCCTTTATGAATTTTTCTTTAAGGTCGGCTACCTCGCATTTCGCGGCGCCTATCTCAAGCGACCGTCTGCGGGCCGCTTCATTGTCCGATCCCTGCCCGACATCACCCATGTAACATATCACCTCATAATCCCGCTCCATGAGCCATCGGATTATGACGGAAGTATCAAGCCCTCCGGAATAAGCAAGTACAACTTTTTTCTTTTTAGCCATGTGTAGACTCCTTTGTATAGGGTCAAGGGTGAACTTAGATCCCTCGACTCCGCCCCTCCGGGGCTCCGCTCGGGATGACAGAGAATTGTCATCCCGAGCGAGGGACCCCGAGCGAAGCCGAGGGGGACCGAGTCGAGGGATCTAAGTTCTGCCTTGACCCATGACCCTTGCTACTTGACCCTAAGACATCATCCCAGCAATTTTAACAAAATAGCTTTCTGCACGTGCATGCGGTTCTCCGCCTGGTCGTATATGATCGAGTTCTTCCCGTCGATCACGTCGGATATCTCTTCCCCGCGGTGCGCCGGCAGGCAATGCATCAGGAGCGCGTCCTTTTTCGCCGCGCTCATAAGTTTCCTGTTTACCTGGAAAGCTTCAAAATCTTTCAGCCGTTTTTCCCTCTCGGCTTCCTGCCCCATGCTGACCCATACATCCGTATAAACTATATCGCTCCCCGCGGCAGCCTCATACGGGTCGTTCGATATCTTAAAAACAGCCTTGTTGCTCTTCGCCGTTTCAAGGGCGCTGTTAAAAATATCGGCAGGCGGCTCATACCCCTTAGGGGTCGCTACGTTCATGCTTATGCCGGTCTTCGCGCAGGCCATAAGAAGCGAGTTAAGGACATTGTTCCCA
Source organism: Candidatus Omnitrophota bacterium (assembly GCA_043819235.1). Lineage (GTDB taxonomy): Bacteria > Omnitrophota > Gorgyraeia > Tantalellales > Tantalellaceae > JBDRFA01. The sequence goes on along the minus strand of JBDRFA010000160.1, from coordinate 3,846 downwards.
TCGCCGATATACGCCAGCGTGACCTTGCGCACGTTACGCACCTTTTCCCTGATAGTGAACACGTCGCTGAGCGCCTGGCAAGGATGTTCAAGGTCGGACAGCCCGTTTATCACGGGCACATCCGAATAGCTGGCAAGCGCCATAATATCCTGGTGACTGAACACGCGCGCCACTATGCCGTCGACATACCTTGAGATGACTTTAGCCACATCCCTCGCGGGTTCGCGCGTCCCCATCTCGATCTCCTGCGGGCTCAGGTACAGCACGTACCCGCCCAGATGCACCATAGCCACCTCGAACGATATCCTTGTCCTGTTGGACGGTTTCTGGAACAAAAGCGCCAGCGTCTTGTCCTTAAGCGCTTTCTTTTTAGATAGCGGAGCTTTCTTAAGCGCTCGCGCTGTCTTGAGGATATCGAATATCTCTTTCGAGGTAAAACTATCTATCGTAATAAGGTCCCTTTTTCTCATGATCCCCCCAGGGCTTTTGAAATTTTTTCCATCGCCATGTCTATATTTTCCTTCGTCACCGTCAGTGGCGGCATGATCCGGAGCACGTTCTTTTGAGTACAATTTATTAAAAGCCCGTCTTCCCTGCATCTTTCCGCTATCCCGGAAGCGTCCGCGACGCCAAGTTTCACGCCGATCATAAGGCCCTTGCCCCGGATCTCTTCGATAACCGGGTTAACTTTTTTCATCCGGCCGAGTTTCTCCGCGATATATTCCCCCATCCTGACAGCGTTGCCGATCAGGCCCTCCTCTTCTATGGCCTCGAATACACCTAAAGCCGCGGCGCATATGACGGGGCTTCCGCCGAATGTTGAAGCGTGGGTTCCCGCGGACAGAACACCGCTGTACTTATCGGCGATGACCGCCGCCCCTATGGGCAGGCCGCCGCCGAGGGACTTCGCCAGCGTCATGACGTCCGGTTCTATCCCGAAATGTTTATACGCGAACATCTCCCCGGTCCGGCCCATGCATGTCTGCACCTCGTCAACCATGAAAAGCATGTCTTTCCTGACGCAGATATCCTTAAGTTCCCGCATGTATCCCGCGTCCGGTACGTTTATCCCGCCTTCACCCTGTATGGGCTCGATAAGGACGGCCACGGTCCTCGGCGTAACGGCTTTCTCGAACGCCTTGATATCGTTGAACGGCACATGTTTAAAACCTTCGGGTAAAGGCGAAAAACCGTTCTTCACTTTATCCTGTCCGGTCGCCGTCAAGGTAGCGAGCGTACGGCCGTGAAAGGACCTCTCCATGGTTATGATCTCATATCTCTCGGGCGAACCGTAACGCCGGGCCAGTTTTATGGCGCATTCATTGGCTTCGGCGCCGCTGTTGGCGAAGAAAACCTTTCCGGGGAACGAATGCCCGATTATCTTTTCGGCCAGGAACGGCTGGACATCGTTATAGTAATTATTGGACACATGCAGTATCTTCCCGATCTGTTCTTCGAGCCTCCGTATGACCCTGGGATGCCTGTGGCCTATCCCGCTTACGGCCCAGCCCGGAAAAAAATCAAGATACTTTTTCCCGTCTATGTCCCAGACCCATACCCCGTCCCCCTTGACCAGGCACATCTCCTGCCGCGCATACGTAGCCAGCACATACTTCCCGTACATATCTTTTATGTTGTCAATATCCATCTCTATTCCTCTACGTAACCCTTCAATGCACGATCTCCGTCCCGATACCTTTATCGGTGAATATCTCCAGGAGCAGCGCGTGTGTCAGTTTGGCGTCGACGATATGGGCCTTTCTCACTCCGCCCCGAAGCGCGTCAAGGCATGATCTTATTTTCGGAAGCATCCCGCCTTCGATAACGTGCGTCTTTATCAGGTGGTCCGCGGCTTCCATCGTAAGCGACTGAAAGAGGGACTCCGGGTCATTCTTATCCCTCATGACCCCGCGGACGTTCGTAAGCACCGCGAACTTTTCGGCGTTAAGCGCTATCGCCAGGCTGCTCGCGGCTTCATCGGCGTTTATATTATACAGCTTGTTATCCTTACCCTTTCCCACGGGGCATATGACCGGTATGATATTGGTGTCAACGAGCCGGTTCAGGATAGTCGTATCTATGGATTCCACGCTGCCGACATACCCCAGGTCCGGGCCGTTTTTCCTTTTTACCGCCTGGATTATATTGTTCTCTTTTCCGCTGATCCCGAAAGCTTCTCCGCCTAAACCGATAATGTCATCGACAAGCCCTTTATTAACTTCCATCAGCACGGAATCCACGACCCCCATGGACCTTTCGCATGTGGCCCTCAGGCCGTCGACGAATTTCGTATCGATACTGGCTTCCTTGAGCCGTTCGGTGATATTCGGGCCGCCTCCGTGTACCAGGAGCGGTTTCATGCCGGCGTACTTCATGAACACTATATCCTTAAGGACCATATCCCTTACTTTTCCGTCATGCAGGGAACTCCCGCCGAATTTTATAACTATGACCTTATTGAAAAATTTCTTGATATAAGGCAGCGCCTCTATCAAAACTTCACTTTTTTTTATGGCTTCTTCCATATCTATTCTCCTCATGCCACGCACCCGGCGGAAACTTTCTCGCATCTTTTCTGGCACCTTTACCCTGACCCCTGACCCTTGCTGCTTGACCCTGCCAGGAGCCGGCATCAGGTAGTGTAGTAAGAATTTAACGCGATATATTTTTTCGATATATCACAGGAGAAAACACGCGCGTATCCCTTGCCGTTATGAAGATCCACTTCTATTTTCACTTCGCTACCCTTGAAAACGGAAGTCGTCTTCCGATCGACCTTGTTCAGGGCTTTCCCGTTCTCAAGAAATGGGACCCCGTCCAGCGTTATGTCCATCTTCTCCGGGTCGAACTTAACGCCGCTCCCGCCCGCGGAAGACGCTACCCTGCCCCAGTTCGGGTCCCCGCCCAGCACGGCGCACTTGACCAGCAATGAACCCGCTATCGCCTTAGCGGCTTTTCTGGCCTCGGCAACGGTCCCCGCGCCCTTGACACACACCTCTATGAACTTGCTGGCGCCTTCCCCGTCAAGAACTACCATCTTTGCCAGTTCCCCCGTGACCTCATCCAGATTTTTCCGGAATATCCTGAAATCCCCGCTTCCTTCCCGTATCATGCGGTTCCCCGCCCGGCCGTTAGCCATAAGCAAAACAGTATCGTTCGTGCTCATATCCCCGTCCACGGTGATAGCGTTAAAAGAGATGTCCGTACTTTCCTTCAGCGCTTTCTTCACGGCGCCCTGGGCCATATTGGCGTCCGTCAAAATATAACAGAGCATGGTCGCCATGTTCGGGTCTATCATACCCGCGCCTTTCGCTATGCCCGTAAGGGTGACCGTCTTCCCGCCGATATGGAACGTCCGTACGGATATCTTTCTGAAACGGTCGGTCGTCATTATACCGTCCGCCGCGTCATTAATGCCGTTCCCCGAAAGCCCCGCCACAAGTTCACCCATACCGTTCAAAATGGGCTCCATATTCATGAACTGCCCGATGATGCCCGTCGAAGAGACCACCACCGCATCTTTCGGGACCCTGATCGCGGCGGCCGCGCTTTCCGTCATCTTCTTCGCGTCAGCCAGGCCCCGGGAACCGGTCATGCAATTCGCGTTCCCGCTGTTGATAACGACGGCCCTGAGCATGCTGTTCTTTTTTAACTGCCGCTGGGCCATAACGACCGGCGCGGCTTTCACGGAATTTTTCGTGAAAAGCGCGGCGGACCTGCACCCGGTTTCCGAATAGAGGATCGCCAGGTCCTTCCTCTTCTTTTTCACGCCGCAGCATATACCGTTCGCCAAAAACCCTTTTGGAAGAACATATTTCATTTTCCCCGCCCCCAAGTTAGCCCGCC
>JBDRFA010000159.1:0-2576 GCA_043819235.1 Candidatus Omnitrophota bacterium | reverse complement strand
TTGACCTGGCTGATGGAAAATTCCTTAAAATGGAAGACCGACGCCGCCAGGGCGGCATCCGCCTTGCCTTCGGTAAGCACTTCGAAAAAATGGTCAAGCGTACCGCAACCTCCCGAAGCGATGACCGGTATGTTCACGGCTTCGCTTATGGCGCGCGTTAACGCTATATCGTACCCGTCCTTCGTGCCGTCGCGGTCCATGCTTGTCAGGAGTATCTCTCCCGCCCCCAGGGCCTCCGCCTTCAGCGCCCATTCCACGGCGTCTATGCCGGTCGCGTCGCGGCCCCCTTTCACGTAGACCTCCCAGCCTCCCTCTTTTTTCCTCTTGGCGTCTATAGCCACGATGATGCACTGGGACCCGAACCTGCCGGCAGCCTCTTTCAGCCTCGACGGGTCCTCGACGGCCGCGGTGTTCATCGATATCTTATCACATCCGGCGTTCAAAAGTTCCCTTATGTCCTCGTTGGAAGATATGCCGCCTCCCACGGTGAACGGCATGAACACCTGCTCCGCGACGCGTCTGACCACGTCCACCATGGTCTTGCGTTTCTCGTGGCTCGCGGTAATATCCAGGAACACCAGCTCGTCCGCGCCCTCATCGTTATAGATCTTCGCGTTCTCCACCGGGTCCCCCGCGTCACGCAGGCCCGTGAAATTCACCCCTTTGACCACACGCCCGTCCTTAACGTCAAGACATGGGATTATCCGTTTTGCCAGCATCTATCGCCTCCTTAAGGTCTATGGTACCTTCATAAAGCGCCCTGCCGATTATGACGCCCGATACGCCCAGCGGTTCCAGCGCCTTAAGCTGTTTAACATGCTCTACCGTCTTCACGCCGCCGGCGGAAATGATATTGACCTTAACCTCGCTCAATATCCTTTCGATCTCGGCCGTCGACGGCCCGGACAGCATGCCGTCTTTCCGTATGTCCGTAAAAATGACCTCTTTAACACCGAGCGAGATAAGCCCTTCAAGAACATCGATGAGCCCCAGCCCGGAATTTTTTTCCCATCCATGCACCTGCAGTTTCCGGTCCCTTGAGTCCAGGCTGAAGATAACGTGTTCCCCGAACTCTTCTATACACTCTTTCGCGAAACGCATGTCTTCCAGGGCCCTGGACCCGATCACCACCCGCCACACGCCTTTCCCAAGGGCCTCCCGTATATCGCTTTTTTCCCTGAATCCGCCTCCGGTCTCAACGGGCACACCCAGCTCAGCGGCTATTTTTCCGGCGATGTCCGGGTTCACCGGACGGCCATCCCGCGCGCCGTCCAGGTCCACAACATGGATAAGTTCCGCCCCCGAGGAAACCCACCTGCGGGCCGCGTCTACCGGGTCGATATCGTAGCTTAGTTTCCTGTCATACCTTCCCTGTTCCAGCCTTACGGTCTTACCGTTCATTATGTCTATAGCCGGTATCACTTTCATAGCTCTATAAAATTCCTTAATAATTTCAGGCCGTTCTCCTGCGACCTTTCCGGATGGAACTGCACGGCAAAAACGTTATCGCACCACAATACCGACGTATACGTAACGCCGTATTCCGTAATAGCCGAGGTATATTCCGGCTCATCGCTGTCGCAGTAATAAGAATGCACGAAATAAAAATAAGTGTCGTCCTGTATGCCCTTGAGCAGGGGACACGCGTTCTCCATGGTCCGTATCGTGTTCCATCCTATCTGCGGGACCTTCAGGCCTTCGCCGCCGGGAAAAAGCCTCACTTCCCCGCGCACCAGGCTGAGACAGTCACACCCGCCCGATTCATGGCTCCGTTCAAAGAGGAGCTGCAGCCCCAGGCATATCCCCAGAAAATATTTGCCGCCCGAAATATGCGCCAACAGCGGTTTCACCAGGGCCCGGCTCAGGAGCCCCTCCATGGCGTCCCTGGACGACCCCACCCCGGGCAGGACAAGTTTATCCGCTTTCGCGATATCCCCGGGACCCTCGCAGACCATTACCTCTTCTTCGAGATACCGGAAAGCGTTATAAACGCTTCTCAGGTTTCCTGAGCCGTAATCTATAATTCCTATCATCTACCCTCTACCCTCTACCGCCCCCCCACCCTATTCCTCATCTACAACATTCCCTTACTCGACGGTACCTCTCCGGAGCGGCGGGGGTCTATGGCTGTCGCCTTGTCCAGGGCTATGCCCAGGGCCTTGAATGCCGCTTCGAGATAATGATGCATATCGCCTTCGCCCGATATTTCCATGTGGAGGTTAATGCAAAGCTTTTTCGCGAAACTTTCCAGGAAATCCTTCGCGTAATGCATCGAGTACCCTTCATCGTCTTTCACTGTTTCCTGTATCTTGCCTCTGGCGTCTGTGAAACTGAACGCCGCCCGGTTCGAGAGGTCCACCAGGACTTTCGCGCTCGCCATGTCCATCGGCACTTCCGCGGAAGCTGTTCTCACAATACCTTTACAATCCCCCAGGGCCTTTTTAAACGCCTCGCCGAGCGCGATACCGATATCCTCGTTCAGGTGGTGGTTGTCCACGTGCGTATCGCCTTTGGCGTTCAGCGTTATATCAAAGAACCCGTGATACGCGAAAAGCGTCAGCATATGGTCAAGGAAC
>JBDRFA010000158.1:0-6015 GCA_043819235.1 Candidatus Omnitrophota bacterium | reverse complement strand
AACAAAAAATCTCGTTTTGAAAAGCCGGCGTTCACAGCTTAACGCGTACAGGCATATCACGGCTGTAACCAGCACGCCCGGATACTTGACAAGCGCGGCCAGGCCCGCCGCTATACCGCTGGCTAAAAAGAAATACGGCTTCTGTTTTTTCAGGCCTGTCGCGAAAAGATATAGCGCCAGCACCATAAAAAAAGCGAGCGCCGTCTCCATCCATATCTTCTGCGAAGTTATCCACGTAACGGGCTCTATAGCCATTATGGCGGCCGCCCATGCCCCTGTTTTATTATCGAAAAGAACTTCCCCCAGGAGATACGCGAGAATTATGAGAAGTATCCCGGAGAAAAGCGACACTTTGAACGCCGAATAGTATGTGCTCCCGAAGACCCTGTAGCTGGAAGAGATCATCCTGGCAAATAACGGCGGATGTTTAAAAAGGGGCTTATTAAAATATGCGGGCAGTTCACGCCCCTTTTCCCGGGCATCCCGGTATATCCTCACCGTGTTATAATCCGCAGGGTCGGCGCCTATCTGCGCGGCCAGAATGGCGTACACGCTTTCATCGAACGTAAGAGGATGTTTCTTCTCGAAACTCCCTATTCGGGCAGCAAAAGCAAATACAACCGCACAAATCAAAATAACGCTTATATGTTTTTTTATCCATTTATATGCCTTTTCCAGGTCCACCCTATCGCCCCCCCTTTTTTGTGGCTGTATCGCTCTCTCCGCAGCAATAACCCGGTCCAATCCATGATATCCACATTAACAGCTTCACCGTAATGTCTTCATGATATTCCAGCAAAAAAAACCAATAATCCTGCCTGAAATCAAACCTTTCCGCTTCCTTTCGTTTCTATCCTCCAGAATCAGAAATAAATGCGCTATTATCCATAGCCGCGCCTTGCTCAACGCGGAAATCACGCCGAAAATTTTCAAACTTTTTATATACCTGTATCTCTTGTCCCTGTCCCCGAAAAAAGGGCTTATAATGAAAAGTAGAACTTTTAAAGTAAAAAAGATTTCGCCCGGCAAGAACAGGTATATTGGATAGTTCAGAAGCTCGTTCATTATTCTGTTCTTTTCGGTATGGAACATCTTGAACCAGGAATATTCACCCGCCGTTCTCGATTGTTTATGGTAAACTACCGCATTGGACACCAAAACGCCTTTATATTTTTTTTGATTCAGCCGTATTCCAAGATCTATATCCTCATAATAAGCAAAATACAACTCGTCAAAATACTGATTGTTTTTAATCTTTACTTCTTTAAGACATTTAACCGAATATATCGAACCAGCTCCGCACGCGCTGAAGACAGGCCTTATCACATCCCCATCAGTTTCGACATATTTAGCTCCCCGATTTTGCGACATAGCCGAACCATCGGGAAAAAGTATGTCTCCGTCTGAACAGATCCTGTCAGTTTGCGGATAGAACATGATCCGGGAAGAAGCGAAATCCGCTCCGGAGGATCGCATCCCGTCGACCAGCCCGGTTAGCCAGTCTCTCTCCACGATACAATCATTATTCAGGTTCACGATATACTCAAACCCGTTCTCTATAGCCCAGTTCACCCCATCATTGTTCCCTCCGGCAAAACCCCTGTTCGTCCCGTTCAGGATAACATGCGTATGAGGGAATAACTCTTTCAGTCGGATACCTTCCCCATTGCCTGAACCGTTATCCACAAGTACGACCTTATAACAATTATAATCAATTTTCTCGAGAGACCGCAGGCATTCAACGGTATCATCTAAACCGTTCCAGTTCAACACTATGATAGCGACCCTGCACCCTTCCGGTATATTATTCAGATTTCTTTCCATCGATTACCATTCTTTTCTCATCTTTCAGCTGCCCTTTCATGCAAAATAAACCGCTTCCGCTTCCTCCGGCGCCCCGCGCGGATAACCTTTATTACTTCATCTACCTGAAACTTCCCCCCGCGACAGCTTTTTTAAGAAATCTCGGCAATATACCCCAGGCCTTCCGAGCTATTGCCCGTACTGCCCGGTTCTTCATGATCAGCACGCCTGTTGGCCCGCACAAGCGGGCCACATCTATACCTGTCATAATAATCTCTTGTAGCGCCCTTTCCATTTTTTGGTTCTTTCTGTGTCTTTTTTTATTATAACCGGGCATTATTTTTTTTATCAGACATATGGAAAATGCGTCCGGATCCACAACCTTCCTCCCTATCCCAGGATACTGGGCATTGAGGATATCAAGCGCGCATCTGTACAGCATATAATCCGCCGGAACAGGGCCGTTCATAACCCATTCATTGTCGATAGGAAGAACCCTGCCGTCATGCCGGATCACGTTCCTGAATATAAAATCCAGCGCGTTACCCCGCAAAAGCCGGTACCCCGCGGCATCCACGGCACCATCGAAATACCGCTTAATCAATTCCTCATAATACTCTTTCAAAAGATCCTCCAGAGCTTGTTCTCCTCCACATCTTGAGAGAATCTCATATATATCAAAAACCAATATATCTCCACTCAACCAGGATGAGTCTTCCACGGTATGTCTTACCAATGCATCTGTCCGGTTTTCATCAGAGAGACCTTCATACATCTTCCTTTTCTCCACATGGGATTCCGGCTCTGTCTTTAAAGTAGTTACGCACCAGTATTCCCTGCGGCGCCCGCCCATAGTAAACTTCTTCGCCGCCCAGTCAGCCCGGCAAGCACCATGCGTAAAATCCCTCCCGGCAACAACCATAAAAGAGTTCGCCATCTCCCTCAAAAGACCTGCATGGGCCAGCGTTCTTGCCGCCAAACCTTCATGAAAAGCATATTGCCGGCGCGCGCCGTAATCCCGGAACGGAACATCTATCCAATCATGCAGATACAAATCCTTTTCATCCCCATTGTCGCTTAAAACAGTAGAAGCGAATTTGTAATCCGGAAAACAAGAATAAAAACCAATTTCGTTATACCCTTTATCCCGCAAAAGACCCGTAATCTCTTTCCTGGAAAAAGTCTCGGGAGTCCCATCCAGAGGATAACCGTGTATCCCCTCATAAACTTTACCGGTATGATCTTCCCTGCAACCACTCCAATACTTAAGCCCGATCTTGTTTTCTATCGCTATGATCAGTACTCCATCCTGTTTTAATGCCTCCCCCGCAAGCTCTATAAGATGAGCGCAACCACTTTTACCAAAATACAAAGGCGCATATTCTAAAACACCTATAAGCGCCACGATATCATAGGCCGGTTCCGGAGCGATATTGCCGGCGTTCGCGCAGAACACCTTGACATTTGTCAAATCGCGGCATCTTTCACGAGCTATCCGAGCCCTGAAATAACTACCTTCCACACTGTCAACGGATCTGAAGTTCTCCCCCAGATACCTTGTAATTGACCCGCATCCGGCTCCAAGTTCCAGAACCCTCGCGTCCTTCGGAAGGTCAAGGGCCCTCAGGATGTTTGAACGGCCCGCTCCGAGATGATAAAAAGACGTCCAGTTCACGGCTCTACTCATAAGTTCGGCCGAATTATCACTAATATCAGTAGACTCTTTTACGCACTTTAAAATGTAGCTCTCGGCAGCTTCACCATCCGAATAAGCAAAACCGCCGGTACGGCTGTCCCCATGCCCCGAGGCAAGATAGAGCCTTGTTCGTTCTTCGTATTGAAAATCTGAAAAACAAAATCGCCGCCCTTTTGTCATATTCATTGCTCTATCCCTTTCAATTTCATGTCTATTTCGTTCAATCCCTTTACAGCAAATATGCAAGCGGAATATATCAGCGCTGACACAGATATCACCAGCATCAGATTAAAATCCTTAGCTAATTTTATGAACAGTCCCATGACCACTGTCGCCATAGTTATTTTTAAACTGATCCGGAAATACTTATGTCCCCACGGCTTCAACCCCATCTCCATCAGCACCGCGAACTCGGCAGCGACAACCAGAAACCTTGTAATATTCGTAGCCGCACTTGCGCCGATATAGCTGTACTTCGGTATCAGCAGAAGGTTAAGTATTATATTGACGCAAAAAGCCGCTCCCGTTATCTTCGCAAGAGTCAGCTGTCTATTACTCGAGTTCAGCACGCTCCCAAAAACGCCGCCGATAGATGCAAAAAGAAACGACCAGACCAATATCTGCAATACCGCGGCAGACCGGCTGAACTCGGAACCGAATACACAAAATATCATCCTCTCGCTCAGCATCAACATGCCAGCGCAAACGGGAATACTTATGAGAAGCATGTATTTAAAAAACTGTTCAAAGATCGCAGCATATTTCTCTCTGGACCGGACGAATGAAAGCGACAAACTCGGAAAAAACACGCCTTGCAAGAGGGAAGGTATTATTATCAGGAACATCAGGAACCTGCTCCCGGCGTTATACCATCCGACGGCAATATCCGTTTTAATAGCCGACAGCATCACCGTATCGATCTGGTAATACCCTGAAATGAAGATATAAGTCAGTCCAAGCGGCCAGACCTTCCGAAAGATATCCTTACAGACGGCGATATCAATCTTCACAAAAAACCTCGAGAAATATCCCCATATGAACATCAGTGAAAGCACACATCCCAGTATTGACGAGATTATATACGCCACGCTGATACAGAGGAGCCCTCCGCCCGCGGCAATAAAAAAAGCTACCAGACCCAGAAGGCTCAGACTCTGGACCCCCCCGCACAACGTCTCGTATTGCATATCTTCGTTAGCCCTGAAAACCGCCTGAAAAAACGTGGCGAAAGTATTGATCATGGCATAAAGCCCCAAAAAATACGCCAGTTGAATAATTTCGGGATCCTTACCCATGATCCGTATCAAAACAGCGATCGCGCCAAGAGCTATCATACTGAGAACAAGTTTCATGGCCACGATGTTATCTATATACCGCGCCGTCCTGGTCTTATCCCTCGTCACTTCACGCACCATCAGATCGCTAAAACCAAAATCGACAAAAACTGAAAAAAGACCCGCGAAACTCAAAGCAAAAGCCCATTTACCATATATCCCCGGCCCAAGATATCTGGCTATCCATACCACAACCAGAAAATTCACACCCTTTTGAATCGTCGCGAGAAAAGTCAACCAGAAGGCATTCTTGACAATGGTTTGTCTGAAACTTTTGTTTTTGAAAAACATAGCCCAAATCCGGTGAATTTTTCTCATTTCCATCTACCTGATACTGTATACTGTTGTTTTTCCAACGCTGCTTTTTTAACCCGCTTCAATGCCATAAACGACCATGCGCATCTTTTTGCCCGGCAAGCCAAAAAGATGCGCTATTTTTCTACAGGCATTAACATCTCCGCCAGAAAAAGGTCTTCTTTGTCCGTGATCTTGATATTACGCGCGGCGCCTTCCACTAACTTTACAGGTTCTCCCATCGCAATGACAAGACTGCAATCATCGGTGAAACATGCAGACTTGTTCTCGAGAGCTTTTTCGTGCGCAGCGAATATCAGATCATACCGGAACCCCTGCGGAGTCTGTATCTTTTTAAGAACGCTCCTGTCCGGCACTTCCAGGACATAACTATCCCTCTCCACTACCACAGTGTCATCCTCATCAATAACTGCCCCTGCGGCACCCTCTTCCTGAGCGGCAGCAGCAACATCTTTTATAATTCTCTCGTCCACAAACGGCCGCACAGCATCGTGTATCAAAACGAGCGATGTTCCAGGCGGACAGTTTTTGACCCCGATAAATGAAGATTCCTGACGAGTCGTACCACCGGGAACTATTTTAAATACTTTTTCGATGTTATTTTTCTTTATCAAATCTTTCAAACGCTCTATCCCGGACTTATGGCACACTATTACGATATCCGAAACATCCGCGCTCCTGTCAAATTTCTCGAGGGTATGTATGATAATCGGTTTCCCTGCCAATTCCAGGAACTGTTTGGGAATATCCGCCCCCATGCGCTTCCCCGCGCCCCCCGCAAGTATGATCGCGACCGTTCTTTTTCCCATACATTCACCCGATGAACTTCCCTTTCTTCATGAGCGGCGCGCCGTCGACAAAAATATC
>JBDRFA010000157.1:0-4594 GCA_043819235.1 Candidatus Omnitrophota bacterium | reverse complement strand
GCCCCTACATAAATAGATGTACAGGGAATTCAACGTGTTAGATCCCTCTACTCCGCCCCTTCGGGGCTCCGCTCGGGATGACAATTCTTTGTTCCGGCAAGTGATGGCAATTCTCTGATCCGCCCCTTCGGGGCTCCGCTCCCCTCGGCTCCGCTCCCCTCGGCTTCGCTCCCCTCGGCTTCGCTCCCCTCGGCTTCGCTCGGGACAGGCGGGACAGGCGGGACAGGCGGGACAAGCGGGATGACAATTCTTTGTTCCGGCAAGTGATGGCAATTTTCTGTCATCCCCCCCCATGTCATTGAACTCGCGCGAAGCGCTTAATTTGGCAGAAGCGCTTAATTTGTTTGATATTTTCCGGTTTCAAACTATAATAAGCATGGCGGGGGGTGGAACGGGTCAATATGGGGGCGGAAGAGACAAGGAGAGGGAGTATGAAGAAGATAGCGGTGTTATATTATTCCAGGACGGGGAATACCAGGGCCATGGCGGATCTTATCGCTGAGGGCGCCCGGCGCGTTCCCGGGACACACGTGGATGTATCGCCGATCGAAGAGTTTGCCGTGGAGAAAGTTATCGAGTACGACGGGTTCATTGTCGGGTCGCCGACGTATTACGGCTGCATGGCGCACCAGGTAAAGAAGTTTTTCGATGATTCGGTGGTGTACCACGGGAAACTTGCCGGGAAGGTAGGCGCGGCTTTTTCGTCGGCGGCGAATATCGGCGGCGGCAATGAGACCACCATTACGGGTATTTTGTTCGCGATGCTGATACACGGGATGGTCGTGCAGGGGATGGAGAAAGGGGATCATTTCGGGCCGGTCGCTATCGGGGCGCCGGACGAACGTGTGCGGGAACAGTGCCGGATATTCGGGGAAAGGATAGCCGGTTTGGCGGGGAAAGTGGGATAATCCCAAATTTCAGGATAATCGGGAAGGGGGAAGCTTGAGGAAGACTTTTGTTCTGGATACCAACGTTATATTACATAACCCGAACGCGCTTATTTCGTTCACGGATAATATCGTGCTTTTGCCTATAGAGGTATTGGAAGAGCTTGATAAGTTCAAGAAGGATCATGACGAGAAGGGGCGTAATGCCAGGATAGCTATCCGCATGCTGGACAAGCTTCGCAGGAAAGGCGAGCCGGGTAAAGGGTTTCCCCTGCCCAAGGGAGGGACGCTCAAGATATCCATAGAGATGGATCAAATGAAAGCCACGGAAATAGGCTTGTCGTCGAACATCCTGGATAACAGGATATTACTCGCGGCGTATAACCTCAAACAAAAGGGCGATACCGTGATCTTCGTTTCAAAGGATATAAACGCCCGGATAAAAGCGGACGCGCTTGGTATCCCGAGCGTTGACTTTGAAAAACAGAAAGTCGATTTCGAGAACCTTTATCCCGGATACCATACTATGGATGTGGAAAGGGGCAAAATAGACCTCTTCTACAAGGAAAAAGGGTTTAAGCCGGAAGAGGGCCAGTTCTTCGCGAATGAGTTCGCCCTGCTGAGGGATAAGGACGACCTGAAGCATACCGCGATAGGCAGGTACAGGGCGGAACAGGGGATCCTGATGCCGCTGGTATTCAATAAGACCCATGTTATGTCGATCAGGCCGCTGAACAGGGAACAGGCTATGGCCATGGAGCTCTTGCTGAACGATGAAATCAGCCTGGTAACTCTGGTGGGGCCCGCGGGTACGGGAAAGACACTTCTGGCCATAGCGGCGGGCCTGAGGAAGGTAGCGAAGGACAAGTCCTATGCCGGGCTTTTAATAGCGCGCCCCGTTATGCCGCTTGGGAAGGATATCGGGTATCTGCCCGGCACTAAAGAAGAGAAACTTGAGAACTGGATGGGCCCGATATTCGATAACCTTGAATACATATTTAACGCCGAAAAAAAAGAAAAAGAAGCAAAGGGTAAGACCAAATCACAGATCGAAAAGTATATCAGGGATGAGATAATCGAGCTGGAAGCCATGACGTTCATGCGGGGCCGGAGCATACCGGACCGGTTCATAATAATCGACGAAGCCCAGAATATGACTCCGCACGAGGTGAAGACCGTTGTCAGCCGCGCGGGGAACCACACTAAAATGGTCCTTACGGGGGACCCTTATCAGATCGATAACCCTTATCTGGACTCCTCCAGCAACGGGTTGACGTATTGTGTCGAAAAGATGAAGGGACAGAGGACGTTCGGGCACATGACGCTTTCAAAGAGTGAACGGAGCCCCCTGGCTTCACTGGCGGCGGAACTTTTATGACGGGGGTTCAACGGTCTGGTGCGTGGGATCTCAAGGTTATGAGTTATACCATTTAAACCTGATTGGTATTGTTATTTCTGGTGATAACCGAGATGGGACTGTTCACTCTTGCTCCTACCAGGGCCCCTCCGCCCGGTGTGGATCCTCCCTGTACGGAGCAAGAGTGAACAGTCCCATCATAAAAATGTTTTCGTTTTGTGCCATAGCTACAATACTGATCAAGGTAAACCCGTATTACTCTATCCTCGAAAAATAAGCGCTTCTTTCTCCAGCTAATCTATCACTGTGTTTTGTAATGGATCATTTAGCTCACGGAAGTAAGTAATACGTTTCGCGCAAAACTCAAAAGACTGTCGGGGGATACCTGGTGTGGGTGTTCCCGGAGAGGCATTCTGAACGGTGAATAGTTTATGGTGAATGGTGAATCGTAAGAACATGGAGCGCTTAATTTAGCTTTAGGCTTTAGGCTTTAAGTAAAAAACTATCCGATCGAGAACCGGAAACCGGGAACCGAAAACTCTGCGAGCTCCATTGTGAACTATTCACCATTCACTAAAGACCATTCACCATTTTAAACATCCCCGCATCACTCTTGTAAAATCCGCTGTCATAAGGTATAAACATGATAGGAATAATAATTGTGTGCAACGAAAGGATACTTTGTGAGCAAAAAGAAACAATTCCGGAGAAGATCCGCGAAACCGGCTGCTGAACAAGCATCTGCGCCGGCTAAGCCGCCGGCGTCCGGCAGGTTGAAGATCATACTGTTCTGCCTGATCGTCTTTGCCGCAAGTTTTGCCGTGTACTCCAATACCCTTTCCAGCGACTTTATCTGGGATGACGAGTATCTTATTATCAACAATTCGCAGATAAAAAGCTTTTCGCACCTGCCAAACGTGTTTAAAACGTACGTGGGCTACGGCAGTGAGAATATCAACAATTTTTACAGGCCGGTCCAGGAAATATCCAACATGATCGATTACGCCGTATGGGGGCTTAAACCGTTCGGGTTCCACCTTACGAACGTGATCATGCATTCGCTGGCGGCCGTCATGGTCATGCTCTTTATCTTTACCGTTTCGGAGAAACTTCTCGCGGGCTTTTTCGGGGCGCTGTTCTTCGCGATCCATCCCGTGCATTCGGAGGCTATCGCCTATATCGCCGGCCGGGCGGATCCGCTTTACGCGTTCTTCATGCTGGTATCCCTTACGCTTTTTATCAGGTCCGTAAAGACCGTTCCGCGCGGGGCTTTGAGCAATATAGGCCTGTACATCGCCTCGATATTTTTTTTCACGGTCTCTCTCCTGGCGAAAGAGATGATATTCATCATGCCGCTTCTGGCATATCTCTATATGTTCTTTTTCCTGAAAGGTACGGAGAAAAACGACCTCTACCGCCGATTCCGGCTACGATGGGTGCCTTACGCGGTTATCGTCGCGGGTTACGGGGTATTGCGGGCGACGGTCCTCAGTTTTTCGGATATCGCCCCCGCTTCGGCGTTCACCAAAATACCTTTTCTATACCGGCTCCTGACGTTTTTCCGGACGGTCGGCGTATATTTCAGGCTGCTGCTGCTGCCGACGGACCTTCACATGGAACGGTCTCTCCGGATAACGAACAGCGTCTTCGATATCGAAGCGCTCCTCGCGGCGCTGATGATGGCGGGCATCGTGTGGATGACTTATACGGCCTACAAGAACAACAAACGGGTCCTGGCGTTCGCGATCGTATGGTTTTTCGCCAACCTTCTTCCCGTTTCCAATATCATTCCGATCAACAGTTTCATCGCGGAGCACTGGATCTACATGGCGTCTATCGGGCCGTTCATGCTCATAGGGCTGGGCCTGGCATGGCTCTGGCAAGCGATACCCGCGGGTGGACGGTCCTTAAGGATCGGGTTTGTCCTGGCGGTGCTTTTTCCGCTATGGCTTTATTCCGAGCTGACGTTCAACAGGAATAAAGACTGGAAGGACGAGATCTCTTTCTTTAACAGCACTTTGAAATACCACCCGAAGAACGCGCGGCTTTATCTGAACCTCGGTAACACCTATTACGAAAAAGGCCAGACCGACCAGGCGATCGAACAATACCTTAAATCGATCGCGATAAACAAGAATTACGCCGTGGCGTACGGGAACATCGGGAGCGCTTACCTGAGCAAAAAGGATATCGACAATGCCGAGAAGTATATTTCGATAGCGATACAGCTGCAGAATAACTACCCTATCGCCCATTACAACCTGGGCATAATCCACTTCAAGAACAAACGGTATAAGGAAGCTATCGAAGAGCTGAAAACCGCCACCGACCAGCTTCCCCAGCTTTACCA
>JBDRFA010000156.1:0-2490 GCA_043819235.1 Candidatus Omnitrophota bacterium | reverse complement strand
CACGGCAAACTCTTCGATCGGCGATACATCCACGTGTGTCCCGGGAACGCGCCGGGCGCCCTCAGCGATAAGATCCGCCATGGCCCTGGTATTCCCCGTCCTGGAATAATATAACACCGCTATCTTCTTCATACTCCCTCCCCGTCTCTTCCGCCCCCATATTGACCCGTTCCACCCCCCGCCATGCTTATTATAGTTTGAAACCGGAAAATATCAAACAAATTAAGCGCTTCTGCCAAATTAAGCGCTTCGCGCGAGTTCAATGACATGGGGGGGGGATGACAGAGAATTGCCATGACTTGCCGGAACAAAGAATTGTCATCCCGCTTGTCCCGAGCGAAGCCGAGGGGAGCGAAGCCGAGGGGAGCGAAGCCGAGGGGAGCGAAGCCGAGGGGAGCGGAGCCGAGGGGAGCGGAGCCGAGGGGAGCGGAGCCGAGGGGAGCGGAGCCGAGGGGAGCGGAGCCGAGGGGAGCGGAGCCGAGGGGAGCGGAGCCCCGAAGGGGCGGATCAGAGAATTGCCATCACTTGCCGGAACAAAGAATTGTCATCCCGAGCGGAGCCCCGAAGGGGCGGAGTCGAGGGATCTAACACGTTGAATTCCCTGTACATCTATTTATGTAGGGGCACGGCGCGCCGTCGCTACTTACGTTTAATCCGTTACGCGCTTGACACGGTTACACCCGAATGAGAGGGGCCGCTAAACTCCTACCCGGGCCCCTCCGCCCGGTGTGGATCCTCCCGGTACGGAGTATAGCGGCCCCTCTCATAGCATCGCTACAAACCGTATGCGCATCATAGCCGTGCCGGAATATCTGTGCCAGGCGCGCCGTAGCACATTTTCCGGCCGGGTTATGATAACGTGGGAATGGGATGAATTTACTGTGTGCCGTCTGTTCCCGGCGCCTGGTTGATGTATGAATCGAAGTCCGTATATCCTTTTGTGGACTTGTTCAAGTATGCCAGACGGCTGGACAGGTAAGGATGGCTCTTATAGGCGGAATATTTCATGATCTTTCCTTTTTTGCGGAGTTCTTTCAGCTTCACAAGGGCCCCGATAGCCCCGTTCGGGTCAAAACCCGCCCGTTCCAGATATTTCACCGAAAGTTCGTCCGCCTGTTTTTCATCCTGGCGGGAATACGCGGATATCAACTGTCCGATGGCCTTACTCGCCGCGGCATACGTGCCTTCCTCTTTATGCATTTGCCCGCCGGCCAGCATCAGCGCCGTTACACCTATATTCCCCTGCAGACGTTTCATCGAATGTCTCGCTTCCACATGCCCCATCTCGTGCGCCAGGACCGCCGCTATGTTGTCATCCGTCTCCAGCAGTTCCACGAGATCCTCGAATATATAGACGTACCCGCCCGGGGCCGCGAACGCGTTGTAGTTTTCCTCCTCGTCGTCGTTCAGCACGGTAAAACGGTAGATCATGTCCCTCCTGTCCGTAACCACGGAAAGACGTTCCCCTATCTTTTCAACGCGCTCCTGCATAAGCGGGTCCGCGGGCAAACTGTAATGTTTCTTCACTTTTTTATCGATGTTCCTGCCCATGTTCCTTTCTTTTTCGACCGGCACTAACACTATCTCTTCCTCTCCGGTAGCGGGGTTGAACGACGCTACCCCGCCCGACAAAAAAGGACAGATCAGAAAAATGGTCAACAGCAATATCCTTTCGGCCGCCATGATACTCCTCCCCGGGCCTCACCTTTCCGCTTCGCCCTGTGTATCCTTTATCTCTCTCAAAGTCGCCGTAACGCGCCCGAACGGTATCAGCACCACTCCGTAAAGTGGGTGCCTTTTTTCATCGGCGGAAAAATACAGCCACCCTTTCCCCTTGTCCACCGGTTCACCGTTCAACTCGGCATACGGCTTTATCCTGAAAGCCGGCATTTCTCCGAACCGCGCGAGCTTGACCACCCTGATACCCTCGACCCTGCCGAACAGGCCGTAGTTCTTTTCGTTAAGGTTTATGGTTATCTTTACCATATCCCCGGGCTTTACCGGCAAGGTCATGAAATAACATATGGCGCTCAACGGGTCCTGAACGTCTTTTTCTATAGGGCACGTTTTGACCGACCCATCGGTGCGGTTGGTATATACCGCCTCCATCTTATCAAAATCATATTCGACCACTACATGCTTCCGGTAGTTCCCCTCCCTGCGGTCGGCCTCATACCTGCGGCTCGTCATGTCCCGCGCGTCCACATATGAGGTATACGTATCTTCGACCCTGTATATCCTGGACAGAAAATCATTCGACTCCGTGACGACCTGGACAACGTATACGTCCCTGCCCCTGTAGTTTATGATATCCCCGGCCCTGGCTACGATCCTGCCTACCGGGATATTGTTCCACGCGATCAGAAAAACGAATTCCCTGCCCGCCAGGAGATCCACCTTACGCGACATGTGTTCCAGGACCTTCTCTTCGGAAACACCTTTGACGGAACCGACAGTTTTCACGATCCCCGTACCGGCGCATCCCGGCAT
>JBDRFA010000155.1:0-15743 GCA_043819235.1 Candidatus Omnitrophota bacterium | reverse complement strand
CGCCAGGGGCCAGGTGCTCGCGGCGCCGGGATCGATCACGCCGCATACGACGTTCAAGGCCGAGGTGTACATATTGAGCAAAGAGGAAGGCGGAAGGCATACGCCGTTCTTTAACGGGTACCGTCCGCAGTTCTACATAAGGACGACCGATGTTACCGGTGTGGCGAAACTTCCCAAGGACGTCGAGATGGTGATGCCGGGTGACAACGTGTCGCTGGAGATCGAGCTGATAACTCCGGTGGCGCTGGAGAAAGAGCTGAGGTTCGCGATAAGGGAAGGCGGGCATACGGTAGGCGCGGGTGTTATTTCGGAGATAATAGCGTAAGTTCTTCAGATAAGGCGGAGATAAAATGGCGAAGAAAAAAGGTGCAGTTGAGATAGTAACGCTGCAATGTGAGGCTTGCAAACAGCGGAATTATACTACGATGAAGAACAAAAGGAACACTCCGGACCGTATGGAACGCAGTAAGTATTGCCCGTTTGAAAAAAAGCATACCCCGCATAAGGAAATAAAACATTAGCCGTGGAGAGGGAAAGGCATCCGGGATATGTGATGCCTCGTTGCAGGGGACCTGTGGGGTTCAGGAGTAAATAGCAGGAGAGTAGCTCAATTGGAAGAGCACCGGTCTCCAAAACCGGGGGTTGCAGGTTCGAAGCCTGTCTCTCCTGCCAGATTATAGTATAGACGCGGGTAGATAGTAAGTTTAAAGGTGTAAAGGTTAAAAAGGTAAAATTAGGATAAGGGAACTGTGATGTAGAAGGGGCCTGGGGGAGGCCCCGAACGCGTTATCCCGCCTAAAGCTTAAAGCCTGCAGCTTACAGCTAAATTAGGTACTTAACTTATAACTAAATACGGGTGGTTTATGGCTAATATCACGAAGTTTTATGGTGAAGTAAAGACTGAAATGAAAAAAGTCGCCTGGCCCTCGAAACAGGACCTGATCAGTTCGACGATAGTTGTACTGATATCAACGGCAATGTTGTCCCTGTATATAGGTATATGTGATATGTTCCTTGCCAGGTTTATTAACTTACTGATAAGCGGGGTTTTTAGATGACAAAGAAATGGTATGTGATACACACGCTGACGAATAAGGAAAACACCGCGAAGAAGGCGATGGAAGGGGAACTTGAAAAAAACCCCGAATACAAAAAGTATATCGCTAACGTAGTGATCCCGACTGAAAAGGTGGCCGAAGTGCGGGACGGCGAAAGAAAGATCACTGAAAGAAAGTTTTTCCCCGGCTATATGCTTATCGAGATGGAGCTTAACGATAAAACCTGGTATTTCGTAAAGAATATACCGGGGGTATCCGGGTTCGTCGGAAGCAAGACGAAACCCGTACCTCTTTCAGACGAGGAAGTAGCGGAGATATTGCAGCAGACACAGGAGTCCAAAGCTAAAGCTGTGCCGAAGATCATGTTCGCTTCGGGGGAGGTTGTTCGCGTAAAAGAAGGGCCGTTCAAGAATTTTTCGGGCACGATAGAAGAAACGAATCTGGAAAAAGGCAAGATAAAAGTAATGATCTCGATCTTTGGCAGGCCCACGCCGGTGGAGCTGGAAGCCTGGCAGATCGAGAAAATGTGATCTCTTACGGATGGCCGCGCGGTCTGCGCGCGGCAGTATGGAACAAATAAAAGGGACGGAAAAATGGCGAAAAAAGTTAAAACCACAGTAAAGATCTATTGCACCGGCGCTCAGGCGAATCCGGCTCCGCCCGTGGGACCGGCGCTTGGTCAGCACGGTATCCCGATAATGGATTTTTGCAAGCAGTTCAATGAGAAGACCAAGGATAGGCAGGGGCTGGTCCTTCCCGTGGTGATAAGCCAGTATGAAGACAGGACCTTTTCGTTCATTATCAAGAGCCCTCCGGCAAGCGTTCTTCTGAAAAGGGCCGCCGGTATCGCGAAAGCCAGCGGGAACCCGAAAACGGAGAAGGTGGGCAAAGTGACCCTGGCGCAGGTGAAGGAGATAGCGAAGGAAAAAATGGAGGACCTTAATGCCGTCGACATGGATGGGGCTGTAAAGGTCATTAAGGGGTCGGCGCGGAGCATGGGTATTGTCGTAGTGGAGGAATAGCCGCTCCGGATACGGGTTGAACGCGATATTACGGCAAAAAGAGAATTTCAGATCAGAAAAGGCGGGACCAAATGGCCAAATTAAGCAAGCGACAGAAAGAGTTGGGTAAACTGGTTGGGGATAAAAAAGAATACAGCGTAGAGGAATCCGTAACTATTCTTAAGAAGGGCCCCAAAACAAAATTCGATCAAACCGTCGAAATATCCATGAAACTGGGTTTGGAGCATGCTTCGAACCCGATACGCGGGACCGTGAGCCTGCCGAACGGTACAGGGAAGAAAACGCGTATCGCGGTTTTCTGCCGTGGTGATTATGTGAAACAGGCGAAGGATGCCGGCGCGGAATACGTCGGTAGCGATGAGCTTTTGGATAAGGTCGCCGGCGGGTGGGCGGACTTTGACGTGGCGGTGGCAACGCCCGACATGATGAAGGACCTCGCGAAACTGGGAAAGGTCCTGGGGCCGCGCGGGCTTATGCCGAACCCCAAGTCGGGGACGGTTACGACGGATATCGCCAAGGCCGTGAAAGAACTGCACGCGGGGAAGATAGAATACAGGATGGATAAACAGTCCGGTATCAACGGGCCCGTCGGGAAAATATCATTTAACGATGCCGCGCTGGCGGAGAACATAACGGCTTTTGTAACGGCGGTGATGGGGGCGAGCCCCAAACTGCAGAAGATACAGAACATTAAGTCCATAGCCGTCAGTTCCACGATGGGGCCGGGCCTGAAACTGGACAAGAGCCAGTTCAACAAGGGATAGGGTCAAGGCGCGGGTTAACTTGATATAGTAGGAATTTCCTTTTGCTTGTTATGGCGAAGGAGAATGTGAAGGGGTGTAAAGGTTAAAAGGGGTATAGAAAATTCAATACGTTAGATCCCTCGACTCGGTCACTTCGTTCCCTCGCTCGGGATGACAATGTGGATCTGTCATCCCGAGCGGAGCGCCCTTAGGGCGCGAAGTCGAGGGATCTAAGTTCAAAAGGACGTTATCATGGCAGAAAAATACGGGAAAAAAGTCAGGGAGCTGATGGTCGGGGAGATGGAGGGGATCTTCCGGGATAATAAAGGCTTCATCATGGCCAGTATGGAGAAAATGAAAGCTTCGGATATCGACGCGGTCCGCAAAAAGATAAGGCGTGCCGGGTCGAGGTACCTGGTCATTAAGAACCGTCTGGCGGCGATAGCCTTGGAAAACGCGGGGATAGAGGGTTTTTCTGATACCATTACGGAGAAAAAGATACTTGGGATCGGGGTGATAAAAGAAGACCCTGTGCAGATAGCGAAACTCATGATGGAGTTTTCCAGGTCGAACAAAGGCTTTCAGGTCTCAAAAGGATATGTCGAGGGGCGGATGATCTCGGCGGACAGGGTCAGGGAGCTTTCGGAGCTGCCCAACCGCGAACAGCTCATTTCAATGGTCATGGGTATGTTGAACGCGCCGATCACGGGTTTTGTCGGAGTTCTGTCATCGGTGCTAAGAAGTGTCTTGTACGCGTTGAACGCGGTCAAGGAGAAAAAGGAAAATAAGTAGTCAGTTCAGTGAGCGGACTAAGTCAGGATAGATCGACCGCAAAAAACAAGTGTTAAATTAAGGAGGATAGAAATGACCGAGGAAAAGAAAGAACAGGTACAGGCTGAAGAAACGCAGGCGGAGGTATCTGCGGAAACGGAAACAGCCGTTGTGGAAGAAAAGACCGAAAAGAAGCCAAAAGCCGTGCTTTCCGACAAGATGGAGGGTATGATCACGACTATAGAGTCGATGAGCGTTCTTGAGCTTTCGGACCTTGTAAAGGCGCTTGAGGACAGGTTTGGTGTCAGCGCCGCCGCGCCGGCCGCGGCTGCCGCTGTCGCCGGCGTTGCCGCTCCGGGCGGGGTAGTCGAAGAGAAAAGCCTTTTTACGGTAGTTCTCACGGAGATCGGCCCGAAGAAGATCAACGTCATAAAAGAGATCAGGGCGTTGACCAATCTCGGGCTTAAGGAAGCGAAAGACCTCGTCGAGGCCGCTCCCAAAACCGTTAAAGAAGATGTCCTGAAAGAAGAAGCCGAAAAGATGAAGAAACAGCTGGAAGCAGTCGGGGCAAAAGTAGAATTAAAATAACGCTCCGGAAAGTCCGGGTGTAAGTCGCAGAGTGTAATTCATAAAGTGGATGATCAGGCGCCGGCTTGAAAATAATGATGAACCATATCATAGAGGGAGTGATCAGGAATGGCTGTTAAAACCGAAAGGAAGAGCTATGCGAGGTTAAAGGATGTCTTTGATATCCCTAACTTGCTGAGTATCCAGGTCGACTCATACCTGGAGTTTTTGCAGCGTTTTGTTCCCAAGACAAAAAGAAAGAATACAGGCATGGAAGCGTTGTTCCGTGATGTATTTCCTATCACCAGCCAGAGCGGAGAGTATAAGCTTGAATATCTGTATTATGATATCAAAGATCCCAAGTATGACGCGGAAGAGTGCAAGCAGCGTTCCCTTACCTATGCCGCGCCTTTGAGGATCAAACTGCGCCTCAAGACCGAGACCGAGATGAAAGAGCAGGATGTCTATGTGGGGGAGATCCCGATCATGACGGATATCGGCACTTTCATCATTAACGGGGATGAGAGGGTCGTCGTTACGCAGCTTCACCGCTCACCGGGTGTATCGTTCGAGGAAGCGGCTTCAACAGGCGGCAAATCCATATATTCCGCCAGGCTTATTCCCGACAGGGGCGCGTGGATAGAATTTTTGTTCGATAAGAACGACATGCTGTACGTATATATCGACCGGAAACGCAAGTTCCTCGCGACTACGTTCCTGCGCATTTTCGGATTGTCCAGGGACGAGGACATCCTCAAAGAGTTCGGGGGCGTCAAAGAGGTAACCCTGACCCGGCAGAAGCAATGCGAAGAGCTGATCGGCAAGATACTGGCGGAAGATCTGGTGGATGAAAAGACCTCTTCGATCATAGCCCAGCAGACCGAAAAGATAACCGCCAACGTGGCCGAACGTATATGGGAAAGCAAGGTCCGTTCGGTCAAGATCCTTGAATCCGTGCCCAAGGAAGTCATTACCACGCTGGAACATGACGGTACGAAGACCAAGGAAGAGGCATATCTCGACATATACCGTAAGCTGAGGCCCGGGGATCCTCCTACCCTGGAATCCGCTAAGGAACTTATCGACCAGATGTTCTTTGACGCCAAAAGGTACGATCTTATGAATGTCGGTATGCGTATGATCAACCGTAAACTCGGGTTGGACTGCCCGTTTGAATCCCATCTGCTTTCCGCCGATATCCTGGTAAAGGCCATAAAGGTGCTGCTCAGCATCAAGGAAGGGATCGGCAGTATAGACGATATAGACCATCTGGGCAACAGGCGTGTAAGGTGCGTCGGTGAACAGCTTGCCAACCAGATCAGGATAAGCATGGCGAGGGTGGAGCGTGTGGCCCGCGAACGCATGAGCGTTTATGAGATGGATGAGGCGATGCCGCATAACCTGGTCAATACCAAACTCATAACGAGCGTGATCCACGATTTCTTCGCGAGGGGGAGGTTGTCCCAGTTCATGGACCAGACCAACCCGCTTGCGGAACTTACTCACTTGAGGAGGCTGAGCGCTCTCGGGCCGGGCGGCCTGAACCGCGAACGGGCGGGGTTCGAGGTCAGGGACGTCCATTATTCCCATTACGGAAGGTTATGTCCCATTGAAACCCCGGAAGGCCCGAATATCGGCCTTATCAATTCCCTGAGTACATATTCAAGCGTAGATGAATTCGGGTTTCTTGTTACCCCTTACCGTAAGGTCGAGAACGGGCGCGTCCTTGATACGGTCGAATACCTTTCGGCCGATATAGAGGATAAATATATTATCGCCCAGGCGAATTCCGAGATCGACGAGAAAGGCTAT
The DNA here is from genome assembly GCA_043819235.1 of Candidatus Omnitrophota bacterium. Taxonomy (GTDB): domain Bacteria; phylum Omnitrophota; class Gorgyraeia; order Tantalellales; family Tantalellaceae; genus JBDRFA01. Next base: position 9,770 of record JBDRFA010000155.1, on the reverse strand, counting down.
TTTAAGAACGACACCGTCTTTTCCCGCTTTAAGGATGATTTTATCGTGGCGGACATCAAAGATGTCCAGTACATGGATGTGTCCCCCCTCCAGCTCGTAAGCGTGTGCGCGGGGCTTATCCCGTTCCTGGAACATGATGACGCCAACCGCGCTCTCATGGGTTCCAACATGCAGAGACAGGCTGTCCCGTTGTTATTCCCGGAGACCCCGCTTGTGGGGACGGGCCTTGAGGGAAAAGCGGCGAAGGATTCCGGCGCGCTTATCCTGGCCAAAAAGGCCGGGAAGGTAACTAAAGCCGACGGTACGATGATAATCGCGGGGGGAGAGAAATATACACTTAAAAAATTCCGGAGGACGAATGCCCGTACCTGTATAAACCAGAGGCCGGTCGTTAAGTCCGGTGACATGGTGGAAGAGGGCGACCTGCTGGCGGATGGTATCGCGACCTCAAACGGGGAACTTGCCCTGGGCAGGAACGTTCTTGTGGGATTCATGTCCTGGAGGGGGTACGACTTCGAGGACGCGATACTTATAAGCGAGAAACTCCTGAAGGAAGACGCTTACACTTCCGTGCATATACACCGGTTTGAGCTGGAAGCCAGAGATACCCGCCTGGGGAACGAAGAGGTGACGCGCGATATACCGAATGTCGGGGAGGACGCCCTGAAGAACCTTGACGAAAACGGTATCGTGCGTATCGGCGCCGAGGTGGGTCCGGGGAGCATACTTGTCGGGAAGGTAGCCCCGAAATCCGAAACGGAACTGTCGCCCGAAGAAAAGCTCCTTCGCGCGATATTCGGCGAAAAAGCCGGCGATGTCAAGGACGTATCTTTGCGGGTGCCTTCCGGGGTTGACGGTATCGTGGTAGAGGTAAGGGAACTGTCCAGGAAGAACAGCAAGGCCCAGACCAAGGACCAGCGGCGGAAAGATTCCAGGGAGAAGAAGGTACTCAAGGAAGGTTATGAGAATATCCTGGAACAGCTCGAGATCAAGAAGGCTGAAAGGGTCCACCAGAAGCTTATAGGAGTTAAACTGGTGAGCGGCCTGGAGGACATTGAGACCGGGAAGATACTGATGAAGGCGGGTACTACGATAACTGAGAGCGATCTGCTGAAATTCAAAAAAGCGGACCTTGAAAATGTATATGTGGAGGACGAGAAGCTCCAGGCGAAGATCAACAGCATCCTTCTCACGATCGACGGCCAGATCGAACAGACCATGATGGAAATGGAGAGGGACTTTGATCGCTTAAAACACGGGGATGAACTGCCCGCGGGGGTGCTGCGCAGGATCACGGCGTATGTCGCGAGCAAAAAGAAACTTCAGGCCGGGGATAAGATGGCGGGCCGCCACGGGAACAAAGGGGTCATAGCCAAAATACTTCCGGAAGAGGACATGCCGTATCTTCCGGATGGTACGCCGCTGGACATAGTGCTCAATCCGCTTGGCGTGCCCAGCCGTATGAATATCGGGCAGCTACTGGAAACCCAGCTGGGGTGGGCGGCCAGGGAATTAGGGTGGAAAATATCTACCCCGGTCTTTGACGGGGCGAAAGAAAAAGATATAGAAGACGCGATGAAAGAGGCTAAATTGCCGATAAACGGCAAGATCATGTTAAGGGACGGATATTCCGGTAAGGCTTTTGACCAGCCGGTCACTGTAGGTTATATCTACATGATCAAGCTGGCCCATCTGGCGGACGATAAGATGCACGCGAGATCCATCGGGCCGTATTCCCTGGTCACCCAGCAGCCTCTGGGTGGTAAGGCCCAGTTCGGGGGCCAGAGGTTCGGGGAGATGGAAGTGTGGGCGCTTGAAGCATACGGGGCGGCATATACCTTACAGGAACTTCTTACGGTTAAAAGCGACGACGTGGTCGGACGTACTAAGATCTATGAGACGATCGTGAAGGGTGAGAACATGCTTGAACCCAGCACGCCTGAATCGTTCAATGTTCTGATCAAGGAATTGCAGAGCCTTTGCCTTGATGTCAGCCTTGAGCAAAAAGAGGGGGAGTAGGCGGCGACAACGTAAGATTTTTACCCCGGGGGACAGGCGGGGAACCGGAAAAGTCCAACAACAGTAGAGGTGCGAAACTTATGCTGCATAAAGTAAATAAATTCAACAAAGTCCGGATACAGATAGCGAATAGCGATAAGATCAAGGAATGGGCCACACGCAAAGTCGGGAACAAGAATGTCCTGTTCGAAGTAAAGAAACCGGAAACCATAAATTACCGGACGTTGAAGCCGGAGAGGGATGGCCTCTTTTGTGAGCGTGTTTTCGGCCCCACTAAGGATTTCGAATGTAACTGCGGAAAGTATAAGAGGGTAAAACATAAAGGCATCGTATGTGACCGCTGCGGCGTCGAGGTGACCAAATCAAGCGTTCGCCGCGAGAGGATGGGATGCATAAAACTGGCCGCCCCCGTTTCGCACATATGGTTCTTCAAGGCCATTCCGTCCCGCCTGGCTAATCTCCTGGATATGAAGATGAGGGACCTCGAAAGGGTCCTGTATTATGAGCAATATGTCGTTATCGATCCGGGAGAAACCGCGCTTAAGGAAAAAGAGATGCTTACGGAGGATCAGTATGCCGAAACTGTGGAACGGTACGGCCATAAATTCAAAGCGGCGATGGGAGCGTATGCGGTAGCGGAGCTGTTGAAACAGCTGGACCTCGACGCGGTCTCGGCGGAGCTCAGGGTGAAAATATCGGAGAAAAAGGACCTTAACACGAAAAAGCGGCTGATGAAAAGGCTCAAAGTCGTTGAAACGTTCAGGAAAAGCGGCAACCGGCCCGAATGGATGATCCTGGACGTTATCCCCATCATACCGCCGGACCTGCGTCCGCTGGTTCCGCTGGAAGGCGGCAGGTTCGCGACGAGCGACCTTAACGATCTGTACAGAAGGGTCATAAACAGGAATAACCGTTTGAAAAAACTGCTGGAACTGAAAGCGCCGGAAGTGATAGTGCGTAACGAGAAACGGATGCTGCAGGAGGCGGTTGACGCGCTTTTCGATAACGGGCGCCACGGCAGGGAGGTGCTGGGGTCGGGCGGCAGGCCCTTGAAATCCCTGGCGGACATGCTCAAAGGGAAACAGGGGCGTTTCAGGCAGAACCTTCTGGGTAAGCGTGTCGATTATTCGGGACGAAGCGTTATCGTCGTGGGCCCCGAATTGCGGTTGAACGAGTGTGGATTGCCCAAAGCGATGGCCCTTGAGCTTTATCAGCCTTTTATCATAAGGAAATTGAGGGAAAAAGGTTTTGTCCATACGATCAAAAGCGCGAAAAAAATGGTCCAGCAGGAAAACCCGGAAGTGTGGGATATACTTGATGACGTTATCCGGGACCACCAGGTATTGTTGAACAGGGCGCCGACACTCCACCGCCTCGGTATACAGGCGTTCCAGCCCAGGCTGATAGAGGGAAAAGCGATAAGGATACATCCTCTTGTATGCGCGGCGTTCAACGCGGATTTCGACGGCGACCAGATGGCGGTGCATCTTCCGCTGTCGATGGAGGCGCAGATGGAAGCGCGCCTTATCATGAACGCGGCGAATAATATTTTTTCTCCCGCGAACGGGCGCCCGATCGCGACTCCTTCCCAGGATATAGTTCTGGGCGCGTACTACCTGACAAAGACCAGGATAGGAGGCAAAGGTGAAGGTATGCTGTTCTCCGATAAGGATGAGGTCATTATGGCGTACCAGAACGAGACGGTGGAAAAACACGCTAAGATAAAGGTCCGTATAAACGGCGAAGTTATCGAGACAACGGTCGGCAGGGTCATATTCAACGACATTTTGCCGGACGGGATGCCTTTTTATGACGATATGATGGACAAAAAGACCGTCAGCCAGGTCATATCTGACTGCCACAGGCTCAAGGGCCATAAGGAGACGGTGTTATTGCTGGACGCGCTGAAAAAACTGGGATTTGAGGAGTCGACCCTTTCCGGCGCTTCCATGTCCGTTTCTGACCTCGATGTACCCGCTGAAAAAACCGAAAAGATAAAGGCTGCCCAGGCCGAGGTCGATAAGATCCAGAAACAGTACCAGAGAGGGTTTATAACCGACGGGGAGAGGTATAACAAGATAATCGACATATGGACCCACGTAACGGAGGCCGTTTCGAGCCTGGTGTTCAGGCATCTGGACAGTTTTAACCCGGTCTTTATGATGGCTGATTCCGGCGCCAGGGGTTCGCGCCAGCAGATCAGGCAGCTCGCCGGGATGAGGGGCCTGATGGCCAAACCTTCCGGTGAGATCATCGAAACGCCGATCACCGCGAATTTCCGCGAGGGCCTTACGGTACTGGAATATTTTATCTCGACTCACGGAGCGAGAAAAGGGTTGGCCGATACCGCCCTTAAAACGGCGGATTCGGGTTATCTTACCAGGAGGCTTGTGGATGTCGCCCAGGACGTGATCATCCAGGAGATCGATTGCGGAACTTTGAACGGTATCACGTCGATGGCGATCATAGAAGGGGATGAGGAGGTCGTTTCTTTATCCGAACGTATTATCGGGCGTGTCGGTCTGGACAATATCGCGGATGTTATCACGGACAGCTTGATCGTTAAGGCCGGAGAGATAATAAGCGAGGCCCACGCCAAAAAAATAGAAGAGAGCGGTATCGAAAAAATAAGGATCAGGAGCGTGTTGACGTGTGAGGCGGAAAAGGGTATCTGCGCTAAATGCTACGGCAGGAACCTGGCGACGGGAAAACTCACCGAGGTGGGCGAAGCCGTCGGTATCATAGCCGCCCAGTCCATCGGTGAGCCGGGGACCCAGCTTACGATGAGGACCTTCCATATAGGGGGAACCGCCAGCAGGATAATCGAACAGTCCTTTTTCAAAAGCAAGGAAGAAGGACTGATAAAATATCACAACCTGAAGGTGGTCGAGAGCAGGGAATCGGGTATTTACGTCGTTCTTAACAGGAACGGCCAGATAAGCATTAATGAACCGGATGGACGCGAGGTTGAAAGGCAGACCATCCCGCAGGGGTCGAGTATTTTCTTTAAGGATTCGGCGAAGGTCAAGAAAGGGGATAAGTACGCCGAATGGGACCCCTATTCCGTGCCTATATTGGCGGAGATCCCCGGAAGGATCCTTTATGAGGATATCAAAAAAGACGTTACGATGAAATTGGAAACGGATGAGGCGACGGGGGCTAAGAACAGGGTTATCATAGACCAGAAAGGCGATTATCATCCGCAGCTTCTTATTACCAGCGAGAACAACGACGTCGAGGCCATATATCCGCTTCCTGTCGGCGCGCATATCGCGGTCAAGGACAGGCAGGACGTAAGGGCAGGAGACGTGCTCGCGAAAACTCACCGTGTTATAACCAAAACAAAGGATATTACAGGGGGCCTTCCCAGGGTCGCGGAGCTGTTTGAGGCCAGAAAGCCGAAGGACCCGTCCATAATCAGCGAGATCGACGGGACGATCGAGTTCGGGGAATCGAAAAAGGGGCAGAAGAGGATCATTGTCGAAAGCGAAGCCGGGATGAAGAAAGAATATCTTATTCCCCACGGAAAACATCTGAACGTTTATCGCGGGGACAAGGTGACCGCCGGGGAACAGCTTGTTGACGGGCCCGTCGTGCCTCAGGACATTCTCAGGGTTTCGGGAGAAAAGGCCCTGCAGGAATACCTGCTCAACGAGGTCCAGGAAGTCTATCGTCTGCAGGGGGTACAGATAAACGACAAGCATATAGAGATCATAATCAAGATGATGTTGAGGAACGTCAAGATCACGGATCCGGGAGATACGGAGTTCCTTGAAGGAGATAAGGTGGATAAATTCACTTTCAAGAAAGCCAATGACCTTATGCTGAAAGGGAAGAAAAAATCCGCGGTCGCCGAACCCGTACTTCAGGGTATCACGAAATCGTCGCTCACCACCGAAAGCTTTATTTCGGCGGCGAGTTTTCAGGAGACTACCAGGATACTGACGGAAGCGGCTTCATCGGGAAAGGTGGACATCCTGGCGGGGCTTAAGGAGAACATAATCATGGGGCATCTTATACCGTCGGGGACGGGTTATTCCGGGCACAGGGAAATAACCCTGGACAGGGAGGTTCTCCCGGAGAAAGAGGAAGAGGCGCCGGCAGAATAAGGTTTTAACAAGGAGATGATATGCCAACAATAAACCAGTTGATACGCAAAGGCCGAAAAAAAGTCACGGGAAAAACTAAATCGCCCGCGCTGCAGTCCTGTCCGCAGCGCAGAGGAGTCTGTTTACAGGTAAAGACGCGGACGCCGAAGAAACCGAACTCCGCCCTCAGGAAAGTGGCCAGGGTCCGTTTAACGAACGGGATAGAGGTAACCACTTATATTCCGGGAGAGGGGCATAACCTGCAGGAGCATTCGATCGTCACTATACGGGGAGGAAGGGTAAAGGATCTGCCCGGCGTCAGATATCATATAATCAGGGGGACACTGGATTCTTCCGGTGTGGAATCCAGAAGAAGGGGAAGATCGAAGTACGGGGCAAAAAAGCCGAAATAACCTATAAGATCATCAAGGAAAGAAGGCAGGAAGAAATATGAGAAGGCATAGAGCGGAAAAAAGGGAACCATTGCCGGATCCGAAATACAACAGCAGGGTTTTGGGCAAGTTCATAAACATGGTCATGGAAAGAGGGAAAAAATCACTTGCGGAGAAGATCGTGTACGGGGCCCTGGAAGTCATAAAGGAGAAGGCCCCGGAAAAGGATCCGCTGGAAGTTTTTATGCAGGCCCTTGAGAATTCCAGGCCGCTGCTGGAGGTAAAATCCAGAAGGATAGGCGGAGCGACATACCAGGTGCCGCTCGAAGTCAAGGTAGACCGCGGCCAGTTCATAGCGATGAGGTGGATAAGGGATTTCGCGCGTCAGCAGAAAGGCAGCGCGATGCGGGAAAAGCTCGCCGCGGAATTATTGAACGCCTATAAGAGAGAAGGCCCTGTGATGAAAAAACGCGAAGATACTCACAGAATGGCGGAAGCCAATAAAGCGTTCGCGCATTATAAATGGTAGTGCCGGAAGAACGGGAAAAATGGAAAAAACACAAGATCTGGAAAATATACAGAACCTCAGGAATATAGGCATAATCGCCCATATCGACGCCGGGAAGACCACTACTACCGAGAGGATACTTTACCATACGGGGAAAACCCATAAGATAGGCGAAGTGCACGATGGTACGGCGGTCATGGACTGGATGGAACAGGAGCAGGAACGGGGGATCACCATAACAAGCGCGGTCACTACCTGTGCATGGAAAGGCCGGAAGATAAACATTATCGATACGCCCGGGCACGTTGATTTCACCATTGAGGTCGAGCGGTCATTAAAGGTGCTTGACGGCAGTCTGGTAGTGTTTTGCGCGGTGGGCGGGGTCCAGCCGCAGACGGAAACCGTCTGGCGGCAGGCGGACCGTTACGAGGTGCCCCGTATCGCCCTCGTTAATAAAATGGACCGCACAGGCGCGGATTTTTTCAAGGTCCTTATTGAGATGCATAAGAAACTCGGGGCGAACGCTACCCCTATACAGCTGCCGATAGGTAAAGAAGACAATTTCACCGGCGTGATCGATCTGGTGGCGTGTAAAGCCTATATGTTCGGGGAAAAAGGTGACCTCGAGGAATTGGCCGAGCAGGAGATCCCTGAGAACATGAAGGAGATCACCAGCCACTGGCGCCATAACCTGATCGAAAAGCTTGCCGACGTCGATCATGAGGTAGAAGAAAAATATTTGATGGACCATGGCATTTATCCCGAGGAGCTCAAGATGTACATAAGGCGCAATACGATCAAGGATCGTTTTGTGCCTGTGATGTGCGCGTCGGCGCTTAAGAATAAAGGTATGAAACTCGTGCTTGACGCCGTATGTGAATATCTGCCGTCCCCGCTGGACGTGAAAGCGCCAAGAGCGACAAATCCTAAGACCGGGGAAGAGGTCATCATCGACCCGGCGAGCAAGGACATTCTTTGCGCGTACGCGTACAAGGTCATGACCGACCCGTTCGTGGGGACGATAGTGTTTACCAGGATCTATTCCGGGGAGATAACTTCCGGTACGTATCTGTTGAATTCCACTACCGGGCAGAAAGAACGGATCGGCAAGATCGTGCGTATGCACGCGGACGAAAGGGAAATAATCGCTTCCGGCGGGCCGGGGCAGATAGTCGGCCTGGCGGGGCTTAAGAATACCTATACGGCGCATACGCTCTGCGATCCCGCGCGCCCGGTTACACTGGAAAGGATAGATTATCCGGAACCCGTTATATCCATGTCGATAGAGCCGGAGACGAAGATAGACCAGGACAAACTGGGCATGGGCCTGAAAAAACTCGAATGCGAGGACCCGTCGTTCAAGGTGAGTTATAACAAGGAGACCGGACAGACGATAATAAGCGGGATGGGAGAACTCCACCTGGAGATAATCGTCGACAGGTTGAAACGGGAATTCAAAGTGGGGGCCAGGGTAGGGACCCCGCAGGTCGCGTACAGGGAAACAATAAGCAAAGCGGTGAAAGCTACCGGGAAATTCATACAGCAGACAGGCGGACACGGGCAGTATGGACACGTTGAAATACGGCTCGAACCGGGGGAAAAGGGATCCGGCGTGCTGTTTGAGGAAGCGATAAAAGGCGGCACGATCCCGAGAGAGTATTTTAAACCTATAGAGCAGGGGATAAGGGCCGCGGCCAAGACCGGCGTTCTGGCCGGGTATCCGGTCACGGATATAAATGTTGTTCTCTATGACGGTTCTTTCCATGACGTTGATTCGTCTGAGCTGGCTTTCAGTAACGCGGGGTCTATCGCTTTGAGAGAGGGGCTGCGCAAGGCCGGTTCGATCCTCCTGGAGCCGATAATGAAGCTCGAGGTCACGACGCCGGACGAGTATCTGGGGGACGTTGTCGGGGACATGAATATGCGCAGGATCAAGGTGGAGGATATATCGCAAAAGGTGTCAACAAAAATAATCACCGGGGCTGCTCCGCTGTCCCAGATGTTCGGGTACTCTACCGCGTTAAGAAGCTTGACACAAGGCAGGGCAACATATACAATGGAGCCTTCTTTTTACAAGGAAGTGCCGAAAGATATAATGGAGAAGCTTATATCGGGAGTAGTCGCGCGTTAATTTACGGTATTATAATGAATAGTAATAGGTAATAAAGGTAATGTAAGGAGGGGATAATGGCCAAGGCAAAATTTGAGAGGACGAAACCGCATGTGAACATTGGTACGATAGGTCACGTTGACCACGGTAAGACGACGCTTACCGCGGCTATAACGATGTACCTGGCGAGTAAAGGCCAGGCGGAGGCGCGTCCGTTCGATACGATCGATAAGGCCCCTGAAGAGAAGGAAAGGGGTATAACCATAGCGGTAGCGCATGTTGAATACGAGACGTTGGCCAGGCATTACGCGCACATCGATTGCCCCGGCCACGCGGACTATATCAAGAACATGATCACGGGCGCGGCGCAGATGGACGGAGCGATACTGGTGGTATCGGCGGCGGACGGCCCGATGCCGCAGACGCGGGAACACATACTGCTCGCCCGTCAGGTTAACGTGCCGGCGATAGTGGTATGTCTCAACAAGGTGGACATGGTTGACGACGAGGAACTTCTGGACCTTGTGGAACTGGAGGTCAGGGAACTGCTTAACAAATATAATTTTCCCGGCGACGACACGCCGATAATCAGGGGCAGCGCCCTCAAGGCGATGGAAGCGAAGGATGTGGCGACCGACCCGGCGTGTAAGTTC
>JBDRFA010000154.1:0-5073 GCA_043819235.1 Candidatus Omnitrophota bacterium | reverse complement strand
CCTACCCTTTACCTGCATCTCGCCATTAAGGCCTTTCAGCAAGGGAAATTAACCACTGCCAAACTCGCCGACTTCCTGGAAATTCCTCTCTATCAAGCGATGGATCTGGGGAGAAAATTAAGAGGGAGTATTCAGGATGAGCCCGGCGACCCTGTTTAACAGAGAAAAGATAGTTTTTGATGCCATGGTTATTATTAACTTCCATGGCCTTGTCATGCTGGATAAGCTTATCGGCTGGGCTCCAAAAGAAATAGTAATCGAAAAAAGCATAAGAAAAGAAGCGAGCCATTCAATGAACGGCCCGATAGACCTTGAGCCGTATATATCAAGCGGCTCTCTAAAAGAAGAAGAAATCCACGGTAAGGATCAAGAAGACCTTTTTTATGAGTATTGCAATAAAAAAATAGATGATGCGGTTATCTATGCGGGTGAAGCCGCTTGCCTTGCGTTGGCCATCTCAAAAGGCTATGGCCTTGCCAGCGATGAACTCGTTGTAAGGAATGAATTTAAATCTCGTTGTTCTGGCAAGACGTGCGTTCACTCGCGGGATATCGTGACAATTTCGCGGAAGCTCGGGTTTATTAATCAAGCCGAAGCGAACGCCTTGAAGAGGGGCAAAACAAGGATGCCATATGAAATTTAAGAAAAAATCAAAAAAGAGCCTTTCGTTAATTTCAATAACGCGATCTTCGCACGATGACAGATTGTCTATGGGAAAAAAGAAGGACGAGGTTGTTTTTCCTGTTGCTCCATTGCCTGCTTCAATGCCTGCAAATTTGAAAAATGATAGCGGTTGACAAATGTGGTAAAATGTGGTATACTGTCAACTGATGAGGGAAATAACCATGTTAGCCCAAAAGATCAAACAATTAAGATTGTCTAGGGGATGGACTCTGGACGAATTGGTGGCCCGGATTGGTGGCGTTGTCACTAAACAGGCCATCTCGAAGTATGAGTTAGGCCTTGATCAGCCCTCAGCCCCCGTATTAACCAAGATCGCAGGCGCGTTTAATTTAAAAACCATTCAATTGCTTTCCGAACCAAAGTACAGGATCGAATTCATTGCTTATAGAAAGAGATCCGCATTACGGAAAAAAGAGCAATCACGAATTGAAAACTTCGTCAAAGAACGGCTGGAAGAGCGATTGAAAGTCCAGAATTTAGTGTGCCCGAATGCGACCCTGAATGTGCCGGTTCGAAAATTTAACATTAATAGATTGGAAGAGGTTGAAAAGGCCGCTGACACTATACGCTCTGAGTGGAGTTTAGGCAAAGATCAGATATCGAGCCTTACGGGTGTGTTGGAGAATAAACTGATTCACATCATAGAAGTTGACGCTAATGATAAATTCGATGGAATGGCGGCAGTAGCTTATGAGGATCATCATATTAAGGGAGTTGCCATTGTTGTAAGGAAAGGCACCCCGGGCGAAAGACAGCGGTTAAATTTGGCCCACGAATTAGGCCATTTAGTTTTAAAGATATCGCAATCTGTTGATGAAGAAAAAGCCGCGTTTCGTTTTGGAGCGGCATTCTTGGCGCCAAAAGAATGGATAATGCGCGAGGTTGGTGACAAACGAACGGCAATTGACGTTCAAGAGTTGATCATTTTAAAGAAAAAATTCGGCTTGAGCCTTCAATCGATCTTATATCGGTTGAAGGATTTAGAAATGATTTCCGGGCCTTATTATATTCAATGGGTTCGATTGATTAGTAAGATGGGATGGAAGCGGCAGGAGCCTAACCCTCTCCCTATCGAAAAGACCGAATGGTTAAAGCAAAACGTGTATAAGGCTTTTGCGGAATCTCTTTTAAGCCAAGTCGACGCTGAAACGCTATTGGGCGAGAAAATTGATGATAAAACCCCTCTTTCCTTGAAAAAAATCCGCTCATTTATAAAGCTTCCCCTTGAAGAGAGACGAAGGATCCTTGCCGAACAAGCGGAGAAAGCCGCCCCGGACTATGAAAATGACAACGCCAGAGCCGCTTGGCAGGCAGGAGATTTCCTTGAGCACTAAAATAAACATTCCTGTCCGAGGCGAAATCTGGGAATTAAAGCTTGATCCCACGATTGGCGCTGAGATTAAGAAGAACAGGCCGGTATTGGTTATTAGCTCTGATGGCGCAGGAAAATTGCCGATTAAATTAGTGGCCCCTATTACTGAATGGAAGCAATCATTTACCGGTAATATTTGGCATGTGAAGATTGAACCTGATGCTCAGAATAATCTGGGCAAGGTTTCCGCAGTGGATGTTTTGCAGGTTAGAGGCGTTGATTATCAGCGATTCGTAAAATTGATCGGAAAAGCTTCCCCGCAGATACTCGAGGAAGTAGTCACTGCGTTGGCCGCCGTTGTGGAGTATCAATAAATTCGCACAGTATAGGGCTTTTTACAGATTGCGAATTGAATTAACAATCTGTAAAGAATGAAGATCCGCTTGTTAGAACACGGTCTGATGAAATAACGGATTAAAAGGCGCTGGTTCGCTGATCATAAGTGTCCGAACTTGGCGAAGCCATCGACCCCATATAAAAAAAAAGGACAGCCCAGGTAAAGCGTAGGGCTGTCCTTTTTTATTCCCCGTCAGCAATTCACAATAAGAATGTTCCGCGACATTATCACAATGCTGGTAAATTCATTTCCGGACGCGTATCCTGTTCCATTCCGCCTTGTTACAATATTCGCCTTCATGTATAATATCCCTATGTCCATCGCCGATAATTACAGGTTTGTTGAGGAGATAGAAAAGTACCTTTCTGATGAAGTCCCTGTAAAGCTCGGGGTGAACAAAAAGAATGAGCTGGTACGGTTGATATACGAGATCTCCCGCGGCAGGGGCCTTGGCCTCCGGGAGGCCGTGGAGACGCTCCGGATAAAAGAAACCGTTGAAGAAGGCAAAGGAGGGCTTTTTCACAGGCTCAAAACGACATTTCTTAAAACCCGGTACCCGTCCTTGTCGGGGGATGAAGACCCTCATATTATGCCGGTAAAGATCGGGCCGTCACGGGAAGCTTGCCCGGTATGGGACTTTACCCTTGCCCCCCGGAGAATATTTGTCGAAAAAAAGGTCGAAGGATTGAAATGGACCGGGAATTTTTTAAAACATTTCCCGGCTTCCGAGGTGGTCGTAATAAATGACCTTAAAGACGGGCTCGGCAGGGCCGGACGGGATGATCCGGTAAAACTATATAATGAGCGCCGGGAGAATATATTCCTGGCCGCGAACCGGACGGATTTCATAAAGATATGCCCGTGCACCAGGGATTGTAACAGATGCGGGTACTGGATACTGAACATCGGTTTTGGCTGCCCTGTGGATTGCGCGTATTGTTACCTGCAGCTCTACAGCAACGCGCCGGGGATAATACTTACCGCGAACATAGAGGACTATTACAAGCCGATAGAAGAGCTTGACCGGAAGACGCGTAAAAGGATCAGGATCGGTACCGGCGAATTTACCGATTCACTGGCGTTTGATAAATATACCGGGTATTCTTCAAGCCTCATCCCTTTTTTCGGGAAGGCCAGGAACCTTGTCCTGGAGCTGAAGACCAAGATATCCGGGATAGATAACGTCTTAAGGGAAACGCCTAATCCGAATACAGTGATCTCCTGGTCCATGAATACCCGGGGAATAGCGGACAAATATGAAAAGGGCGCTTCGGGTATCGGTGAACGGATAGATGCCGCCCGGCGCGCCGCTGAAAGAGGATACAGGATAGGGTTCCATTTCGATCCGATCGTGTATTACCGCGGGTGGGAGGATGAATACAGGGCGGTCGTGGATGAGATATTCTCTTACGGGGAGATACGGCGCGCCGCGGCGTGGATAAGTTTAGGCACGCTGCGTTATACGCCGGGATTGAAACAGGCGGCCGAACAGCGGTTTGAAGAGAACGGGATATATTATGAAGGCGAGTTTTTCGCCGATATCGACGGGAAGCTCCGGTATCCCAGGCAGCTGCGTGCGGAGATGTATAACAAGATGGCCGGCTGGATCGGTCGGCGGGTTCCCGGCTGCTGGGTGTATCTTTGTATGGAACCGGAAGAGGTGTGGGAGAAGACGGGGCTTACACGGAGAGAGTATTAGAGGGATCAAATTGCAAAAAGGAGGGGGCATGGAAAAAAGATTTGTGGGCGCCGGGAATATTATTGTAACGGGGGTTGTATTCTTGATGATCATCGGCGGGGTTTGGGTTGACGGGGCTATGGCGGCGGAGGAGATAAAGTTGCCGGCTCCGAGGACGGTCGGCGAAATGTCCCTCGAGGAGGCGATATATGGCAGAAAGAGCGTGCGTGATTTTCTTGCGGCGCCGCTTACCATGGAGGAAGTCGGCCAGCTTCTCTGGGCCGCCGGAGGAGAGACGGTGGACGGCGTGACGGGCGCTACGCGGGCATATCCGTCCGCGGGAGGGATCTATCCCCTGGATATATATCTTGTAGCGGGGAAGGTGACAGGCCTTGAGCCCGGGATATACCGGTATGACTGGAAAAAACACGCGATAAAGATGGTACGGCAGGGGGACCATAGAAAGGACCTGGAAGCGGCGGCTCGCGGGCAGAGGATGATAGGTGAAGCGCCGGTGACCATAGTCGTTACCGCTGTTTTTGACGCGACCGCGGGGCGCTATGGGGACAGGGGGAGAAGGCTTTACGTGCCGATGGATGCCGGGCATCTGGGGCAGAACGTGAGTTTAGAGGCATACAGTTTAAGGCTGGGGACCGTGATGGTCGGGGCGTTCTCCGAGGATCAGGTGTTGAAAGTCATGGGGAACGTCGCGGGACAGCCGGTGTATATTATGCCGGTAGGAAGGCCGCGAGGGAGCGGGACGAAGGTGGAATGACAGAGAGGGATGTAGGGGCACGGCGCGCCGTGCCCCTACGGTTCATGTATAGGAAATCCAATGCGTTAGATCCCTCGACTCGGTCACTTCGTTCCCTCGCTCGGGATGACAATTCTCTGTCATCCCGAGCGGAGCCCCGGAGGGGCGGAGTCGAGGGATCTAAGTTCTGCTTTAGCTTTGGCGAGTATCCGGTTCTTTTAAAATGGCGCGCCCGGCAGGGTTCGAAC
>JBDRFA010000153.1:0-3521 GCA_043819235.1 Candidatus Omnitrophota bacterium | reverse complement strand
CGAAAATTTCTTATCCGCCCGCAACATCACTATATACAGGTTATAAAAAAGCGTCGCGGCGACGATAAGGGCCGTCATCCTTATCCCCAGGATCACATATTCAGGAGCTTCCCGGGCGAACACGAACGATACTATGAATAGCGCCACTGCCATTATCAGGGATATCGCCATGCCAAAAGTGTACGCAATATCCCTGATGGCTTCTATCTCGCCGGATTTATTCTGACCCCGAAGATACGGTATCCTTACTTCAACAGCGGTAAATATACCCAGGTGGGCGAACAACGAATAGTTCAACACCAGAAGAAACGTCGCCCACACCCCCATCATCTCCGGGGTAAGGAGCCTCCTTGTCGCGATGCTGGTAAAGATACCTATGACCTGGGCGGCGATAGTGCCCATCGTATAGTTCGTGCTGTCTTTTATGATGTTCCGCGTCCGGCTCACACCTTCACCCTCTCTTTTCCTTTCTGCCTGAAAAAGTCTATCTTCCGCCATTCACCGTTTTCCTTATACCATATATCCCGGTTCCTGAAAGAATCGACGACCCGCCAGAATTCTTCCGGCGTTATCTCGATAAAATCACAAAATTTTCTGACATATTCCCCGCTGCATTTACCGTCGTATTTTCTCACCAGTTCTATGCCTTGTTCCCTGGTAATACGCCCTTCCCTGATATCGTAACACGCGTGGTCCATACACTGCCCGAACCCGAACTTGATATCTTTCAGCATCTGGTTGACCTGTACGAGGTCGGAATCAAGCTGCGACCAGGGCACATAAGTCCCGATATCCGCGGGGTCAAAATCCGGCGGCCTCACCCTGAACCCATGAGCCATCGCGAACGCCGCGTTGCCCGGCTGGGACCATTCCTTCGCGTAATACTGGAGCCAGACACCGCGTTGCCCCGCTTTTTCCATAGCTTCCCTGTCATACCTGTAAAGGAACAGGTCCTTCGCATCGACACCGTCTCCCACATACTCTTCCCATCCCGACGCCAGAGTATCCAGCTTGTTCGCGTTAAGCGCGTTGCCGTCGGTCCCGACCCCTGTATTCCTGACGCCCAGCGTCAGGCCCGGGTTCTCTCCCTGTATCACAAGAGGTATCTTGAATGCATGCGCTATTATGTTGGCCGACGCCCATAAATAATATTCAGTGATCTTTACGGGGTTTAAATACTTATAAAAATCCCGTTTCATCATTTTTTTCAGCACCCTGGGGTTCGGCCTGATCTGGATAACATCGAACCCCAGCTGTTTTAAGTTCTCTATGTTATACCTGCCGATATCCGTAATACCTTCCGGTTCGCCGTTGACCAGCAAAGGCCTGAGTCCCAGAGTATCCCGCGCGTATATAGCCTGAAAGGTCGTATCTTTCCCGCCGCTGACACCGATCACACAGTCATAGTTGCCTTTGGTGGTCTTCTTTGCCCACGCAGCGATGTCTCTCAGTTCTTTTTCGCGCGCGTCCCAATTAATCGTCCCTTTGGCCTCTTCCTGGTATAAACAGGCGCCGCATACACCGTCCTCATTGAAATAGATCCCCGGCCTCGTATCGATCTGGACACATCTGGCGCAAACTTTGATCTTTTTTTCGCTCATCTTTCCCCCTTTTTCTTATTTCAAACAATACATCAACCGCATCCTTCGCGGATAATCCTATGCCGCGCCTGAACTCCTCAGGGGGCGCAGCAAGGAAATCCTCTATTTTCTGGACAGCGTCATTGATGTCTCGGAAATTTTGTAACGATCTACCGAACAGTTTCCGCGGCAGGTCCCTGATCTCGAGCGAGTCCTGATACAGCGACATTACGCTCGAGCCCGCGGCCATAGCTTCATAGAAACTTGTCGACGGATAATCCAGTATCACCCTCCCCGCCTCACCCAGGCATTCGGATACGGTTTTAGTTTCTATGGAAATATTCTTACAGCCCTTGTCTTTGATATACGGCAATATGGAATTCGCCGACCATTCCTGGCCGGGCGCGTATTTGAAAATGAAACGCAGGTCTTTTCGCGAAGCGAATAGGTCCACGATCGCTTTCTGGAGCTCAAAATACCATGTAAGGGGGTAAAGATAGCCGTTGAAGCTCCTGAACCCGAAGAAAAGTTTCGTCGGGATATACATGATCAGTTTGTCGTCCCGCCACGCTTCGGCCCAACGTTCCCTTACAGTTTCCATCTGATATGGCGCCTGGTACACCCTGCATTTTCCGGCGTAATCGTTGCCCCGCACAGACTTCATGTGTTCCTCGGTCTCATCATGCATGGCAAAATAATGATCGAATAAGACAAGTTCGCTTATATGATCGCGTTCGCCGCCAAAAGCCCCGCAAGAATGCTGCAGGCATACCCTTTTCCCGGAGCTGGCTGCCGCCATCAAGCTGCTTATGGATTCCTTTTCGGAGCTTGATCGCGCGACCACGAAATCTATTTTCTCCTTGTCGTAAAAATCGCGTAGAACAAAAAGATCCGCCAGGTCCTCACGGCATACGTTCTCGACAAGGTCCCGGATATACGGCGCGAACATGTCCGACACGTCAAAACCACATTTCCCGCTGATCCAGCCCGTAAGATCGGGCGAATTCATGAAGCTCTCATAGACCTTGCCACAGCCCTGGCGCAGTCCCGGTATTTCCCTTCGCCCTTCCGGCGCGGAAAGGTCCAGAACGCGTTTATGAAAAAACCCGCTTATAAGTTCTATTTCGCGATCCGTCTTCAGGAACACCTTCCCGCCGGCGCATATCATGTCCCTGATAAGACGGTCCATGGAGATACATCCCGCGTGCAGCGACAGAATATTCATACCCCGCGCTTTCTTCGGGCTGAATAGCTTGGAGAACTTCGCGTATTTGAAAAAATAATATAACGACTTAACATGAAATCGTTTTACTGTATCCTTCAGCCGCCTTCGGGATAAAGGAGTTTTCAAGGGTTCCACCTCTTTTAGACCGTTCTCCCTCACCGCCCAGGAGACGCCTTCCCTCCCGCATATCCTTTCAATAACAAGCGGCACGATCTGCCTCTGCCTGTCAAACGGCCCGTACAGGCTGCTTTCCTCCCCGGAAGTTCTTTTGCGAACATACACGACCTTGCCGGGTTCAGCTTTCCCGAAAAAGCGCGAGAACATATTAGCCTCTATGATGATGGAATCTATAAGGCATTTAAGCCGGTAATAATGCGCGGTCGCCAGAGATATGCCTTCATCCCTGCAGCAGGTAATATTCTCCTTAAACAGATCGTCAAATTTCTTGAACCACGACAGCTGTTCCCTGAAATATATTTTCTCGTCCTTGAACAGATCCTTTTCGTCATAAAAATCCTCCAATATACTGTACCTGATGCCGTGTTTTTCCAGGTTATATGACGCCTGCGGAGTAAGAGAAAGGACTTCCCCTTCCGCATACCGGGCTTCCGGGTCAAAATCCTCCACTAAATACCAGAGCTTTTTATCAGACATCTTTTTAGTCCCTATCGCCCTTCATGATCCGACACACAGGCGTATCCCACCCATTATCGGCG
>JBDRFA010000152.1:0-14371 GCA_043819235.1 Candidatus Omnitrophota bacterium | reverse complement strand
CAGGCAGGAGCAGCTGGATTTTTTTGAAAATACGCGCGAAGAACATCCTGTCGTGGAAAAAATAAGGAAGATGAACCTGGACCACCTTACCCCCCTTGACGCGCTTACGAAGATGGCGGAGTTCAAGAAGGAGATCGAGGGGTAATACCATTTAAACCTGATTAATATTGTTATTTCTAATGGCACCGATGAAGTTCCGCGGACGTCAGTCCGGGGATGTATTGGGTTCCGACGGAGTCGGACAAGCGAAGCTTGCAATCTGATGGAAAGCCACGGACGTCAGTCCGTGGTTGTTTACTGATAACCGAGATGGGACTGTTCGCTATGCTCCTACCCGGGCCCCTCCGCCCGGTGTGGATCCTCCCGGTACGGAGCATAGCGAACAGTCCCATCATAATAAGTTGTCATCCCGCTTGTCCCGAGAGCGAAGCCGAGGGGAGCGGAGTGCCTGCGAAGTCCCGAGCAAAGCGAGGGGAAAGGCACGAAGTCGAGGGATCTAAGTTCATATAGTAGGAATTTCCTTTTGCTTGTTGTGGCGAAGGAGAATGTGAAGGGGTGTAAAGGTTGAAAAGTTAAAAGGTTGAAAGGGATATAGGAAATTCAATACGTTAGATCCCTCGACTCGGTCACTTCGTTCCCTCGCTCGGGATGACAATGTGGATCTGTCCCTCGCTCGGGATGACAATATGGATCTGTCCCTCGCCCGGGATGACAATATGGATCTGTCCCTCGCTCGGGATGACAATGTGGATCTGTCCCTCGCTCGGGATGACAATGTGGATCTGTCCCTCGCTCGGGATGACAATATGGATCTGTCCCTCGCTCGGGATGACAATATGGATCTGTCCCTCGATCGGGATGACAATATGGATCTGTCCCTCGATCGGGACAATGTGGATCTGTCATCCCGAGCGAAGCCCCGAAGGGGCGGAGTCGAGGGATCTAAGTTCATATAGTAGGAATTTCCTTGACCCAAGACCCTTGCTACTTGACCCTGCAAGGAAGCTCCCGCCGGAGGCGGGCTAACTTGAAAGAGAGGTGTATGTATGTCGAAAAGAGATAAAGAACATGAGAATAACGATGAATTCGCGTTGATACTGCAGGAAATAGGTGTCAATCCGTTCAACCGGCTTCATCAGATATTCGCCCTGATGAGTATTATCCCGTTCCTTACCTTTATGTATATCCTCGTGGCGATCTTATTCGGATTTGAGATCCTTGTGGGATATGTCGGGCTCGTGATCTTTTTTGCCTTTATCGTCTCGCTATGCGGGCTCTTATTAGGGTACAGGTTCATCAGGGGCCTTATGAACAAAGTGATGTTTTACGCGGCGCGATCCAGGCGGTGCAGCGAATTAAAATCGAATTTTGTAGCTACCGTGGCCCATGAGTTCCGTGACCCGTTGTACCGACTTTCTTCGAATATAAAAGGCATGCTTGATATGGAGGCGATAAAAGAAAAGGTCGAACTCAGCGCGCCGATGAAAATCTGCGATATCGTCACCGAGCGGATGTCTGACCTGGTCATGGACCTGGTGGACCTTTATAAGATAAACGCCCAGCTTCTCAATGTAGCCAGGAAGAAAAGTGATATTATCGTTTTATTGAAAGATGTCCTGGGGGATGTCCTGGCAGAGGAGAAGAAAAAGCATGTAAATCTCCGGGAACAGATACTCGTCGACAGCGTTAATGTGATGGCGGATGAGGATAAAATGAAACAGGCGATCCGTAACCTTCTGATGAATACCATTAAATATACGCCGGAAGGGGGCCAGGCGACAGTGAAAGTATCGCAGGTGGGCGAATTCGTAAGGATGGAATTCTGCGACAGCGGCGAACAAATACCGGCGCAGCTTATGGAGGAGATATTCGACAAATTTGAGCGGTTTGAACATAGGACTGACCAGGTGAGTTTTGATCTCGCGTTGGCCAAGGATATAATAGAACTTCACGAGGGCCGGATATGGGCCGAAAATCTGCCCGAGACCGGGAACCGGTTCATCGTTGTCATACCCCTTGTGTAATGTCCGGGAAGTTGTCCCGCGCCCGCGGCGCGCAGGCGGAAAAGACTTGTCGCGGAATATGTTTTTTGATATAATCACAGTTCGAATAAAAGGTCGCGCAGTGGGGGCATAGCTCAGCCGGTTAGAGCAACTGACTCATAATCAGTAGGTCCATGGTTCGATCCCATGTGCCCCCACCAACGAATTCAGTTTTTACGATACATTAAGACCGGGCGCATAGCTCAGCTGGTTAGAGCGCATGCCTCACATGCATGAGGTCGGAGGTTCGAGTCCTCTTGCGCCCACCATCAATTTATGATCTACTTGGCCTTTTTCGTCAGACTGCCCCTCAGGCAAAAACCGTTCACCGATAGGGAGAGGAGTTTCAATGGAGGAAAATACATCCGGAAGTTTCAAGACGCAGCTGGAAAAACTGATCGAACTTCAGGCGTTGGACACGGAACTGTTCGATATTAAGTCCCTGCTCGAGACCTTTCCCGCCAGGATAAGGGAAATGGATGATTCTCTGGGCAGCAAAATGGAGGGTTCGAAGAACGCGGAACAGGCGCTTAAGAATCTGCAGGTCGAAAAGAACCAGAAAGAGATCGATATGCAGGACAAGGAAGAGAAGATAAATAAACATCAGGCCCAGCTATATCAGATAAAGAACAATAAGGAATATAAGGCCCTGCAACAGGAGATAGCAAGCATCAAGGCGGATGTGTCTTTGATAGAAGAAGAAATAATAAACCTTTTTGACGCCATAGATGGGGCGCAGAAGAGGTGTGACGGGGAAAAGAGGATATTAGAGGAAGAAAAGCGGCACGTCGAGAGCGAAAAGGAAAAACTGAAGGCCGAGGAAAAAGCGCTTTCCGCGAAGACCGGTGAGATCAGCGTTAAACGCGATGAATATTCCCGTATGGTGGAGCACGCGATCATGGCGGAATATGAAAAGATCCGCGAGAACCGCGGAAGGGTAGCGCTTGCCAGGATAGAATCCGAATGCTGCGGCGGCTGTAACATGCAGCTTCGCCAGCAGGTCATCAATGAAGCCCAGCTTAAAAAGAACATCGTGATCTGCGGGAACTGTTCAAGGATGCTTTATGTCGAAGAATGACGCCTCAACCGGCGAGATCCGTATATTCGCCGACGGCGGTTCAAGGGGAAACCCGGGACCGGCCGGGATCGGCGCCGTACTTTTGGATAAGAACGGTGAGAGGGTGGGGGAAGTATCAAAATATATCGGTATAGCCACAAACAACGTGGCGGAGTATCTGGCGGTTGTCTACGCGCTGCAGGAAGCGGTGTTCCTGGGCGCGGGCGGAATAACCCTGAACCTTGACAGCCAGCTCGTGGCAAGGCAGCTCAAAGGCGAATACCGCGTAAAGGACCAGAATATACTGAAATTTTTCGACCTCGCGGTGAACCTTTTAAGGGGTTTCGGCGCGGTGGAGATATTCGAGATCCCCAGAGAAGAGAACAAAGACGCCGATGATCTCGTGAACAGGGCGATAAACCTTAAAGCCCTGATCTGATAATTTATCAATTTCATTTAACCCAAATTTCAGTTTGAAGCGGACCGGGTGATTGCGCCCTGAGCATTTGCGCAGGGTGAGGAAAGTCCGGGCTCCGTCCAGCGCGTAGCGGGTAATACCCGTCCACCGTGAGGTGAGGATAAGAGCCACAGAGACGAGTCTTCCTGTCCATACTTTGTGTGGATATGGAAGGGTGAAACGCGGCAATCTCTACGTGGAGCAAGGCCAAATAGGGAAGGAACGGAATATCCGCGCTTTCGGGTGCGGGTATACGTACGAGGTGGCTGATCTCGTTATGACTTCCGGGTAGGCCGCAAGAGGCCGTCAGCGATGGCGGCCCCAGATGAATAGTCACCGGGCGGCTTTGCCGTCTACAGAACCCGGCTTACAGGTCCGCTTCAATAAATATGGTGAATGGTTTTCGGTGAATAGTGAATAGTTCGCTGCGGGCTCAAACATTTCTCGAGTCCAAACCCTCGTTCGGTTTCAGGTTCCAGCATTTTCCCTGATTAGCCCATGCGCTTGACTTTTATGAAATATATGCTAATATATGAACATACGTTCATATATACTGGAAGACGGAGGGGGTTATGTTGCATGACGGATTGGGCGTGAAAATACGGGTGCAGATGAAGGGGGCGGACGTGATAAATAAACTGTCACGGACGTTTACGGTGCTGGGGGACCCGACGAGGGTCAGGATAATATTCGCCTTATCGATATCCGAATTATGCGTTAGCGAGATCTCGGCGGCCCTGAATATGACACACTCGGCGGTTTCGCATCAGATGAGGGCGCTCAGGGACCTGAACCTTGTCAAGTGCAGGAAGGCGGGCAGGCGGGTTTATTACCTCCTTAACGATAAACATATCGAGAACCTTTTTGAGGAGGGGTTGAGGCATGTTACGGAAAAGTGAAATACGGGGCGGTGTATTTTGAAATGGAAAAGATCAGTTTGATAAAACTCGCGACGGGACGGTCGGGAATTGTAATAGAGATCTCGGGGGATGATGCCGGCAGGCGTCTGGGATATCTTGGGATACGTCCGGGGAAAAGGATAACAAAAATAAGTTCGCATTTCTGGGGCGGCCCTGTAACGGTCAGGGTCGATAAGTCGAAAGTCGCGATCGGGCACGGGATAGCGCGGAAGATAATCGTAGAGGCGGAGATATGAGTGCGGCTGAAAAGACCATCCTGCTTATGGGGAACCCGAATGTCGGGAAAAGCGCCATATTTTCACGCCTGACCGGGGCGAAAGTTACTGTTTCGAACTACCCTGGCACCACCGTGGGGTTCTGCCAGGGGTATATTAAATTCAGGGACGGCGGGTCGGGGGTGGTCATAGACCTTCCGGGTGTTTACACCCTTGACCCGGCCTGCAGGGCGGATGAAGTGACTCTTGACATGATGGGAAAAGGCGACCTGATCATAAATATCCTGGATGCGACGAATTTAGAGAGGAACCTTTTTCTCACTCTTGAAATACGGGAACGGAATATCCCTATGATAGTGGTACTCAATATGTGGGATGAAACACGTCATAAGGGTGTAGAGATCGACGTGAAGAAACTCGAAGAAGAACTCGGGGTGCCTGTGGTCCCGGCATGCGGGTTAACGGGCGTCGGGATCAAAGAGTTAGTGGAGAGGCTTCCCGAGGCCAGGACGAAGGTTTCCGCTTCTTTGACACGGCAAGAGAAATGGGAAGAGAACGGCCGGATAGTCGCGGCGGCGCAAATATTGCATCATCACCACCATACTCTGATGGAGCGGTTCGAAGATATCAGCACACGCCCCCTGACCGGGTTGCCATTGGCTGTTCTGGTAATGTATGTATGTTTTCAGATAGTGCGGTTCGTCGGTGAAAATCTCATCACATATATATTCGAGCCGGCCTTTGAGAATATATGGCTGCCGCTTATGCGAAAGTTGAGTGTTTTACTGGGGAGCGGGGGCATTTTACATGGTATTTTGATAGGGAACCTTATCGACGGGAAGATCAGCCTGGGCCAGTCTTTTGGCCTGATAACAACGGGACTGTATGTTCCGATCGCGGAAGTTTTACCTTATATCATCAGTTTTTACCTTGTCCTGGGGATACTGGAGGATCTTGGATACCTGCCCAGGCTCGCTACACAGGTAGACAATCTTATGCACCACCTCGGCCTTCACGGGTACGCCATCGTGCCCATGGTGCTGGGGCTGGGATGCAATGTTCCCGGCGCGATGGCGCTCAGGCTGCTTGAGAACAGGCGGGAAAAGTTCATAGCGGCGACCCTTATGGCCGTCTCGGTACCGTGCATGGCCCAGATCGCGATGATCGTGGGACTCGTGGGAGAACGCGGGGGAGGATATGTCGCGCTGATATTCGGGATACTCTTTATGCTTCTTATCACTAAAGGCGTATTGATGAACCTTGTGATGAAGGGCCGGAGCCCGGAGATACTGTGGGAGATACCGCCGTACCGCCTGCCGCAGCCCGGCGCCGTTCTGAAGAAATTGTGGATGAGGATCACCGCGTTCGTAAAGGAAGCGGTGCCGATGGTGCTCCTGGGGGTCTTTGTCGTGAACATCCTCTATACGTTAAGGGTTTTCGACCTTCTGTCCTCGGTGTTCGCTCCTCTTTTAAGAGGTATGTGGGGATTGCCGGAAGGAACGATAGCGCCGCTTTTGATAGGTTTTTTGCGTAAAGACGTGGCGGTGGGCATGCTGGGGCCCCTGGGCCTTACCACGAAACAGCTGGTGATCGCGTGTACCATCCTGGCGATATATTTTCCGTGTATGGCGACTTTCGTGGTAATGGTGAGGGAACTGGGGATAAAGGATATGATCCGGTCGGCCTGCATCATGGTAGTTACCACGCTGATCGTGGGGACGCTTATGAACGTGATCTGGTGATAGGACTACATTAGAACCTATGCCAGGAGGAACGCCTGACGCGGGGATCCCTTGCTGGGACGTTCGATTTTCTTAGACAGATCCCGCCAGGGGTATTCGCTCTTACTCCTACCCGGGCCCCTCCGCCCGGTGTGGATCCTCCCGGTACGGAGCAAGAGCGAATACCCCTGGCTATAGCGGGAAACCGGAAGGGTAGGCGGTGGATGGACAATTGTGTGTTTACATGCTAAACTTTCCATAATAAAGGTTAATGCGGTAGGGGCACGGCGCGCCGTGCCCTTACGGGGGTTTTTGGCTGGGTAGCGGGAGATAAAAGCAAACAACGTAAGGAGGCTGAAATGATGAGATCGGGGAATCCGGCATTGCGGGGAGATATTTTTAAGGATACCGCCGCTTCCGGCGGCGCGGGGGCAATGACCATCCAGGGTACGGTGAACAAGACACTGCTTCTTTTGATGCTTACGGTCATAAGCGCGACGTGGGTGTGGGGGAACCCCGCGGGGCTCATGCCTCTTATGGTGCCCGCGGCGATACTCGGATTTATAACCGCGCTTGTCACGATCTTTAAAAAAGAATGGGCCGGGATCACCGCGCCGGCATACGCGCTTCTGGAAGGCGTGTTCCTCGGGGGCATTTCCGCGCTTTTTGAGGCGGCGTACCCGGGGATCGTCATACAGGCGGTGCTTCTCACGTTCGGAACGCTGTTCTGTCTCCTTGTTGCGTACAAATCCGGGCTTATAAAGGTAACCGAGAATTTCAAGCTCGGGGTGGTCGCCGCGACGGGCGCGATAGCGCTCATTTACATCGTGTCTATCATCGTGGGTTTTTTCGGGGTGCAAATGCCGCTTATTCACAGTTCGGGCCCCGTGGGCATTATATTCAGCCTCATCGTGGTCTGCATCGCGGCGCTGAACCTCGTGCTTGATTTTGACTTTATCGAAAAGGGGGAAGAGGCCGGGGCGCCTAAATATATGGAGTGGTACGGGGCATTCGGGCTGATGGTCACTCTTATATGGCTGTATCTGGAAATGCTGCGGCTTTTGAGCAAACTGAGGAGCAGATAATTTATGCCGTTTAAACCCGATTGGTACCCGAGATGGGACTGTTCACTCTTGCTCCTACCCGGGCCCCTCCGCCCGGCGTGGATCCTCCCGGTACGGAGCAAGAGTGAACAGTCCCATCCTGAAAATGTTTTCGTTTTGTGATAGAGATATGATCAAGTTAAAACCGTAATAGATAACATCGTATGGCGCGTTATAAAATAATCCGAAATATTAATGTAAAGGAGGAACAGATGACGCCGAATGATGCGGGAAAAGTGAAGGATAGCGGGAGGTTCGTTTTTTTTGTCGCGGCTGTTGCCGCGCTTGCGGGGCTTCTTTTCGGGTATGATACCGGCGTAATATCGGGCGCGATACTTTTCATTAAAAAACAGTACGCGTTGTCGGTTTTTATGGAAGAAATGATCGTAAGCGGCGTTCTTTTGGGCGCGGTCATCGGCGCCGCTTCCAGCGGCCAGATCTCTGACCGGTTCGGACGCAGGAAGGTCATTATCGGAACGGCTGTGATATTCGCGGTGGGTTCGGCCTGTGCCGCTTTTTCTCCGTCCGTTCCTTTTTTGATCGCCGGACGCGTCATTATAGGCCTGGCGATCGGCGTCGCGTCTTTTACGGCGCCGCTGTATATATCTGAAGTGTCTCCGCCGGATGTCAGAGGGGCGCTGGTTTCTCTAAACCAGCTGGCGATCACATGCGGCATAGTGCTTTCTTATCTGATCGACTATGCCTTTTCCTGGAGCGAGAACTGGCGGTGGATGTTCGCGTTCGGCATATTACCGGCCGTTGTCCTGGGCGTTGGCATGCTGTTCCTGCCGGAGAGCCCGCGTTGGCTGATAAGCCGGTCCCTTACGGACAAGGCCCGGGCTGTCCTTTTGAAGATACACGGGGCCGAACATCCCGTGGAGGACGAAATAGAGGCTGTCAGGTCCACGATGAAAGAAGAAAAGGGAGGGTGGAAGGAACTCCTTGAGCCATGGCTGAGGATGCCTATCTTTATAGGCGTCGCTCTCGCGTTCTTTCAGCAGGTTACCGGCATA
Source organism: Candidatus Omnitrophota bacterium (assembly GCA_043819235.1). Lineage (GTDB taxonomy): Bacteria > Omnitrophota > Gorgyraeia > Tantalellales > Tantalellaceae > JBDRFA01. The sequence goes on along the minus strand of JBDRFA010000152.1, from coordinate 5,843 downwards.
AATGTGGTCATCTATTACGCGCCTACCATATTCTCGTTCGCCGGTTTCGGTTCGGCGTCGGTGGACATTCTCGCTACGGCAGGCGTTGGTATAGTCAACGTGGTCATGACGGTCGTCGCGATAAGATATGTCGACCGTATAGGGCGGCGTCCGCTTCTTTTTATGGGTCTGGCGGGCATGATCGTCGCGCTTTCGGTGCTCGGGTTAGCCTTCTATCTGCCGACGTTATCAGTCGCTTTGAAATGGATCGCGGCCGGATGTCTCGTGCTTTATGTGGCATCGTTCGCCGTCAGCCTTGGCCCGATATTCTGGCTTCTTATATCCGAGATCTATCCGCAGAAAGTGCGCGGCCGGGCGATGGGGTTGGCGACCATGGCCAACTGGTTGTTTAATCTGATAGTTGCGATGACGTTTCTTACGCTGCTCGATAAGGCCGGCAAGGCGAACACGTTCTGGCTATACGCTTCGGTCGGGCTGGTTGGGTGGGTTTTCTGTTATTATTTCGTCCCGGAGACAAAAGGACAGACCCTGGAGAATATAGAAGCGCACTGGCGCTCCGGCAAGTCTCCGCGGGAATTGAAGTAATGCCATCTAAACCTGATTGGTATTATTATTTCTAATGGTAGCCGAGATGGGACTGTCCGCTCTTGCTCCTACCAGGGCCCCTCCGCCCGGTGTGGATCCTCCCTGTACGGAGCAAGAGTGGACAGTCCCATCGTGACAATGTTTTTATTTTGTCAATAACGATCAAGTTTAAACCGTATAATACGGCCGGGGAGGGCGCGTGAGTGGTATTGAACGGTATGTGTGCGGGGTGTGTGAGTACTAAAAGGAGGAGAAATGGGATTTATAGAGAAGGTTAAGGGCTTATCGTCGCCGATGTTCTTTTTGTTCGTTTTTTCGAAACTGATCATCGGTATAGGTATCGGTGTCATACTCGCGGGCTATATTCTGCCCGGTTCCGGGTGGTGGATAATCCTTGGGGGCGTGATCCTGTCGATCATGCCTGCGGTCAAGGCGTTTGCGGGCAAATAGTTCCCGTATTTTTTATTTTTCCGGGTGCTCGCAGGGAGCATTAATGAATATCTATCTTGCGGTTATTATCGTTATTCTGATAGGCCAGTATGTCCTGACGGCGGTCGTGGAAAGGCTGAACGTAAGAGCCGCGTCACCGGTTCTGCCAGGGGAATTCGAAGGTGTCTATGACGCGCAAAGTTACGCCAGGTCCCAGGAATACCTGAAGGCCAACACGGATCTCAAGATGTTCGAAGAAGCGGTGCATCTCGTGGTGATCCTGACGGTCATACTTGCGGGGGGATTCAACTGTGTCGACATGTTCGCCCGGTCTTTCGGCGCCGGGGCGATACTTTCGGGCCTTATTTTCGCCGGGGCCCTGATGCTGCTTTCTCAGGCGCTCAATATCCCGTTTTCTCTTTACCGCACTTTTGTCATAGAAGAAAAGTTCGGGTTTAACAGGATGAGTTTGAGGACTTATATAACGGACATGGTAAAGGGGCTGGTCCTGGGAATTATGATCGGCGGCCCGATATTCGCCCTTATTCTCTGGTTTTTCGGGGCGCTGGGCGGGTGGGCATGGATCGCATGCTGGATCGGCGTGACATTATTCAGCCTGTTTTTAACGTTTATCGCCCCTGTCGTTATAATGCCCCTGTTCAATAAGTTCGTTCCGCTCGAGCCCGGGGAGCTAAAGGCCGCTATCGAGGATTACGCGAAAGATCAAAACTTCAAACTGAAAGGCATTTTCAAGATGGACGGGTCCAGGCGTTCCTCAAAATCGAACGCGTTCTTTACCGGGCTGGGCAAATACCGGCGTATTGCCCTGTTCGATACGTTGATACAGAGCCACACGGCCGGCGAGCTCGTATCGATACTTGCCCATGAAATAGGCCATTTCAAAAAGAAGCATATTATCAAGAACCTTATATTGTCGTTCATCAATACCGGTTTGATGTTCTGGATATTGAATTTTTTCTTGAACAATAAAGGCCTCTTTGACGCTTTTCGCATGGAATATGTATCTGTTTATGGAAGCCTGTTCTTTTTCGGTTTCCTGTATACCCCTGTAACTATTGTACTGGCCGTACTGGCGAACTGTCTTTCCAGGAGGCATGAGTATGAGGCGGACCGTTTCGCGGTCACGACATGCGGCCATCCGGAAGATATGATCGCGGCGCTTAAGAAACTTACCGTCCATAACCTGTCGAACCTGACACCGCACCCCGTCAAGGTATTCATGAGTTACAGCCATCCTCCGGTGTTAAAAAGGATCGAAGCGATACGCGCGGTTTGCAGCTGTAAACTATAGGTTTTATGCTATATTAGTGTATAGGAAAATTCAATACGTTAGATCCCTCGACTCGGTCACTTCGTTCCCTCGCTCGGGATGACAATTCTCTGTCATCCCGAGCGGAGCCCCGGAGGGGCGGAGTCGAGGGATCTAAGTTCATATAGCAGGACTTTCCTTGACCCACCTGTCCCGAGCGAAGTCGAGGGATGACCCTTGCTACTTGACCCTGCAAGGGAGTTCCCGCCGGAGGCGGGCTAACTTGTCTCGCGGGCGATCTGTTGGGTTGATTTGTCTTTTACGGGTTTTGTGATACATTTTGTTCGGGAGGGAACGCAAATGACAGGGAAAAATACAGGCTTTAAAATTGTTTTGCTTGAGAAGTTCTTCAAAGAAAAATTCGCGTGGTATGGTTTGTTATTTTTTATCTCGAGCGCGGTTTTTCTTTTTTTTCAAATCAAAACGCGGTATTTCTACGGGTTTGACAGCTATTATCACGCGAAAATGGGTGTTTTTATGATGGAAAACGGGCCCTTCACGAAAGAGTTCCCGTGGATGTATTTTACTTTCCAGCGTGAACATTTCGTGAATCCGTTCTTTTTGTTTCACCTGTATCTGGGCGTGTGGCAGAAGGTTTTCGTATTTAATACGCTTATGGGATGTAAGGTCGCGATGGCCGCGCTTATGGGGCTATGTTTTGTATGGTCCGCGCGGGTGTCCGAGCGTGCGGGAAAACTTGGCGCGGTAATAGGCGTTCTTTTTTTATTCTCCGTGCTTACGCCTGATGTTTATATACGGCTTCTTTTGGTACGGTCGCATGTCTTGTCGCTTTTTCTTCTTGTCGCCGGCATTGACGCCTTTTTCCGAAAAAGGTGGCTTGTGGCAGGGATACTCGCCATGGCATACACGTATTCCTATGTGGCGTTCTTTTTATTCCCGGTTGTGATCATAACGGGCGCGGTTTTTATGTCTATTGACGAGAAAAAAGTGGTATGGAAACCCGCCGTTTACGTTTTATCGGGAATGCTGGCCGGTGTACTTATAAACCCGTCTTTTCCGCACAATGTCGAGTATTTATATAATAACCTTTTCAGAATGGCGCTGACGAATTCTCCGCTCGCGGGGATGGAATGGCTCCCCATAAGCACGCGTGACTTTATTACGCGCTACTGGTATGTGCTGGCGCTCATGTTTGGCAGTGTAGTCACGGTTTTTCTTAACCGTATGAAATATTCATGGAAATGCGTGTTTTTATTCTCGATCGCGTGTTTTTTTATGGCGATGACGATGTATTCTAAGCGGTTCATCGAATACTGGCCTTTTATGGTTTCGCTGGCCGTTTCATTTATTTTTATCGAAACGATCCAGATGTACAACGCGCGGCGTGCCGTAAAAAACGCTATTATTGCCATTGTGGGCGTGTGCCTTTTTTGTTACGGGACATTCGAGATGGTTAGATCGTATAGGGAAGCGCGTTCAATTATACCGATGGCTGAGCTTTCCGAGGTCATGACAGTGCTGGACAAAAAGGCCGAACCCGGCGATATCGTGTATTCGGAGGATTGGGAGATGTTCTCTCCCATGTTTTATTTGTGCGATAAAGTTTATTACCTGCAGGGGCTTGACCCCGGCATGATGCGTCTTGCGCATCCGGGGCTTTTCGCGTTGTGGCAGGGGATAAATACGGGTGCAATACAGGGAGATGTTTATCCGGCGGTGAGGGAGATATACCGGAGGTCATTGGACCCTGAGACAGGGGCGGTTAAATATGCCATGGAAACCGGGAAAACAGGGCGAGATATCCCTCATGTTATCCGCGAGGTGTTCAAATCCAGGTGGATATTATTGACGCACGGTCATTACGGCGAAACATACGACATGCGGCCGCTTTTGGCGAAATACCCGGATCAAATAGAACTCATCGCGGGCAATAAATATTTTTCATTATACAAAGTTAAGGACATTTGAAACCACGTCCCCTGATTATTCGCATTCCAAAACGATATATTCACTTGCAATTTATATTCCATATGGTATACTGTTAATTGACAGTGTTTTAAATTATGCCATAGGGAGGGGCGCATGAAGATACCGCATTTTTCTGACAGGGATAAACTGAAGAAGATAATTGAAGAGACCGGCATAAAGCGGACGGTGCTGGCGGAACGACTGGAGGTCGACTATAAGACTGTCTGGCGTTGGCTGGATAGGGGGATCAAGCCCCAGGCCCGGCAAAGCCGTGATATAGACCAGCTTTTCAAGGAATATGTGGACCTTAGAGAAATCGTGGCAGGGCTGAAAGAGAAGATCAAGGACCCGATCGAGATACTGAAGAACGATCAGCGGGTGAGGGATGAATTTATACTGTCAGTGACATATAATTCTAACGCTATCGAAGGCAGCCGGATGACTGAAAAAGAGACCGAAACCGCTATCGAGGGGCATACCGTCAGGGGGAAGGAGCTGTTCGAGATACTTGAAGCGGTTAACCATAAGAACGCCATGGCGCATATGTTGAAGATCATTCATCCCGGCTATAAGATCGACGAGAAATATATATTAAAACTGCACGAGATCGTCATGTACGATTTCAACAACAAACTGCCCGGCGAATACAGGACGGGCTACGTGAACCTGACCAATACGGATACTGTCCTTCCTTCCGCCCAGGACGTTCCCCTGAGAATGGCACGGCTGATAAAGAACATCAATACATATGGTGATGATCCGCTGGCAAAGATCGCGAGGGACCATCATGAATTCGAGATCATACATCCGTTTTTCGACGGTAACGGCAGGGTAGGGCGCCTTGTCATGATAACCCAGCTTTTAAGCCTGGCCTTCCCGCCGGTGATGATCGGGGTAGAGGACCGGTACAAATATTATATGGCGCTGGAAAAGTGCGGCCAGGGGGATTTTAATAATATGGTGCAGATGGTATGTGACGGCGTTCTGGCAGGGTTTAACCTGTTTTTATAAACTTGACAAATAATGATCTGATGTGAAGAATATCAAATTAGCAGGGAATGCCTGCAACTGTTATACAACGGAGAGAAAGGACGTTACTCGTGAAAAAGAACCTTACGACGAAGATACTTGAAAAACACCTCGTTTCCGGAAAGATCGTTCCGGGCGGGGAGATCGGGATACGGATAGACCAGACTCTCACGCAGGACGCGACGGGGACCATGGCGTATCTCCAGTTTGAATCGATGGGAATACCGAGGGTAAAGACCGAGCTCTCGGTCAGTTATGTCGATCATAATACCCTCCAGCAGGGGTTTGAGAAAGCGGATGACCACAGGTATCTGCAGACGGTAGCCGCGAAATACGGGATATATTTTTCGAGGCCGGGTAACGGTATCTGCCACCAGGTGCATCTTGAACGGTTCGGGGTTCCGGGGAAGACTTTGCTGGGCAGTGACAGCCACACGCCTACGGGCGGGGGTATAGGGATGATCGCGATAGGCGCCGGCGGGCTTGACGTCGCGGTAGCTATGGGCGGCGGCGCGTTCAATATGATCGCGCCCGAGGTCAT